>CP064970.1:0-343462 GCA_016699305.1 Alphaproteobacteria bacterium
GAACCACTGCCGACTTTCAGAATATGATGACGGCCCTGGTGCGTCAGGGCGTGCAAGGCCGCGACATCCTGGACGGCATCGGAAAATCCGCCGCCTATCTGGGCGTGCAATTGCAGCTGGCCCCCGAGCAAGCCGCCGAATTCGCGGCCAAGATGCGCACGGCCACCAGCACCACGCCCCAAGACATGCTGGACTTGATGGACGTGATTCAGCGCACGGCCAATCTGGGCGTGGATAGTCAGGACATGCTGGCGGGTTTTTCCAAGCTCACTCCGGCGTTGGATATGGTCAAGATCAAGGGGTTGGAGGCTGGCAAGGCCATGGCCCCTCTTCTGGCGACGGCCATCCGCACCGGCATGGCGGGCGAGTCGGCAGGCAACGCCTATCGCAAAATGTTCATGGCGTTCTTCGACGCCCGGAAACTCGGCGCGGTGAATGCAGTCTTAGGAAAACAGGGCATCAATCTGGACTTCACCAACGGCAAGGGCGAGTTCGGCGGGTTCGATAAGATGTTCGCGCAGCTTCAAAAGCTGAAAGCCCTGACCACGGCGCAGCGCGTGCCCTTGCTTAAAAAGCTTTTCGGTGACGATGCAGAGACGCTGCAAGTCGTACAGCTGATGATCGACGGTGGCAAGGAAGCCTATTCGGCCATGCAGACCCAGCTGACCGGCCAGGCCGATCTGCTGATGCGTGTCAACGCGCAGCTGGCCACGCTTAAGAATCTGACCGAGGCCGCGATGGGGAACCTGACCAACATGGCCGCCGCCATCGCCGAGACCCTAGCCCCGGAGATCAAAGCATTCATGACGGATATGGGCGATCTGGCCAACGCAGTGCGCGTCTATATCGGCCAGAACCCGGCCTTAGTCAGGACGCTGACGGCTGCTGCGACGGCATTCGTGGGTCTGAAACTGGGGGCGTTGGTGCTTAGCGGCGCGCTCACCATCCTTGGCGTCGGGATGCGCGCCTTCGGAGGTCCTTGGCTCTTGATCTTGCAGGCCGTCGCCATGGCGGCGGGCGTTATCATCGCCAATTGGGGGCCAATCTCGGCTTTCTTCAAAGGCCTGTGGGACGATGTCTCCGCCGCGACCAAAAGCACCTGGGAAGGGCTGGTGAATTGGTTCTCAGGGATATGGGATCGCATCTCGGCCTTCATCCGCCCGATCATGGACGGGGTACGCATGGCGCGCGCCGGGATCGACGTCCTATCTGGACGCGCGCCCAGCCTGTCGGACGCCACGGCTTTCCTGCCGCGCGCCCAGCCATCGACCAGCCTTATCTCGGGGCGGCAGAACCTAAACGGCGAGGTCACGGTGCGCTTTGATAATGCCCCCCAGGGGCTGCGTGTGACGAAGGCGGAGACCAATCAGCCCGGCCTGACGCTTAATCCCGATGTCGGATACAGCTCGACCGCTTGGGGCGCGCCCTGATGTCATGGCGTGAATCCATGCGCCCCGCCAGTTTTCGGGGGGTTCCGTTCCATGTGGATGGGGATGATCTGGTCGCCGGGCGGCGCACTGTCGTTCACGAATATCCGCAGCGCGACAAGCCCTATGCCGAAGACATGGGCCGCGCGACGCGCGAGATAAGCTTTTACGGCTTCGTCATCGGGCCTGATTACATGTTGGCGCGCGATGCTTTGCTCTCCGCGCTTGAAACCGAGGGGCCGGGCCAGCTGATCCATCCCTATTACGGGACGGTTCAGGTCTCTGTTTTGCGTTGCCGCGTCTCGCATAGCCGCGCGGAAGGCGGCATGGCGCGGTTCGATCTGTCCTTTTCCGAGGCTGGCGAACTGGTATTCCCCTCCTCGCAATTGGCGACGGATCGACATGTGCAGTTGCGCGCGACCGCCGCGCTGGGCGCGCTGGCGGCGTGGTTCTCGTCGGCCTTTACATTGGCGGGCATGGCGGAATGGGCGACGGTCGCGGCGCAGAGCAATCTGGACGGCGTGTTGGATGCCGCGCGAGGGCTGGTTACCGATGCAGATGCCACGGGACAGTGGGTACGGATGGTGGACGAACAAGCCCCGACGGCTATCACACAAACTCCGTCTTCTTTGGCCGATCAGATGATCGCCGCGTTGACCCCGCCTGAAAGCATCTGGCCGAGCGCGAACTCTGTGGATGCTTTTTCTTCGATGGTCTCATGGGCCGCATCGGGTCATTCGGCCTTGGCCGCACCGACATCAACCGGCGCTATCGATCCCATGGGCGTCCAGGCAGGCACCAACGCCGCCGCCTTACGCGCCTTGGCGCGTGGGGCCTTGCTTGTCCAAGGGGCCGATCAAGCCAGCCGGATGCCGGTCACGGTCTATCAAGATGCCATGTCGGCGCGGCGCATACTGACACGCGGCATCGATGCGGAGATCCTGGCGACCACCGATGACGGGCTGTTGAACGCCTGGTCGGACCTGCGCGCGGCCTTGCACCGTGACTTGACGGTACGGGCCAAAAACGCGGCGCGGCTGGTGACGGTGACGCCGCGAACCACGCTTCCCGCTTTGGCGGTGGCCTATAATCTGTATGAAGACACGGGCCGCACCAGCGAGATCGTCGCCAGGAACAAGATTCGTCACCCAAGCTTCGTACCGCCCGAACCCCTGCTGGCCCTCAACCGATGACGGCCCCGTCTGATCGCGTCATTCTCCAGATCAAGGATCAGCTTTACGAGGGATGGAAGAGCGTTCGCGTCACGGCAGGAATCGAACGGGCAGCGCGGGACTTCGATATCGACATCACCTTGCGCTGGCCAGGACAAAGCGGCCCCGATCTGCCCTGCGTTCCCGGAGATGCCTGCGCCTTGCGGCTCGGCGACGATCTTGTGGTCACAGGCTATGTCGATGCGGTCCCTGTTCGTTACGACGCCCACGCGCTGACGGTGGCTGTGAACGGACGCAGCCGCACGGCGGACCTCGTCGATTGCAGCGCCCATGATGCCCCCGGCCAATGGCTGGGACAAAAGGTCGAGACCATCGCCGCCGCCCTGGCCAAGCCTTACGGCATCGCGGTGCGGACCGAGGTGGACACAGGTCGCCCGATAGCGGATCACCAGGTTCAGCAGGGCGAGACGGTATTCGAAAGCCTGGACCGCCTGCTGCGTCAACGCCAATTGCTCGCGACGGACGATGCGGCGGGCGCGCTAGTCATCACAAAACCCGGCCTGTTGCGCGCGACGACGGCCCTGGAGCTGGGCGGGAATATTCTGACGGGAGAGATATCCCGCGATTGGCGGGATCGCTTTTCTGAATATCAGGCCAAAGGGCAGGGCAGTGGAACCGATAGCCTTTTTGGTGTCGGCGCATCGGAATGTCTTGGGTCAGCCACAGACAAGGCCATTCGTCGTCACCGATTGCTGGTCGTCACGCAAAGCGGCCAGGCGGACACTCCGTCTTGCGGCAACCGCGCCGAATACGAACGCGACCTGCGCGCGGCCAAGTCCGAGGCGGTCACCTATACCGTTCAGGGTTGGCGGCAGGCGGACGGGGCTTTGTGGAAACCCAATATGATGGTCCATGTCACCGATGCATGGCTTGGCATCGACCGCGATCTGCTGATTACCGAAGTCGCCTATACCCTCGACGAGGGAGGCATGCTGACAACCCTAAGCCTGACGCCGCCCGAAGGATACACGGTACCCAATGCTGGCGAGGATGTGGATGTCTGAGCGACAGATATCCCGCGCCCTCGCTCCGTTCGCGCGGCGCATCGGCAATCTGGCCAGTCGGGGCGTCGTGGTGATGGTCAATGCCGCCTTGAAGATGCAGGGCCTGCAGCTCCGGCTGATGGCGGGCGAGATCAAGGACGGGGTGGAGCATATCGAGCCTTATGGCTTTACGGCCCATCCCCATCCCGGTGCCGAGGCCATCACGCTGTTCTTTGGCGGCGACAGGTCCCACGGCGTGGTGCTGGCGACCCCCGACCGCCGCTATCGATTGCGAAACCTGGCCGAAGGCGAGGTCGCTCTGTACGACGATCTTGGACACGTTATCAAGCTTTCGCGCGGCGGGATCGTGGTGGATGGCGGTGGCCATCCGATCACGGTGACCAACACGCCCAAACTGCGCTGCGAGATGCCCTTACTGGAATGCACGGGCGACATCATCGCCCACTGCGACGATTGAGGTAGGTGGCCATGCTGTCCGACGACGTCCAAGTGATCGTGGATGGAAAGATTGTCAACGCCGATATGACGCCCGTTGCGGCGTTGCACCGGGCCGTTGCCATCAGCCTGTTCACCTGGCGGCGCGCCCAGCCGGGCGATGTCGGACCCGAGCAGCAACGCTGGGGATGGTGGGGCGATACTACCGCCGAGCCGAGCGGAAGTCGGATCGGTTCGCGTTTGTGGTTGCTGTCTCGGGAAAAGCTACTCCCCGAGACGATCGCTAGGGCCAAGGATTATGTGCGTGAGGCGCTGGCGTGGTTAACCGAAGACGGTGTCGCCAGCCGCGTTGATGTGACAGCGCAGCGCCAGGGCCTGGATAGGCTGGATGTTTTGATCGCGATCACCCGATCAGACGGGTCGCAGGTTGATCTTCGATTTGCCGATTTTTGGAGATCGCTCTATGCCATTTAGCCGCCCGAGCCTGGAGACGCTGGTCAGCCGCACCCGCGCCGACGTCCTGACGCGCCTGAGCGCGGACGAGGCCCTACGCCACTGTGACGCCGAGGTTTTGGCGCGCGTTGAGGCTGGCGCGGCCCATGGCCTGTACGGTTATATCGATTGGCTCTCGCGCCAGTTCCTGGCCGATACCGCAGAAACCGAATGGCTGGACCGCCACGGCTCGATCTGGGGCGTCGCGCGCAAGGCGGCGGCCACGGCTACAGGCACCGTTACCTTCACGACGCAGGCAGGGGCCGTGATCCCCGTGGGCGCGACGCTTCAGGCCGCCGATGGCGCGGTGTATCAGGTCACGGCGGAGGTCCTGGCCACAGGGGCATCCACCACGGCGGCCTTACGCGCCGTCCTTGCGGGCGAGGCCGGAAACCGCCTGACCGGTACGCCCTTGTCTCTTACCAGCCCCTTGGCTGGCGTGCAGTCCTCCGCCACGAGCGGCGCGATCACGGGCGGCGCGGATGTCGAAACGGATATCGCCTACCGCGCCCGCATCCTGGCCCGCATTCGGCGGACGCCCCATGGCGGCGCGGCCCATGATTATGTGGCTTGGGCGTTGGAAATCCCTGGTGTCACCCGCGCCTGGTGCTATCCGGAAGAACTCGGTCTGGGAACGGTCACCGTCCGCTTCGTGCGCGACGACGACGCCAGCCTGATCCCGGACTCCCCGGAAGTGGCGACGGTGCAGGCGCATATCGATTCTGTGCGGCCTGTCACCGCCCAGGTCACGGTGGTCGCGCCCGTTGCCGCACCCTTGGCCTTTACGATCAGCGGATTGGCTCCATCGAACGCCGAAGTGCGCGCCCATATCGAATCCGCTCTGCGCAATCTGCTGCGGATTGAGGCCGAGCCGGGCGAGACGCTGTTGATCTCGCATATCCGCGAGGCGATTTCGACGGCCGCCGGTGAGTACGACCATGTCTTGGTCAGCCCCTCATCGAATGTAACCCACAGCACCGGCCAGTTGGCGACCTTCGGGGGCATCACATGGACCTGACCGGCAGCATGAGCGCCGACGATTACCGCCAGAACTTACAAGCCTTGCTGCCGCACGGTCCCGCCTGGCCGCGTGAATCTAACTCTGTCCTCACGAAATTACTGACAGGCCTGGCGCAAGAACTGGCGCGGATCGATGCGCGGTCATCGGAACTGCTATCGGAAACGGATCCAAGGCAGACATTCGAGATGCTCTCGGAATGGGAGCGCATGGCGGGACTGCCGGACGAATGCTGGCTGCCGTCGAGTGGCAGCAGTGTGGATTATCGCCGCGCGGCCCTGCTGATGCGCCTGACCGGACGCGGCGGTCAAGACGCAGCCTATTACATCGCCCTGGCCGAGGCCCTGGGATACAGGTCGTCCGGCATGGTGCTGGAGCTGGATTTTGCCGGCGGCCCGAATCGGCAATGGCAAGCAGACGCAATTGAGGCGGTGCCGCCTGACGTCATGCCGGCGGCGGCGGTGGTCGAGTTCCTACCCTTTACCTGTGAATCGGCCTGCGCCGACACGCTCAACACGGGCGACGCGGGGTGGGGTTACACCTGGCGTTACGACCTGGCCGCGCTGCGCATGACCGTCATGACCTGCGCAGCCAGCTGCACGGACTCCCTGCGCGACTGGGGCGACGACGTCATCGAATGCGTCATCCGCCGCTTGAGGCCTGCACACACAAACGTTCTTTTCGGCTACATCTAAAAAAGGGGACTGCGATGCAGCGCATCACGACATCGACCAAAGCGATCGATCTATTCGGAGCCGGGAAGCATGGGTTTACCGATGGCAACCCATCGTTGGGGACACCATCGACGCAGCTGAACGCTATCTGGTTCAACGGCATTCAAGAGGAAATCGCCACGGTCATCGAGACCGCTGGCATCACCCTAAGCGGCGGGGATAATACACAGCTGGACGATGCGCTTGCCGCGCTCTATCCCAGGATGGATGCGTTGCAGCAGGTGACCGGTGCGACAACCCTGGTCAACAGCACCTCGCGCAAATTCATTCGTACGGTGCAATGCATCAGCGGTGGCAGCTATACCGTCACGTTGCCTATGGCCTCCGCCTGTCCCAGCGGCAGCATGATTAGAATCATCAATGGTCAGTCCAGCGGCACGATCACCGTCTCTCGCCAAGGTTCGGACTTGCTCTATCCGAATGGCAGCACCGTGACCTCAATGGCTCTATTTACTGGCGACCAGGTCTATCTGACCAGCACCGGGGCCAACTGGGTCGTTGATGGCGGCACCGCGCAACTTCCCTATAGCTATGGGTTTCTGTCCAGCAAAACGGCGAATGGATGGAGACTATATCCAGACAAATCAATCGAACAATGGGGCAACGGTATAACCAGCAGCGGCTTTGTCGCGGTCACGTTCCCCACGGCATTCCCGACAGCCGCGACTGCGTTCGTGATGACAATCAATGGGGCGACAGTTAACGGCACATGGGGTGCGGTTGAAAGTGGCGGCCTCGGAACGACTGGGGTGAATGTTTACAGCGCGGCGTTTGGCACCGCCGCAGGTGGGGCTGCAAACTCTGGATTAGCATTCCACTGGAGAGCCACGGGCTACTAAAGGAGAAAGACAATGACAATTTTTTACAGCGCCGCAACAAACGGATTCTACATCCCCGAAATCCATGGCGATGCTATCCCGGCCGACGCCGTCGAGATTACCCGGGAAGAGCATGAAGCTTTGATGACGGCCAATTCGCAGGGGAAAGTTATCTCGGCAAATGCCGAAGGAAGTCCCGTTGCGCTTGATCCCCCGCCGCCCTCGCCGGAATATCTGATCAGGTGTCAAATCGCCGATCTTGAGCGGTTACAAACGCCGCGCCGCCTGCGCGAGGCCATGTTGACCGAGGCAGGAAGATTGTGGCTGGCCGATCAGGATCAACAGATAAACATTCTGCGCGGGACGTTGAAAGACGTTCTGGTTGGTGGTTCCGGCTGATGCCTCTCGTCTCCGTTCCAGTGATCGAAAATCTGCCCAATAACGTCGCGTTTTCGCGTGCCTCTGCCGCATGGAGCCATAGCCTAACCGGCACGCTGCAGCAATCTCTTGCCGACAAAGCGCGGATCGATTTTGATCCGGCCACATTAGAGGCGCGGTGCCTGCTGATTGAATCCGAGCGAATCAACAGCTTGCGCAATTCAGCCTGCTCGGGGGCTGTCGCCGGAACGCTAGGCAGTGGTGGAGCCGTACCCACTAACTGGATCATCTCTGGCCTGCTCGGTGGCGTCAATATTAGCGTCTCCGCGCCCGGCTCGGAGGACGGTATGCCCTATCTTGATCTGACATTCGCAGGGTCGGGATCAGGGACGTTCTCGTTGGGATTTGAGGCTACGACATTCATTGCAGCATCGTCCAGCCAGACTTGGACAGCCTCGGCCTATTACCGCCTGATATCTGGCAGTCTGGCCAACGCCTCGCTCATCCATAAAGTGGTTGAGCGAAACAGCGGAGGCGGCACCTTGGTATCTGGGGATATATCCATCAACCCCGACGCGGCGGCCTTGCATACCCAGCGCCCGAGCGTAACGCGAACCTTTAATAATGCCAGCACTGCCTGGACCAATGCGCGCCTGGACGTGATCGCAGCGGGGGCGGTCAATTTTACACTGCGCATCGGCGCACCACAACTTGAGCGGGGCGGTCATGCCAGCAGTCCGATCATCACCACAGGTTCGGCGGCGTTGCGTGCCGCAGACATTGGTCTGGTGCAGCCAGTCGCGCCATGGTTCAACCAGGCGGCAGGGACGTTCTTCGTGGAATGGGAACGCCCTGCGGCTATCGTCGCATCCGGCATCCTGGCCGAGTTTAACGACGGAACATTCAATAATCGCGTCACGCTGGAGATCATCGATGGCAAGCTGCGCGCGCATCAGTTCTTGGGCGGAGCATCGCCCGGATATCTCGAGCGCGCCGCCCCCGACGGCATAGGTCGCGTGGCATTCGCCTGGGGCGGAGGCAGCCGTGCCTTGGCCAGCAGCGCCTCGTCCAGTCTGGCGACGGACACGGCCAATCTTGGGGCTATCCCGGCGGATCGGCTGTGGCTGGGCTGCCAAAACAACAACTCGGCCTGCCTCAATGGCTGGCTGCGCCGCATTCAATACAGCCATCAACGCAAGAGCGACGACGATCTTCTGGCCCTCGTGGCCTGATCCATCCCATGGGAGACCCACGCATGCATGATTGCCCCCTCATGGCCCCGGATAAAAAGGGCGGCTTTCTTTCAGAACCCTGGCATTTAGACAAGAAGGTACCCATCGCCCTGATCGTCACGTTGTTGCTGCAAGCGGCGGGGGCAGTGTGGTGGGTATCGACCAAGGACGCCGAGGACCGTCACCGCGATCAACGCATCAGCGGAATCGAATTAGCAATCGTCAAAGCTGGCGACACCCAGGACACGATCAATGACCGCCTGACACGGATCGAAGAACGCTCCGCCGCGACCAATGCCACACTGGAGAGGATCGAAGCCATCCTTTCCGGCGATGTGCGACCTATGAGCCGCGTGAAACGATGAATGATAAGGCCGTCTTCCCGCCATCAGCGCAGGAAGAAACGCCATCACCTAAAAAAAAGATACCAGACACAAGCCCCGTATGGGACCAGATGCGCGATGCGACTGCCCAGGCCATGCGGCAGGGCCGCGTCACCAAATGTCCACCGGCCTATGCGGCAGGTGCCTATCCCGATTCCATCACTGGAGACACCCCATGAGCACACGTCCCGTACCGCGCGGCATTCGCAACAACAACCCTGGCAACATCCGAAGATCACGCGACCCTTGGCAAGGTTTGGTCAAGACCCAGACTGACGAGGCATTCCTTACATTCGAAACGCCGGTCTATGGCATTCGGGCTTTGGCGCGGACGCTGATCACCTATCAGGACAAATATTTCCTGCGCACGACCGAGGATATCATCAACAGGTGGGCCCCTCCGGCGGAGAATCGCACAGGAGCCTATATCGCCTCCGTCACGGCGCGGACTGGCCGTGAGCGCAAGGAGGAATTGAACCTGCACAGCTATCAAGACCTGCGCCCCCTGGTCGAGGCCATCATCCAGCACGAAAACGGCCAGCAGCCCTACCCCGACGCCCAGATCGACAAGGCCTTAGTGCTGGCGGGTGTGGAACCGCCGCAAAAGCCGCTGCCCCAGACGCGCACCGTCAAGGCCGCCAAGCTTGCCACGGCCAGCACGGCAGGCACCGCCGCCATCGAGGCCGTTCAGCAGATCGTGGAACCGGCCAAGACGACTCTGACCACGCTGGCCCCATCTTTGGACGCCGCGAAATGGGCGCTCCTGGCCCTAACGCTTCTGGCTGTTGGCGTCATGGTGTGGGCGCGCATCGACGACCGCCGCCGGGGGCTGCGGTGATCGCTCTGATTCAGGCGTGGCTTGGCCGTCATGCATTAACGCTGGCTGGCTGGGCCGCGATGGCAGGGGCGGTCATGGCCGTCCTGCTGGGGGCGCGTCAAGCTGGCCGCACCGCCGAGCGCGTAGACCAATTGAAGCAGATAGCGGAGATCAAGGATGCCCAGATCAAGGCGGCTGCCGCCGCTCCTCGCACTCGGGATGATCTTATGCAGCGGCTGCGCGACGGGCGTTTCTAGCCCGTCCGTCTGTCCACCTGTGCCGGTCTATGACCGAGCCATGCAGACACGCCTGGCCGCCGAAATCGCCGCCCTGCCACAGGGCGCGGCGCTGGAACGCGCCATGCTGGATTATGCCACGATGAGGGCGCAGCTAAGGACTTGCATGGAGTAAGTCATCTACGTGAGAGGTTGGAAAGGCATTGAACCTAAAAAGAGAATAGGGGATGATAAATCGTCAAAGGTTGCTTCCATATATGTTGCAGACACTTCTCTCAGTAGAATCTTCCTGGCTTGTTCTTCTGATAAAACATCAAAAGCCCCACCATCATTTAGCAAATTAAAATCACCAATCTTTGCGCCACACTTGTCGCAGTGATTCATCCAATATGAAAATCCGGATGTTTTGCTGTAGTCAACACAATAATGGTTGTTAGATATTTCACTAATTGATCTTGCAAAACTTTCTGTAATAAATTTTGTGTAGCACATGTAGAAGGAGTGTCCGCTATCCGATATAGTGCAGCATTCATCTTCGAAAGATTCATCTTCGTTGTCACCTGCTGGTTCTAGATCAAAGTTTGGATAGATGAGCGGTATAGCATAAACAGTGGTCGTATTCATACATTTCCAACATTGGCTATATGCTTGGGCTACTAAATACTCGCGTGTCAGGACCCATAGAGTCCCTGTATCTTCTTTGCTTAGCCGTTCCCATTTTGAGAACCTCTCATGAGGTATCTTGTTAGGGACATACCAAATCTTATTATAGGAATCCCACGTTGCGCCCATATCGCGGGCTTCATTCACATCTGAGGCTGGAATCTTCAGTTCTAGTCTACCCATTTTCAGCATGTCCTCCGTACTGCTGTGAAAATGTGTAGCATAGTTGTCCCACGTTAGAAAACGGGGGCCGGGTCGCGCCAACGACCCGAGCCGCGAGCTGACACTCGCATGACCTGACTGGCCAAACAGGCCACCCCGACGGACGCGCGTCCGCTCGGGGAGCATGCAAGGAAATAGTTATGAAATTGTCACCGCGTCCGCCTATCAAGGCGGAAAGGGAATCGGTGCGTCCGATTTCCCCCGTCGCCGCCTATATCGGCGGCAAGAAACTGCTGGCAAAGCAGATCGTTCCCCTGATCGATGCCGCCGAGCATGATACCTATGCCGAGCCTTTTGTTGGTATGGGCGGCATTTTCTTCCGGCGCACCATGCGTCCGCGCGGCGAGGTCATCAACGATCTCAACAGGGACGTTGCCACTCTGTTCCGCGTGCTGCAACGCCACTATGTCCCGTTCTGCGACATGCTACGCTTCGGCCTAAGCAGCCGCGCAGAGTTTGATCGCCTTCTTGCCGTCGATCCGGACACGCAGACGGACCTGGAGCGCGCAGCCCGTTTCCTGTACCTGCAGCGTCTGACTTTCGGCGGCAAGGTCGCTGGACAGACTTTCGGGGTTGATCCATCCCGGCCTGCGCGATTCTCGCTGACACGGCTAGAGCCGATCCTGGAGGCCGTCCACGACCGCCTATGCGACGTCACGATTGAGTGTCTGCGCTGGCAGGATTTCCTCACGCGCTACGACCGACCAGGCACCCTATTTTATCTCGACCCACCCTATTGGGGCAGCGAAGACTATTACGGTAAGGAGGCATTTTCCCGAGACGAGTTTGCCGAAATGGCCGATATGCTGGCCGCCATCAAGGGGCGGTTCATTCTCAGCCTGAATGATACGCCGGAAGTTCGCGCATTATTCGTTGCATTTAATCAACAGGCTGTCACTACCGCCTATTCCCTCAACGGGTGTTCACCTCTCCGGAACATCGCCAGAGGAGAATTGATCATCACAGGCCGCCCAGGCCGTTGACGGCTGCCAGTCGGTTTCGCCGACCTGCTCTCACCAATACTCTCACTGAAAAAAAACGGGCCGACGCAATCGCGTCTAGCCCGTTGTTTTTATTGGTGGAGCCGAGGAGGATCGAACTCCCGACCTCTACAATGCCATTGTAGCGCTCTCCCAGCTGAGCTACGGCCCCGACCTGGTGTGTTTTGCTATGCCGATCGACAGAAGCCGACCAGGGGTGCTTATACGCCCTGACTGTGTGGGATGCAAGTCTTAAGGAGATGCCATCCAGGGCGGCCTATTTTCAGATTACATGCCGCGAAATAGCCGCCAGAAACCTTGGGTTGGCTTCTGAGCCTTCTTGTCATGCAAGAAATAGGCTGCCGCACCCCAGGAATAGGTGAACCAGGGGCTGGCTTGCCAGCGTTTGTGCTTTTTAAGGAAGTCGCGCAAGGCGGCTTGTTCTCCATATTGCGGGTTGGCGCGGTTGCAATAGAAGTCGTCGAATAAGACGACCATGCCGTCTTGAAGAGCCCCTGCCTTTTCAAGCGTATCCAACACATAAGAGGTGGACTCGTACAAGTCGCAATCGAGATGCAGCAAGCATAGCTTCCGGCCCTCTACGGCCACGGGCAGAGTGTCTTGGAACAATCCCTTGATGACGCGCAGGCGCGAGCGATCAAAGAAGCGACACAGGCGATCGGTGATGTGTTCGACGATGCCGCGCGGTGCCGATAATTCGCCTTCGACCCATGTTTTTTGTGTCGCCAGTTTGGGGCTTTGTGTGTCTTGTGTGGCTGTGCTGACGGGGAAGCCGCTGAACGTGTCGAACAGCAGCAAGTCGCCCTTCGCGTTAAAACGGTTCATCTGTTCGGCCAGGATGCGCGCCGTGAACCCGCCATAGGCACCAAACTCCATCACATCTCCCATGATGGATTCGATGTAAAGATATTCGAACGCGCGTAAGAAAGCGGCGGTGTAGTCCCGCCGCGCTTCTTCGATGCATAGGGTGTTGCCGCAATGGGTTAGGGTGGTGTCCAGATTCGGATCGGAAAGATCAAGATCAGGGGTCAGATGCGGCATATTCGTGATCCTTCTTAGGCTTTGGCGTCTTGCCAGAAACTCTTTATGCCATCTGCCACGCGCTCGATTTGCGCGGGTGTCAGATGCGGAGAGAAGGGCAAGGACAAAACGCGCCCTGCTAGGCTTTCTGTGATGGGCAATGCGCCGGTCTTCATGCCTAGATCCGCATAACAAGGTTGCAGATGGACAGGCTTGGGATAGTGGATTTGCGCGGCGATGCCTTTGGCCGTCAAATGGCGCTGCAAGGCTTCGCGGCGATCGGTCTTGATGACATATAAATGATGCACCGACTCGCCATACGACGGCGTTTCCACGAGTTGCAAAGGAAGACCTTCAAGCGCCTGGTCATACATGGCCTTTAATTGCCTCCGCCGCGCGTTCCAATCGCGCAGATGTTTCAGCTTGACGGACAAAACGGCGGCTTGCAGCCCATCTAGCCTGGCGTTGTGTCCCAGCATGACGTGATGGTGCTTTTCCGGTTGGCCGTAGTTGCGCAGCATACGCACGCGGTCCGCAAGGCTTGAGTCTGACGTCAGAATGGCGCCGCCATCGCCAAGGCATCCCAGATTTTTGCCCGGGAAGAAGCTATGACAAGCGATCTGGCCATATGTGCCCACGGGGCGGCCTTGGATGCGGGCGTCCAGCGCTTGCGCCACATCCTCCACCAGGGTCAGATGATGCTTTTGACAAATCTTGATCAATTCATGCACCGGTGCGGGATGGCCAAAAAGATGCACGGCGATCACGGCTTTGGTGCGCGGGGTGATGGCGGCCTCGACGGCGGCAGGGTCGATCTGATGCGTGGCGGCATCCACCTCGACCAGAACAGGCCGCGCCCCGCTTTGCGAGATGGACGAGATGGTGGATATCCATGTATTGGCGACCGAGATGACCTCGTCGCCCGGTCCCCAGTTTAATGCATGAGCGGCCATTTCCAGTGCCGCCGTGCCCGATGAGACCGAGACGGTCTGTAAGGGCGCGCCGCCGTGAAAATCGCTGAAGTCCTTTTCGAACTTATCGACATGCGGCCCTAAGATGAATTGCGAGTCGTCCAGAACCGATTCGATGGCGGCTCGCAGCTCGTCCGCGATCTCACGATGTTGTGCGCCCAGATCCACAAAGGGGATGGGTGCGTCAGTATCTACGCTCGATGCGGCAATGCCGGTCATGTCTTAGCTCCACAAGAGATAACGATTACAGCAAGCGCCCATTGCAGGTGACATCGTCCACCAGTTTGCGGGCATCCAGGATGTGGCGGTACCAATCCACTGTCACGGTGCGCGGGACATAGGACAGGCGGCGTTCCAGCAGGGCTTGGGTGACCTCGCGCAGGCCTTCCATGGGCGTGATGTGGCTTTCAAAGCCCAAGACATCCTTGGCCTTGGTAAAATTGGCCATATAGTTGCGCTTATCGACCGCGCTGGGAATCACGACCAGCTCCACATCGAAATGCAGTTTCTGCTGCACTTCCGAAGCCAGCTCCATGATCTGGATGTTGGAGTGGCCGATGTTAAACACCTGGCCGTTGATCTTAGCCTTATCCGCCTTCATGGCGGTGCAAAAGGCGCGCGCGGCGTCGTTGACGTGTAGAATAGGACGCCATTGTTTGCCCCCGCCCGTCACTTCCAGGCGGCGTTTGGCGACGGCGGTATAGGACATATAGTTGATGATCAAGTCAAAGCGCATCTTGGCCGACATGCCGAACAAGGTGGACATGCGCAAGGCTGTGACGCAGAACTTGTCGCTGGCCAGGGCCAGAGCGCCAAGCTCCGCTTTGCGATTGCATTCGGCGTAAACCGTCAGCGGGTTTAGCGGCGATTCCTCGCTGCAAGGCCCGCCGCTTTCGCTGGCCCCATAGACCGAGCATGAGCTGGACAGCAGATATTGCGACACGCCTGCCGTATGAGCGGTCTCGGCCACATGCACGCGGCCCAGAAAATTGACGTTGATCGTCAGATTGGGATCTAAATTGCCGCTGGGATCGTTGGAGAAGGCGGCGAAGTCGCACACCACATCCACGCCCGCTAAGTCCGAGACTTCCATGTCTCGGATATCCTTTTTGACCAGGGTCAAGCGCTGCGCCACTTCCGGATCCGCCGCGATGTCGTTGAAGACATCGGTGCCAAAGTAGAAGCGGTCATAGGCCGTCACTTCATGGCCTTCGCGCAGCAACATCTTGACCAATTGGCTTCCCAGATAGCCGCCGCCCCCGGTGACCAGAACTTTCTTGCGCATCATGTTGTCGTTCTCCTTTTGGGCATCGGCGTCAAGCTTGGTCTTGATTCAGAACATGTCCGCGTCACACAAGGGCATTCGTCCCAATTGTGACCTGGCTTATTAGTCGATCAATGGCACGCGGACGACGTCCGCCTCGTATTCCTCTTGACTACGACCATTGCCCGAGACGACGAGTTGCAGGCTATCTTCAGTGAAGCGCAAGGCGTGTTCTGTCATCGGCCCCGAGAAGACGGATTGTCCGGCCACGACGTGAACGCATTTGGGAGGATTGGGGTCGCCCACTTTGCGCCAGTAATAGTCGAACGCTCCCTTAATGAGATGGTCTATATGCCAATCCGTCTTGTGGTAGTGATTGGCTCGAATGGTGCCGGGCCGGGACGCGATCAATCCGGCACTTTTCATTGGTAGGTCGCAAATCGGCTGAATCATGCCGCGCGCATCCTCAAACCCCTTGGGCAATTCAACCAATCCGTCTTCGGGATAGTTTGTCGCGCCTCCGAGAGATTTTTTGACTTCGCTGCTCATGATACCCTCTCTTGTTAAGGTTTATGAAGGTATAGAAGGCCGAAATTCTTAATTATTGGTGAAGGATGAGATGCCAATTATTGGCCGTTCTCTTGGGTGTCCGGTATGCTTGGCGACCATGCGCGACTCGTCTAAGCTTCACCGACAAGACGAATATACCGAAGGGCACAAGGCATGACGGATTCAGGCGATAGCGCGCTCAATGTCCCGCTTGTCATGGCGCGCTGGCTCCGCACCTTGGAGGGGTTCGATGCGTCTGTGGAGAATTTGTATCGGGAAGACAGCAGCTATGATGTGCCGTCTATAGAACGGGTTATCGATACTGATCCACTGATAAAGGCTGCGGCGCATATTCGATCCCAAATGATTCAAACGCTGTGTGGATTGTCAGAGGCTGATAGTCGTGCTTGCGCGGCTTTTAAGTTGGAACGGCAAAACGGATACTGGGCTTGGCGACATGCCGCCGATTTGATGCCTCTGGCATCGGACGAAGAAAAATTGTTCGAGCAGATATGTGATCAATTGACTCGGCCCTGGGACCAGCCTGGCATGCTTCGGGCATGCAATCTTTTGCGTCTGTATCCATGGAGGCATGTATGGCGCGCGCCTATTCAGATGTATGGCCTGGCTTCGCCCCTGTTGGTGCAGAATTATATCGAGACGATGCTGCATGAACCGTCCTGGTTGATGCAGAGGGAGGATGCGGGGCTGTTGGCGCAGCATCGGGTAGGTCTATTTTCAACTTCTGAAAAATGGTTGCTCGACAATTCCATTCCAACGCCAGCGCGCAAGGCGGCGGCGTTGATGCTGCTGGATTGGGGGCGCACGGCGGCATGTCTGGCGGCGGATATCGATTTATCGGGAAGCTTGTCAGCTCGGCATCGCATGATTGACGCGGCGGCGGGTCTGTTCACAGACAGCGACGGAGCATCGGCCCAGGAAGGGCATCATGCCGCGCCCCCGCCGGCTAAGACAAAGCGGCGCGTGGGCATCATGTGCGAGAGCGTGCATCCCACCCCTCGGGCGTGGAGCGTGCTGGCCATCGCCATGGCCCTACCCGCAGACATGTTCGAAATCGTGATTTTGACTCCTGACTACGACATCTCCTTCACGGCGAATGCCGATTTCTCACGGCCTTTGTTCAATCGCATCGACCGAATCCATAAATTGATCGGCACGCCCGCGCAGGTGCGCGTGGCGTTGCGGGAAGAGGACTTGGATGTTCTGATCTTGGCCATCACGCCTTTCCAAGGCGGCAAATTCGATTATGTGCTGCGTGAGCGTTTTGCCCCGCGTCAGTATCTGATGGACCGCTTTTGGCCCGCCCATGTGGATCGTTTGGTCGTGGATGCCGTGATCTCGGAAAATGTGGATGCAACCGCATGGACCAATGCTCCCGTTGTGGCGATCGGGCCTGCGGCGCAATTCTCGCCCATGGCATGCAGTGTGTTGGCGCGTCATGAATCCCTTAGCCGTGCGAGTTTGGGACTGACCCAGGATCAGCCCGTGCTGTTCGCTCTGCCCCCTGGCATTACCATGACGGCGGATATTCCACAGATGTGGGTCGAGGCTTTGGTAGCGGTTCCGGGGTCTGTGCTGCTGATTAGCCCTTATCCCCATGCGCAGGATATAACTTTGCGTCACGCATTGACGCAAGCCTGTCAGTCGCGCGGGATCAATGCGGATCGGCTGCGCTTCTTGTCGGATCTGAACGCCGGGGACTTAAGACAATTATTCGCCATGGCGGATGTGTGCTTGGCATCGGATATGGGGTTTGCTCCCCTGTCGCTCAACGATGTCCTTGGGGCTGGCGGCGTTCCTGTCTTGGTGGCGTCTGCGGGAGCGCGAGGCGACCGCGCCCGATCATGGATGCGTGGCCATGGCCTTGAAGATCTTTGCATCAGCCAGGACGAGCATGCTGGGGCGCATATGGCGCGGTTGCTGGAAGATTCGAAGGAACTTCAGTCCTGGCGTTGCCGCATCGCCAAGCTGGCGCAGCAAGATGATGGGGAGCGTCTGGCCGGGGCCGTCAAGGCGGCAAGCGCTGTTCTACCTGATGCCCTAGTCAGGCCATAAGCCTCCATACATGTTGAAGGGTCTAAGATTCAGCACAGGCGCGAATGGCGGGTGATGGATGCTCGCCGTCGCGAGCATGACTCGTTGAGAGGTTGGAATCACAAAAGCTTTTGAGTTCTTGTGGGGATCCAGTTCTTTCCCTGTCTCACGGGAGTCACCCTCGTGAAAACGAGGGTCCATCACCTGTCCTTGCCGATGGAGCTCATGGTCCAGACTTATCATTCCCATACAAGCTGATATGGAAATTAGTCGAACTGAGTATAAACCTCGCTTGATGCGGCTGGGTTAGGAACTGCGCTATCAGTCGCGGCAAGGATGCGGTCTTCGATCAAGCGATCAAAGACCGTCTGCATGTTCGCGCTGTTACGCATGCCGTCGAAGAAGGGGAAGTCAAGTTTATCCTGGCGCGCCTTCAATGTGTCGCGGATGGATTGCCGCCATGCCGGGTCGTTGCCCAGCCGCGCGGCGATATCAACGTATTCTTGCGTGCTTTGGGCGACCACCTCGCCCAGGCCGATATTGGCCGTTAGGTTGGCGTCCGTCGTGCCGCGCAGCCAAGGGCTTTGCCGAACCACAAGCGGCGTGGCGTGCAAAAGAGACAACATGACCGAGGTCGATCCGCCATGAGGGAAGCTGCCCAGAAAAACATCGCCCAGCAGCATGATGCGGTTGCCCATGGTCGGCGTTAGAACGCCGGTCAGTCGCACACGGGCGGGATCGATCTGCGGGAAGCGTTTGAACATGGCTCGCAGCCGCGCGGCCAGCGTCAGCGACCAGAATGTGGCGTCCCAGCTGGGATTGTAAGGGGACAAAAGCAATATGCTGCCCGGTACGCGCTCCAGGATTCGCATCCAGCTGTCCAACAGCGTGGGCACAAGCTTTTGCGCGGCGTGGCCGTTGTAAAAGACCACGGCATCCTCCGGCAGTCCCAGCGTCGCTCGGGTCAACGCCTCGTCCGGTTCGGTCGGTGGGCGCGGATCGTACCAGACCATGGGAGATGGAGTCGTCACCACGTCTTCGGGACATTCGGCGCGGTATTTACGAAGGCACCATTCCGGGGCATCGCCCGTGATGCAGGCGTCGAAACTGGGATGCCCCATGCTCATCGGGATCATGCTGTTCAGCCATAGCTGCAGCCGGGCCAGACGATGGCTCAGCAGCATGTCTAGGCCCGAATAGGCGGTCGCAACGACGAATATATCCAGATCGTCGGCCAAGATAGTACGAACCTTGTCACGGACGGTGCCACTCAATGAGACGGTCTTGTGCGCGGTGCGATAGATCAAGCGATAGAAATTCAGACGATGCTCGCTGTTCGGATCATGGCGATCCAGCGAGTAGAAATAGAGTTGATAACGCTTGGAATCAAAATTGACGAAATGGGAAAAGGTGGCGCGCGTATCCGTATAGTCCACCAGGTTGCGCGTCAGGATGCCCAGACGGATCGGTGCGTCAGGCCAGCGCGGACGTGGCGGCGAGACGGGCAGAGGCTCCGCTAAATAAGGTATGGAGGCCACCAGGCTTTTGAACAGACATCCCCGCTCTCGTACCAGGTCATCGGCAGGTTGGTCCGAGTGTTGCGCCGGAGAGGTGTCCAAGCGATCTGCGATGGCTTTACGAAGTAGGCTTTTACGCAACGCGGTCCAACGCGGATGATGGGTCGCGCTCTCCTTAGCTTGGTTTTCTAGCCAAGCTATCAGGCGGCGGATCGTGCCCAGCCATAATTTTTCATCGTCCGGATCGATGAAATAGGACGGCCGTGTCAGGATCATCAAGGCTTGGCCGTAGCGGGAATCGTTCAGATCCTCGACTCCCTTCAGGACCGGAATCTTGTGGGGCTGGTCGTATAAGGAGACAATGAGAAGGGCGCGGAAGACCTCGGGATTGGTGACAGGATGCGCCAACATGCCGCGCATCACGTCCAGAATCTCTCTCTCGGTCTTTTCCAACGGCTGGTCGATAATCGCGCCCATCAGGGAATTGCCGAATTCAATGAGCCGCAGGCCAGTGTCTTCGCGCAGCGTATCGGCGGGCACGGATACGATGGCCGAGAGTATCTGTAAACGCAGTTTCGCCAGTTCGGACGCCACCGCATCCATCCCTACGGGGGCGGTTAGGCTGGGGTGGCGCATCTGGTTGAAAACGCCATTCGTCACCTGGCGCATGCGCGAAGTGGCGGCCATCAGTACGGAAGCAACGTCAACACTCATGCGCCAAATGTGGCAGTATCAGACTCTGCGTGCAAGCGCGTTGCTTGACCCAAGCCCAGCCAAGCCATTCATGATCATGGGAAAACGAGGCATAGATATGTCTATGGCGAATCGGTCGGGTTAGTGCGACTGATCCTCTTCCTCGATGTCTTCTTCTTCGGCGTCGAGCACATCTTCCACATCCACATCGTCGCCTAGCTCGTCGGTGTCTTCGATCACGACGTCTTCCACATTGCCCTCGTCGCCTTCCAGGCCGGGGATGATGGGGGCCTCGTCATCGGCAAAAGGCGTCACGGCCTTTTTGGGCGCACGCACCTTTTCTTCGGCAGGAACGGCTGCGCTGCGGCGTCTGGACTTGCTCTGCGCCTCGGGGTCGAAAACCGCGCCGCATTCCGGGCAAGACGGCTTGGCCTTCTTGAGGTCGTAAAAACGGGTCCCGCAGCTTAGGCAGATTCGCTTGGTGCCCCATTCCGGCTTGGCCATGTCATACCCCCAAAAAGTCCATCAATACGCCAGCGCCCACAAAACACCAGCATCGGCGTGCCGTTTGCCATGATCTGACGCAGATGTCAAAAAAAAGTTTCAGGACGGCCAAATATTTGGCGTGGCTGCACTTTTAAGGATGGGGTGTCGAGGCGGGCGATTCGGCCTGTGCCGTCGCCTGTTGACCGCATTTTGGCTTGCTGAAGGCTGCCGTACGCACCACAGCGCCCACCTCATGCTGCAAATCTGCCTCACTCCATCCCAAACTGGCAATCAGGCGCGGTCCGTTCGAGGTGCAATAGGCGGCAGGAGAAGCCACGGTGGCGATACGCTGGGAAATATCGTTCGCCAGGGTCGTGCGCAGGCGATCCAGATCCGCCGTACCGCCGCCTTGGCTGCGATAGTGGCTCAGCATCACTTGTTCCCATTTCTTGATGTTCTTCAGGTTCTTGCGGGTGAAACTGGTATAGTTCTTGATAAGGTCTTCGCCCTTTGCTCCGCGTAGACAGGTGATGGCGGTGACCATCAATTCGCTATGCAGACGCAAAGCGCTTTCGGCTTCGGCTTCAGACGGTTCATAGCATCCAGCCGCTTGGGCGGGAGAGGCATTCGCCAAGGAACACGCTAAAAAAGCGGCGGCGCATAACGTTCCATAACGGAAGAAGATCGTCATTTTGGTCACCTCGGTCAGGTTGAGCTTCTTGTGAGGTTATTGCGGTTTGTAGCCGAGTTTGCAAGTCTTGTGCCCAAGCTACCATGGATGCAGGAAAATGTCCGAATCTCCCCAAGGTCAGGAAACAGCAAAAACATGGCCGGGACCTGTTATTCTCCCTTATCGGGGATTTGGCCTCGGTTGGCTCCGGATGCGTTTGTCGCGCCGGGCGCGGTGGTGGTGGGGGATGTGGAGATCGGCTCGCAAAGCAGCATATGGTTTGGCTGCGTCCTGCGCGGGGACGTGCATTCCATCCGTATCGGGGCGCGCACCAATATCCAAGATGGAACCGTGATCCATGTGACCACAGGCGGGCAGGGGACGCAGATCGGCGATGACGTCACCATCGGCCACGCCGTTTTGCTGCATGACTGCGTCATCGAATCGGGGGCCTTTATCGGTATGCGGGCGATTGTGTTGGATGGCGCTCGTGTCGCATCGGGCGGCATGCTGGGGGCGGGGGCCTTGTTGCCGCAGGGGCGACATGTGCCCGGGGGCGAATTGTGGCTGGGTGCGCCGGCGCGGTTCGCCCGATCCTTGCGCTCGGATGAAAATGCCATGATCCATGACCGTGCCGCGCATTATGCGGCGTTGGGCCAAGAATATCTATCCATGCAAAAGGGGAATGCGGCATGAGCCAATCCGACGACGCGCCTTCGCGCCGTGAATTTTTGGGCCTTGCCGCCTGTGCCATGGCCGGGGTAGGGGTCTTGGCGGCGGCGGCGCCTTTTGTCATGGCTTCGGGACCGGGGCAGATGGACGACACGGCAAGCGTGGTGGATGTCGATTTGGGGGACATGCTTCCAGGCACACAAAAAATCGTGTCCTGGCAGGGTAAGCCGGTCATTATCCGCCATCGCACAGCCGAAGATATGGCCAGCGCGCGCGGCGATGATGCAGCTCAGGGCCTTATCGACCGCGCCCGTGATGCCGATCGTGTGCGCGGTTCGGTGATTGATGGTCAGGCGGCCCCGCAATGGTTGGTGCTGGTGGGTGTTTGTGCTCATCTGGGGTGCATGCCAGGACCGGCGCGCGATTCCCAAAATACAGGCGGCTGGGTATGCCCGTGCCATGGTTCCCGTTTTGACTCTTCGGGCCGTGTCCGTAGCGGTCCTGCAGCTCGCAACATGGCGGTGCCGCCCTATCGCTTCGTCACGCCCACGCGCATTCGGATCGGTGAAGAGGCATGACCAAACACCCTGGTATTCTGGCTTGGTGGAATCAACGTTTGCCTGTGGGCGCGTTCTGGCAACGTCATGTCGCTGGCCATCGCGTGCCGCGCAATTTGAATCCGATGTGGAGCTTTGGCGCGGCGGCGACGTTGCTTCTGCTGGTCATCATGTTCAGCGGTTTCGTGTTGGCGCTGCATCTGCGCGTGGATGTGGATCAGGCGTTTGATAGCGTGCAGCGTTTGGTGCGCGAAGTGCCTTATGGTTGGTTGATGCGGTCGCTGCACGCGCATGGTGTCTCATTCCTATTTTTCGCCGTCACGGCGCATATGCTGCGCGGCGTGTATTACGGATCGTTCAAGCCGCCGCGCGAGGTGGTGTGGATCATCGGCGTGGTCATGGGGCTTGTGATGTTGGGCTGCGCCTTCACGGGTGCCGTGTTGTCGTGGTCGCAAACGGGATACTGGTCGGCCACGGTGGTCACTGATCTGGCCTCGGTCCTGCCTGGCGGCGATTCTGTGGTGACATGGTTGCGCGGCGGCGAGACCTTGGGCACACCAACATTGCAACGCTTCTTTGTGCTGCATCTGTTGTTGCCGTTTTTGTTGCTGTTCTTGCTGGGGCTGCATATTTGGGCGATTCATGCGGTCGGCTCCAACAATCCCACGGGGATTGAGCCGCGCGCGGCGAACGAGACCAAGCCCTTCTTTCCCAACCATCTGGCACGAGTGGGGCTGCATCTGTGTTTCATGATGATGCTCTATGCGGCCTGTGTCTTCTTTTGGCCCGAGGCATGGAACGATCCAAACACTTTGCGTCCGGCCGATCCGATGCAAACCCCTGCCCAAATTGCCCCGGCCTGGTATCTGCGGCCCTATTTCGCCATGCTTCGCGCGGTTCCAGATAAGGCCTTGGGCGCGCTGGCATTGCTGGCCGGATTGTTGGTGCCTTTGGCACTGCCCTGGTTGGATCGCCATCCGGTGCGTAGCGGGCGTTATCGTCCGTGGTTCCGTGCATGTTTCGCGGGATATGTGGCGGCATGGTTGGCCTTGATCTGGGCGGGCGGGCAAGAGGCTCAAGGTGCGGCGTTGCTGGTCGCGCGCTTGGGTACCGCCTATGTGCTGGGGTTCTTCTTGGTGATGTTGCCTCTGCTGTCCCGCTTTGAAAAAGTCCGTCCCATTCCAGCCAGTTTGACTCAGGCCCTCAAGGGCAAGAAACATTTATGCCTATGGCTGTTGTTGGCGGGTGGACTGGCCCCCGGTTCTTTGCAGGCCGCCACAACCCCGACATGGCCGCATTTGGCGATGTTGGGAAGCTATGACCGGGTGGCCATTCAGCGCGGTTGGCAGGTCTATCGTGAACTTTGCTCAAACTGTCCGGCTTTGGCCTTTGTCACCTATCGCCATTTGACAGGGTTGGGCTATGACTTGGCTCAGGCCCGCGCCTTTGCTCGGCGCGATGCGGGAGGCGTCATGGACGCGCCCTTACGACCAATGGGCGCAGTCTATGATCCGGTGGCTGCGCGAGCGGCCAATCTGTCCTTGATCGTGCGAACCACGCCAGGGGGGGAAGCGGCGGTATTTCGCTTCTTGATAGGTCAAGGAGACGGGCTGTCCCCCATCCTTGGGTTGGCCGAGATGCCCATGAGCATAGGCCAAGCGCAGATGGCCTATGCCGATGCTACCCCCGCCACACCACCGCAGATGGCCTATGACCTGGTGGCTTTTCTGGCCTGGGCCGCCGATCCGAACTTAGATCAACGGCACCGCCTGGGGCTGGGCGTGATGATCTTTCTTGTTGTTTTTTCGATCATATTCATTGGCCGAGTGGGGCTGAATGTTCCAAAAACCGTTTGATTGTTCGAATCCAGCATAGTTGACACGATCATGCAGCTTTGAGACAAACTCTATCGCGCGGTTCGTCGATGACGAATCGTTCCTCGTAAGAACGTTGCAGAAGGTGGAGCAGCCATGGATCCCGTCAGTGCAAAATATCTCGCCGCCGCTTTGGCGCTGTTGCCGGTCTTTGGCGTCGGTTTGGCGCTGGGCAATCTGGCCAATGCGTGGTTGACGGCGATTGCCCGCAACCCGTCCGCCGCGTCGCAATTGCGTCCCGTGGCGTTCCTGACCTTGGGCATGACCGAAGCCTTGGCCCTGTTCGCCTTGGCTGTGTCGATCATCCTGCTTTTCGTCGTTTGATGGGAAGGGGCGGCTCGATGCCGCTGCGGCGGTCTAGGCCATGGGGGATAATTGCAGGGACGTGGCTGCTGGCCATGTTCGCGCTGCCTTTGTGCGCCTTGGCCGCCGAGCATGCCGAGGAAGCCGCCGCCCCCAAGGGCCTGCCGCAATTCGATCCCAGCTGGTACCCTTCCCAGGTCTTCTGGCTGCTGGCGATTTTCGCGGTGTTCTATATCGCCATGGCCTTCATGGCGGCCCCGGCCTTCCAATCGCTGTCGCGTCAACGGCAAGAGGAAATTGACCGCGAAAGCCACCAGACGCAAGATTTGCGCGATCAGGCCGAGGCTCTGATGAATGAGTATGAGGCCGACATGGCGCAATCGCGTCAGCAGGCCCAGGGCCTCATTGCTCAGACGGTTGATGACGTCCTACGCCACGAGAACGTGGCGATGATGGAGATGGCCAGCAACATCACGAAGCGGTTGGACGATTCTCATCAACAAATCGAACAGGCCCATGCCAAGGCCGTCACCTCGGTCGAGGGGGCCTGTGTCGATCTTACGATCCAGATGATCGAGAGAATGACGGGCGCGCGCCTGACTCCCGATCATGTGCGCCCGAGCGTGGCGGCGGTTTTGGCGCGCCGCTTTGCCACAACGTCATAGGGGCCGGGCGATGGATTTTCTTCATGCCTATCTTCAGTCTCCCGTTTTCTGGTTATGGGTGGGCTTGGCCATTCTGGTCTTCGCTGCGGCCCGTCCCGTGGCTAAAATTGTCGCTACGGGGCTTGACGGCTATGCCCACAAGGTGACGCATGAGATCGAGCAAGCCCAGCGTTTGCGGGAAGAGGCTCAGACCTTGCTAGAAGAAGCCAAGCATAAGCACATTGAAACCGTAGATGAAGCCAAAGCGATTTTGGAGGCCGCCCGGGTTCAGGCCGAACGTCTGCGTATCCAGGCCCAGCAGCGCTTGGAGCGTGAGATTGCCCAGCATGAGGATTACGCCTTACGCCGCATCCGTCAGATGGAGTCCTCGGTGGTCGAGGATCTGCGCCATGGGCTGGCCGATGCCGCCGTGGAGGCGGCCGAAGAAACCCTGCGCGGCCATCTGGATGCCGCCCAGCAGGACGATCTGGTCGAACATGCGCTGAAAGCGTTGCCAGCAAAGCTGGCGCGGCGCACTCTGCCGTAACGACCTCAATTCGATCATAAGGAGTATTTGTCCGTGGCCAGCCAAAGGCAATTGCGCGTGGGCGAGATGGTGCGCCATTCCTTGTCCCGCATGCTGCAGCAGGGCGATGTGTCCTGGCCTGAGGGCGTCAGCGAAACTCCCGTGACCATTAGCGAGGTGCGCATCAGCCCTGATTTGCGAGCTGCCCTAGTCTTTGTGATGCCTCTGGGCGGCGAGAAAGTGAAAGAGACGGTGCGCGCCTTGAACGACATGGCCCCCGCCTGCCGCCATATTTTGGCCAGTGAGATCGAATTGCGTTATGTGCCAACTCTCAAATTCAAGGCGGACGACAGTTACGGCCAGGCCGATGTGGTCGAACGCCTATTGCGTGATCCCCATGTGGCACGCGATCTGGAGCCTTCCGCCGACCCCGATAAGGAATAAGCGCTGTCCGTGCTTCACGGCTGGTTCAGGATCGAAAGTATAGAATGATGACCTATGTCGTAACTAGTGGCAGCGGACATATTGATATTGACGCATTGGCCTGTGCCGAGGCGTATAACGAATTCTTGCTGGGAAGCGGACAGCGTTCGCAGGTGGTGTTCACTCCACAGGTGAACGCTACGGTGCCGCCGATGATTAGACAGCTACAAGGTGCAAGGATTCGGGGCAGCGATTGGGTTCCCACAGAAGCGCATTTGAAATTTGTCGTTATGGATGTGTCCAATCCGGATTATTTTGATCCGATTGTCAAAGCCAGTGGCATTGCAGAGATATTCGATCATCATTACGGCCACGAAGAATATTGGCTGGCAGAAAAAAGCGTGAAGGCCACGATTGAACCCATCGGGGCATGCGCGACTCTGGTTTGGGAACGGATTAGAGAGCAAAACGGCGAGAGTCATTTATCCGAGGCCGCCATTCAAATGCTGATGGCGGCGATCTTATCGAATTCCCTGAATTTCAAGAGTCAGGGCTCAACGATCAGAGACGAACAAGCCTATGCGGCACTCGCCGCGCGAATAGGCGCTGGCCATGAATGGAAAGAGCGGTTTTTTACAGAGGTTGGGCAGCATATTGCCGCCGATCCCGTCAAGGCTCTTTTGCAAGACCAAAAGATCGTGAAGCTGGGAAGCTCCGATTTCTGGATGGGCCAAATTGAGCTGTGGGACGCCCAAGCATTAACATCGCCGGAATTTGGTCAGATGATCATGCATATGTTAAGCAATGTCGGTCCAGGACTGGCGAATATTGTCAGTATTGAGAAAGGTGTAAATTATATTTATGCTGACTCCGTCCAAACAATGGCGTTTATTCGTGACCTCCTTCCCGGAAAGCAATTGGGGGCATGTCTATACCAGACATCGCGTCTCTGGTTGCGCAAAGAGATTATCAAGGAAGCCGCGCAGAGGTTGGATAAACACGATGCCGACCATCACAGCGCACGCGCATCTTAAACTCTGTGCATGGGGTTAGAATTTATGCCTAACGGCTGGCTCATTCTCGATAAACCCTTGGGCCTTAGCTCGACACAGGCCATGGGGCGGGTAAAGCGTTTGTTGGGACAGCGTAAGGCCGGCTATGCCGGGACGTTAGATCCCCTGGCCAGCGGCGTTTTGCCCATTGCCCTGGGGCAGGCCACGCGCACCATTCCCTTTACCGAATCCTATGACAAGACCTATGCCTTCACCATCCGTTGGGGCGAGGCGCGCAGCACGGATGATGCCGAAGGGGAGGTTATCGCCCGCAGCGATATGCGTCCTTCGCCCGAACAAATCCATGCGGCTATGGTACAATTTATTGGCGATATTCAACAGGTTCCGCCCATTTATTCAGCTATTAAGCAAGGTGGCCGTCCGGCCTATGCCAGGGCGCGGGCAGGTGAAGACGTGCAGATGGTTCCCAGGCAGGTGGTTATTCGTCGGTTTGAGGTCAAGGATATCCCCGATCCGGACACCGCCTGCTTCGAGGTGGATTGCAGCAAGGGCACCTATATTCGGTCTTTGGCGCGGGATTTGGCCATAGCGCTGGGCACTTGCGGCTATGTGGCGGCCTTGCGCCGTCTGCGCTGCGGCATTTTCGGCGTTGAAACTGCAATAGGGCTGGAAAGTTTGGCGGATTTGGTGCACAAAGAGCGCGCGTGTTCTGCTCTTTTGCCTTTGGATAGTGTGCTGGACGACATCCTGGCGCTATCCGTGACGGAGGAACAGACTCAGTGCTTGCGGCACGGACAGCCCCTGATGGGCGTCCATGCTCAAGGGCTGCCCGTGGGCGACGAAGGTCAAAAGGCCTTGGCTCGCGGCGTCGCGGAAAGTCCCGTGGCCTTGCTGGAATACCGGCAAGGCGCGTGGTGGCCGGATCGCGTATTCACTCACACAGACGAATGAAAAGGAGACATCACGATGTCGCTATCTGCCGAGCGCAAGCAAGAGCTGATTAAAGACAATGCCCGGGTCGCGGGCGATACCGGTTCGCCGGAGATTCAGGTGGCTTTGTTGACCGAGCGTATCAACGGCCTGGACGAGCATTTCAAGACGCACCGCAAAGACCACCATTCGCGCCAAGGGCTGCTGAAGATGGTGGGCCATCGTCGCAGCCTTCTGGATTACCTGAAGGGCGTGGATGCCGGGCGTTACGAGGCGTTGATCAAGAAATTGGGTATCCGCAAATAATGGCCAAGACGATCAAAGGCTGGTTGGATTTTTTGGAATCCTACCGGCCTTTTGACGAGTCTGAGGCTTTGAACTGTCGTCAGTTGGTGGATTTTCTGCGGTCGAGCGACAATCCGTTCGATCGCAGCAATCTGTTGGCGCATTGCGTGGCTGACGCCTTGATTGTCAATCCGGTGCGCAGCCATGCGTTGATGTTGGTGCATGGCGTTTCCGGGAATTGGATGTCTCCAGGCGGTCATGCCGATGGTGATGCCGATCTATGTGCCGGGGCCTTGCGCGAAGCCGAGGAAGAAACCGGCCTGAGTCAGGCTATTCTTATGCCTTTGCGTGGTGGGCGGCTTTGGGACGTCAATGTCGGCCTGGTGCCCGAACGCATATCGCGCTATGGGCGCGAGCCTTCACATCTGCATTTCGATATATGTTTCGCCTTTGAGGCGGAGGATTCATTCCCTTTGAAAATCAGCGATGAATCCGACGATTTGGCGTGGCTTCCCGTACAAGATGCCTGTGATAGGACCATACCACCCCATCGCCGACGTTTTGCCAAGCTTCAGGCGGGTTGGGAAGACGTGGCGTGATCTTCTTCCCTTGCTCTCTGGTCGAGGACAAGAGAGCAAGGGAAGCGTGCCAGGACTTTTTAACGTCTGCGCTGTGTCAATGCTCCCGCGCCATGCACGAGATAGTGCCGTCGATCATAGTTAGGGGAGGCCGTGATCCAGAGTTAACTGCCTCAGTCTTTAAGCCGCGCTGACTCGCTTTGCGTCCAGTGCCGTCTTGTCCAGCTTGGTTTTGCCTTCTTCGTGCAGCTGGGTCAGGGTTTTTTGGACGTTCGAGTCGAAGACGTATTCCGCCGGGCGTTGGTGTTCCAACGAGATTTCCGGCGTCATCGGGCCGTCCACACGCGGGCCGCGCAGGGCGACCAGCAAAGTTTTGATCGGGTGGCTGAAGGCATCGTCAGCGGCGGTCGGCTCATAGCCGCAATGCATCATGCAATTGGCGCATTTCTCGTAATTGCCGGTGCCGTATTTGTCCCATTCGGTCGTTTCCATCAGCTCCTTAAAGCTCTTGGCAAAGCCTTCGCCCAGCAGATAGCAAGGACGCTGCCAGCCAAAGATGTTGCGTGTGGGATTGCCCCAAGGCGTGCAGTGGTACGACTGGTTCCCCGTCAGGAAATCCAGGAACAGGCTGCTTTGGCTGAATCCCCAACGCTTTTTGCCGGCTTTTTGTCTGTCCTGGCCCTTCTTAAAGATGGCGCGGAACAAGTCCTTGGTTGCTTGGCGGCTCAGGAAATGCTGTTGGCTGGGCGCGCGCTCATAGGCATAGCCGGGCGAGACGGTGATGGCGTCCACCTTCAGCTCGTCCATGGCCGTGTCAAAGAAAGCCGCCACGCGATCAGGATTCGCGTTGTTGAAAAGCGTGCAATTGACGTTGACGCGGAAACCCCGCGCCTTGGCTTCCTTGATCGCTACCACGGCGCGATCATAGACGCCGTCTTGGCAGACCGAGCGGTCATGCTCTTCCTTTAAGCCGTCCAGATGGACGGAGAAGGTCAAATAGGGCGAGGGCTTGAATTCATTTAACTTCTTTTGCATCAACAGGGCGTTGGTGCACAGATAGACATATTTTTTACGCGCCACGATCCCGGCCACGATCTCGGGCATTTCGTGATGCAGCAAAGGCTCGCCGCCGGGGATGGAGACCACGGGCGCGCCGCATTCGTCCACCGCGTCCAGACATTCTTGCACCGACAGACGCTGATTGAGGATGGCATCGGGATAGTCGATCTTGCCGCATCCTGAACAAGCCAAATTGCAACGGAACAGAGGCTCCAACATCAGCACCAGCGGATAGCGCCGATTGCCTTTCAGTTTTTGGCCCATGATGTAAGAGCCGATATCCAGGCTTTGGCGCAACGGTACGGACATAGGAGATTCCTTTTTTACGGTCGTTATCGGACAGGTGCTTAGGCGGCGCGTCGGTGTTCGGCCTTGGTCAACGCGGTGGGTAGATTGAAGTGAACATTCTCCTCAATTCCATCCAACACCGAGACTTCAAAGCTTTCGCCCCAAGATTCGGCCAGGCGACGCAGCTCATCCACCACGCCTTGCACCAAGTCTTCGGGAGCCGAAGCGCCTGCGGTGACTCCTACCTTCTGATGGCCCTTGATCCATTCTGGCTTCAACTGGTTCTTGTCCTCGACAAGATATGAGGGGATGCCATGCGCTTCCGCCGCCAATTCACGCAGGCGGTTCGAATTGGAACTGTTGGGCGCGCCGACCACCAGCATCACATTCACCTGCTCGCCCATGGCGCGAACGGCATTTTGCCGGTTTTGCGTGGCGTAACATATGTCTTTCGTGGCGGGGCCTACGATATGGGGAAAACGCTGGAACAGGGCCTCCACCACGGCGCGGGTATCATCCATGCTCAATGTCGTTTGGGTGACATAGGCCAAATTCTCGGGATCGCTGACTTCCAGATTCTGGATGTCCTGAACCGTCGAAACCAAATGCACCTTGCCGTGAATGCGGCCCAGCGTGCCTTCGACCTCGGGGTGGCCTTCATGGCCGATCAGGATGACTTCGCGTCCTTGCTTGACCCATAACTGACCCTCGCGGTGGACCTTTTGCACCAAGGGGCAGGTGGCGTCATAGACTTCCAGGCCACGTTGATCCGCCTCTCCCACCACGGCATCCGAGACGCCATGGGCGCTAAAGATCGTGACGCTACCAGCGGGAATCTCATCGCATTGATCGACAAAGATCGCGCCTTTGGCGCGTAGCCGATCGACCACATGGCGGTTATGAACAATCTCGTGCCGTACATAGACGGGCGGGCCAAATTTGTCCAAGGCCATTTCGACAATGGCGATGGCGCGCTCCACACCGGCGCAGAACCCACGGGGCTGAGCAAGGATGACGTGCATGTTCGAGTTTCTCGTCTCAGGGATACGAATAGGAAGAGGGACAGAATAGACGTTAACTGCCCCAAATGCCAAGTCATTTCTTGCTAAACCGTAATATATCGGCAGAGAAAGGCTATGCTATTGAGGCATCAAGCGTTTAGACTGCTGGCATGACGTCTCGATTGGAAGATAGCTGGGCGGAAGTGCAGCAAGGCTGGATTAGTTTGCTGCGCCGTCTGAAGCATTTAACCCCGCGCGGCCTGTTTGGTCGCGTCCTCTTGATCGTGATACTGCCCGTGGTGTTGGCGCAGGGCGTGGCGACCTATACTTTCTTCAGTGGGCATTGGGAAACCGTGACGCGCCGCTTGGCTTCGGCCATTGCGGGCGATTCCTGGATGATCGTGCAGGGCGTCGAGCGGGAGCGGGGCGATCCTCTAAGGGTTTCCGCCTTCTTGGAAGAGTCCTATCACGGCACCGAGATACGCGCCGAGTTGCGGCCAGAAGGCGCGATGGACCCGGCCCCCAATCTGACGCCTTCTCTGACGCGCCGTCTGATGGCCCAGGCCATGCGGCGGAAATTGGAAGAGCGGGATTTTTGGGTGGATTCGCAGTCCGATCCCGAACTGCTGCGCATGCAGGTCGCGCTGCGCGGCGGTGGGGCGTTGATGATGTCCTTGCCGCTTAAACGCTTGGTAACGCCCAGTAGCAACGCTTTTATCTTATGGATGCTGGGAAGCTCGTTGGGACTTTGTGCGATTGCCGTTCTTATGATGCGAAATCAGATCCGGCCTATTCATCGCCTGGCCGAAGTCGTGGAGCAATTCGGCAAGGGCAGGGACGTCCCCGGCTATCGTCCAGAGGGCGCATTAGAGGTGCGTCGCGCCGCCGTGGCATTCTTGCTGATGCGCGACAGGTTGCGCCGTCAGATGGCCCAGCGCACGGCGTTTCTGGCGGGGGTGTCGCATGATTTGCGTACCCCTTTGACCCGGATGCGGCTGCAATTGGCGCTATTGCCTGACAGCCAGGAAATTCAAGACATGGTGCGCGACATTGGCGAGATGGAGGCGATGGTCGAAGGATATCTGGCCTTCGCCCGCGATGAAGAGGACGAGCCGCGCGTTTATATCGATCTTGCGGAGCTATTGGCTGATCTGATCGAACAAGAAAACCGCACAGGCGGCGACGTGGCGTGGAGCCAGGGCGCACCGGCGGAGCCGTTCGGTTTGACGGCCCCGCCGCGCGCGCTGCGTCGGTGCCTGGGCAATCTGCTGGGGAACGCGGTGCGCTATGGGGGGCGTGTGCGTGTGGGGATGCAACGTCTGAACCAGACGGCGGGCGATACGTTGGAAGTGATGATCGATGATGACGGCCCCGGCATTCCTGCTGAGAAGCGCGAGGATGTGTTTCGGCCCTTCGTGCGTCTTGATCCGGCCCGACATGGCGGCGGTAACGGCAATGGAAATGGCATTGGTCTGGGCTTGACCGTCGCGCGCGATATCGCGCGGCGTCATGGGGGCGAAGTGACCTTGGGTGAGAGCCCCATGGGCGGACTGCGCGCCACGCTTCGCTTGCCGGTCTAATCATGAAAGAAGCATGGCCCGATCCCAAGAATTGGCTGGGTCACCCCGCCATGCAAGAGGCCCTGCCTTTGATTGTGGCGCTGGAATTGCTGGGAGAGCAGGCGCGATTCGTGGGTGGATGCGTGCGGGACGCCATTTTGGGACGACCTATTCGGGATGTCGATTTGGCGACCACGGCCCAACCCGCATGGGTGATGAATGTATTAAAGGAGCGCGGCTATCGCGTGGTTCCCACGGGTTTGCAGCATGGCACGGTCAGCGTGGTCTTGTCCGGCGGAACGGTAGAGATCACCACCTTGCGCCATGACGTGGAGACCGACGGTCGCCATGCCAAAGTGGCCTTCACGACCGACTGGGAGGCCGATGCTGCGCGGCGCGATTTGACCATCAACTCCATGTCGTTGGACCGTGACGGAAGACTGCATGATCCTTTCTGTGGTTTGCAGGACCTGCATGATGGCAAGGTGTGTTTTGTGGGCGATCCGCGCGGACGCATCACGGAAGACGTGCTGCGCATTTTGCGTTTCTTCCGCTTCCATGCCTGGTACGGCAAGGGCGATGCGGACGCGGAATCCGTTCTTGCCTGCGCCGAGTTGGCGCATTTGATTCCTCGGCTCTCCGCCGAGCGCATCACAAAGGAATGGCTGACTTTATTGGCCGCGCCGGACCCGTTGCCGTGTTGTCGGTTGATGCATGAGCGGGGCGTGTTGGCGCACTTCCTGCCCGAGATCGTGTCTTGCGACAGGCTCGCCGCCTTGATCCAGGTGTCGCGTGGCTATGACATTCAATGTCTTTCCTTGCTCCGCATGGCGGCATTGGTGCCGCCTGCATGCGATGTGCGGGTTTTGGCGCTGCGGATGAAATTCTCAGGGGCACAGACGCGCTATCTGGTCTCCGTTTGCCAAGATACGGCCCCGGCGCATGCCGATATGTCATGGCCCGATTTGCATCGATGCATCGACAGGCAAGGACGCGCGGCGACTCAAGGTCAGATGTTGTTGGCGGCAGCGGACGGCAAGGGCAGAGAAAAACTCAGCGCGGCAATGGATGAAGTCGCGGTCTGGGAAACCCCACCACGCCCCTATGATGGTCTTGACGCGCAAAGACTGGGCCTGACGCAGGGACAAGAATTAGGCAAAGTGATTCAAGAGATGGACGTCTGGTGGCAAGGCCAGGATTTTCAACCCGATCGCGCCGCATGTCTGGAGCATATGGAGCAGATCATCAAGGCTCGTTAGGTTCTTTCCTTCAATTTTGCTAGGAATTCGTCGCGCGCGCGGCCATTCCATTTGGCCATTCTCGGATCCATCACATGGGGCTGCGGTTTTGTGATGGACTGGAACACTTCTTCCAACGTGTCGGCTACGCTGTACAATTCTTTGTGGGTCGAATGCGCGAAACCGCATGTGATGACGTGATCGAACACCCCGAATAGGGGATCCCAATAACCGTTCACATTCCAAAAGACGATGGGCTTGTTGTGCAACAAAACCTGGCGCGCGGTCAGAACTTCCAAGATTTCGTCCATGGTACCAAAGCCGCCGGGCAGGGCGACGAAGGCATCGGCGCGTTGCATCATCTGGCTCTTGCGCGCCTGTAATCCGGACACGGCGTGAATCTCTCTTAAATGCGGGTGCACCGGCTCGCTATCACGAATTTCAAGCGGAACATACCCAACCACATGTCCGCCTGCGGCCAAAGCCGCATCGGCCATGATGCCCATCAGGCCGATGGCCGCGCCGCCATAGACCAGTTCGAATTGCCTCAAGGCCAATGCGCGCCCCATATCGGCGGCGGCTTGGCGGATTTGAGGGATATGGCCGTCACAAGAGGAGGCATACACACAGACCGAGCGCATTCCTCCTCCCATATTCATGTGCTTGTGGCTACTTTTTGCTGCTCTTGGTGACGGTGTTGGATGACGAGGTCGAAGAGGACGACTGGTCGGATGGATATGACTTGGATGATTCTCCACCTTTGCCGACGGCGCTTCTTAGGAACAACTCCAGATTCTTACCATTGGTCATCACGAGCGCCTTATCCTTGCCGACATCGGTCACTCGATAGTTGCGCCCATCCAGATTGAATTCGCCGCCGCGTCCAACGACCTGGACTTGACCTTGAGGGGTACGAATAATCGCCTGCTGGCTGATGATACCAATCAGTTCTATGTCGGCGGGCGGCAGATCTATATGGCTTGATGATATGGCTGGAATATGGTCAGCGACCTCGCTGACGGTAGAGATAGGCATGGATAGTGGTCCGGCAGTCCCGCTCTTGGAAGGCAAGGTGAGTGAGGTGTCGTCTCTGCCACTGCTTTTGTCTCGGTCGCTTCCGGATGAGCTGCTTCTGTCGTCGCTTGCTCCTGCAGACTTGCCACGCACAGGCATCACAACGAAAGAAGGCTGGCCTGTGTGCTGAATGATAAGGTCTGTCGACACATTGCCGCGGTTGCTGGGTTGCCAAACAAGGGTGATGGGGCAGGATTGCCCCGACTTCAATTCTTGCTTGACCTTGCAACCGCTTTCCAAGCGAGCCAAATCATGGTCCGATGCGACAAGGTCGATGCTTTCGATTACCAAGGGATCCTGCCCCCCATTGATCATCAAGGCCGTGCGCACGGCCTTGCCGATGTTAACTTCGACATCGCCAAAATCAATGGGGGAAATCGAAACGGAGCTGGGCGCTAAGCCGGGTATATCTGACGCCTTGCTGCTGAGCGTATTGCCCAGAACCTCACCGCGCGCGAAACGCGAAGGACCCGTGTGGTGCATCAGCACTTCGGCCGTCCACGGACCGCCATTGGTGGGTATGATCTCAAGAACCATCACGCAGCGGCCGTCTGGTGGCAATGAGCCGTTCTTGGTGCAATCGTCGCTGATGATCGTCGCTTTGATGTTGCCGTCTTTGTGCAGATCGACGCTTTTGATTTCGACCTTCTCGGTTCCCGAATTCACGAAGAACAAAGATGCGTTACGAGCTACGCCCAGATTGGTCTCTCCGATATCAACTTGGGTCGGCTCGGCGCGCACGGGCAGAGATTGCGGGTCAAAGTTACCCTTGTTGCGCGGGGCTACGAACGCAGCATCACGCTCTTTGGCCGGTACAGCCTGTGCCGTGGTCATGAAGATCAGTCCAGATAGACCCAGAACAATAAGGTAGCTAAGGTTCATAGGGATCTCCTGGCCGCAGCGGATTCGATACGGCTCCAAGAGCTGGCAAACCCATCTTGAAGCTTTTGCCCGGAAACCAGGCTTTGCGTGGAATGCGGTGAGGATGCGGCCACGGGCTTGATCTCCTGTGCCACCGGGCTGACCTCTTCGAGTTTAGGCTGCTCGTCGGAGAAGAACACCACCGAAGGCCGCACCAGGATGACCATTTCATTGTTCTGAATGATGTTGTTGGCATGAAAGGGCAAGACGCCCAGGACCGGGGCCATCAACCCGTCCCGGCCCGACTCATCGCGCGAGGACGTTATGCCGGCCAGAACCAGATTGTCGCCGGGACGGACGCGCAATACCGTGCTAATTTTTCGATCGGATGTCTCAGGCAATTGCAACGTGGTTTCGCCGTTTCTGATTTCTCGCAAAGCCACAAGATTGGTCAGGTTAAGATTAAGGCTGGCGAAGACAACGCCGCCTTCATAGGAGCCATTGGCTTTGATTGTCAGGCCGGTTTCCACCTTATCCGTTTGTACGGTGTTTTGACCGACATTTGAGCCGCTGGATCCCGAGACGGAGTTAGTAACCAACTGACCGACTTGTGAGACGTAGTGACGTGTGCCCCCAATCTTGAATTCGGCGGACGAGCCGGAAACGAAGGTCATCTGAGGGTTGCTGATGGTCTGCACGGTGCCTTGCGTGCCCAGGAACTGGGCCAGGAATTCGGCACTGAACTTGCCCCCAAAGACCGCGCCGAAATTGACGCCACTTTGGACCTTGCTGAGTGCTGAACTGGCAGACAAGGCCACTGTATCGTCCCCAAAGGTTTGGAATGCCTTGATCTTCAGGTTGTCCCAGTTGATGCCGCGTTGACGGCTGTCATCTAGCACCACTTCCCATACATAAAGCTGCAGCACCACCAGTGGGCGACCCTGACGCAGCTCGGTTAGATATTCTTTCACGCGCTGCTGCTGTTCGGAATCGGCGGTGTAGATCAAATAGCCTCCTGCACTGTCCACCTTGACTTCTTTATCGGTCAGACTGCCGATGGCATCGGCAATGGTGTTGCTCACCGCATTGCCCGATGATTCGGGGTTTACGGCTACGGGCGGCAACTCGATAATGAAAGTCTCGCGGTCTTTGATTTCCAATGTTCCTTGTCGATAGCTGCAATAGACTTTGGCGGCTTGGCATATCTTGTCCACGACATGAGGCAGGTTGCCCGATAGGTTGAAGATGGTGACGGTGCGATCATTGAATTCACCCGAAGGCCAGGACAGCGAAACGTCGGTTCCGGCTAAGACAGCCTGCAGGGCTGCAGCGATGGGAACGGAATTTAGGTTGGTGGAACCGATCACAGCCGTTGCTGGCAGACGATCCGCACGATCCATCATGCGTTCGCGTAGCGCTTTGCCGATCTGCAAGGTAACAACGGGAGGATTATCAGCTCCGCGCACATTTTGTTCCTTCGTGGGCACGACGGCAGCTTCCGGTTTGCGGAACTTCGACTCGTAGGTCTGCGTGGGTTCTGTACCGGTGCATGAAATCAGAACCAGCATCAGGCTCATTAATGCCAAAATATGTGGTTTGAGTAAGTACACGCCCGTCTCCTTTTGGCCTGAGTGAACACGGCCTAGGATCATGCTTTCACAGATTTGCATTGAGATTTGGTTAATTTTCGAAGACTATTCCATATGTGCTAGCAATGCTATATTGCAGTAAAATAACAGAAATCATACTTAATCTTGGGCTGGCTGCATGGTGTCGGCATTGAAACGTCTTAGGTTCATCTTATATCTTTGATCGTAGGCTTGTCTCAAACAGAAAGGAGGCGGGCTATGCGGGGGCGTCGTTGGGCTTTACTGGACGCGGCGGGGGCTGTGGTCTTTGGCGTGGTGGTCTCCTCTATGGCTATCGCGGGTGTTTCTTTCGCTCTTCCTGTATCAGCGGATACTGCCGTTCCCATGGCTCAATCGGAGAGTGCTGTGTTGGAACAGCAAGTGCGCGAAGGGTTGCCTTCTCAGTGGTCCGATCTGTTACGGCACGAGATCACGTCTTTCTATCAAAAACGCAATTTTGCTCCGGCATGGTTGAAGCAGAACAATGCAGCGGAAATGCTTGTCATGCGTCAATTAGCAGCCTCGGTACGCGAGGCTGTTTATGCCCAAGGCATGCGTGTGGGGCCGTATAATTTTGAGAATTTGCACACGCTAGCGGGGGATATAAAAGATGTCCGTCATCTGGCGGGGGCCGATGTCATGCTGACGGCTTTGGTCCTGCGCTATGCGCTTGAGGCGCGCGTTGGACAGATTAACCCTCGTCGTCTGCACAACAACGAATGGAGCGTGGATCCACCTGCCTATCCGGCCGCAGAGCGTTTGGCCGAGGCAGTGGATAAAGGGACGTTGTCTACTTTCTTATCCGAGGCTGCGCCAGCGAACCCCTCTTACATGGCCTTGCAGCATATGTTGGGGAGCTATCGTCAGTTTGCGCTACAGGGAGGGTGGGGTGTGGTAGCCGAAGGAGGCACACTCAAAAAGGATGGCCACGATCCTCGTGTCGCCCAGTTGCGCGCGCGTTTGGTGGCCGGTGGCGATTTGGTGCCGCCGCCGCCCATCGCGGTGTCTGAGAACACGGAGGCTCTCAAGGTTAAACCAGAAGAGATATTTGATGACACGGTTGAAGCGGCCGTTCGTCGTTTTCAAGTACGCCATGGGTTACCTGTGAGTGGACAGGTGGATAAATTTACCTTGGCGGCGCTGAATGTGCCCGTAGGTGATCGTATCGCTCAGATACAAGCGAATATGGAACGCTGGCGTTGGCAACCACGCGATCTGGGAATGCGGTATGTCGCCATCAATGCGGCATCCGCCACCTTACAATTGGTAGAAGAGGGCAAAGTAAGCTTGGAGTTGCCGGTGATCGTGGGCCGCCGCCATTCTCCTACGCCTTTTGTGACATCGGCCATCGACACGATTGTCATCAACCCTCCTTGGAATGTACCTCCTGCCATTGCGCGCAAGGAAATTCTGCCTAAACTAAGCCAGGACGAGGGTTATCTGGAACGCCACGGCTATGTCTGGCGTGAAAATGGCGGGTTGCAACAACGGCCAGGGGCTGGGAACAGTCTGGGCCGGGTGAAGTTTGATTTTGTCAGCCCATTCGGAGTGTATCTGCATGGAACCCCTGGGCGTAACTTATTCGCCCGCGCTGCGCGGACGCTGAGTCATGGGTGCGTGCGTTTGCGTGATCCGGAAGAATTGGCGGCCATCTTGCTAGGCGGAGAGCAGGAGGAAACGCAGGCCCATATCGACGAATTGATTGAGGCCGGAAGCACCAAACGCCTCTCACTTGATGTTAAAGTGCCGATCCATATTCAGTACTGGACGGCCCTTGTGGATGCTCAGGGCGCTTTGCATGTCCTGCCAGATGTGTATGGTCGGGACTCCAAACTGAATAAGGCTCTCAACGCCCTAGATCCTCCGGTCCCGTCTCAGCCGACCGATACCAAGGTCAGTCAGTTGCTGCCGGTACAAACCCCATAATCTGATTCAGAGACATTGCGATATGGGATGAAAATAAAAAATATCGAGTAGAGCCACTAGAGGCCCTTATAATTGTTATGTTACCGTCATGAATTGCCTGGTTGTGGGAGCCTCGTAGAGATATGGACACGGAACTTTTTAGCACCGACAGGCGCCGTCCTATATCATGGGCTGTTGTGCATAGAAAGCGTGACCCTTGCACACATTTTCTAGTTTTTGAACAAACTGATGGTGTTATTGGAATCAGCTCAGCATTGCGCTCATCTCTAAGCGATCTCATGACCATCGGTATTGCAGCAACGGCTTCAGGGTCGCTTTATTCGCTTCAAGGTATCCCTACCCCCGAAATTGTCAGGCTACTTTCGCCAGAGAGGATGGCCGGATGCGCCGTCAGCAATTTCTCTCCAGATTTGCCACCAAAGGTACCTTGCGGCGTTTTAACAGATTACAACATTCATCGTTTGGAAGATGGAAGCCTGGCCGTTAAGGGACAGCCTTTTTATCCTGGAATGGATGACGAGCAGCTTCCTTTATATGAACGCATTGATTCTCCTGCTAATCCCAGTCAGATGTGGGTGAAGACCCAAAAGGGGTTGGTGTTTCTACTGGGAATGCAGGCATGGGATCGTGGGCAGGATAGTAAAGATTATGGCCATTATGTGGATGCAGTCCTAAGCGTATTGAACCAAAATAAGCATGAAGTTTTACCCACGGAAGAGGATGTCAAATACACATACTGGGTTCGATCATTTGCACATGCCTTTCACAATAGGGATGATCTGGATGCTTCGGCCTCATCGGCTTTGAATATGTCCTGGTTTCAGCACGTCGCCGAGGCCATCCCGGGCAATAAGTCGCTTCATAAAGCCTTCTTTGATGATGTGGCAACGTTCGCGCGTGCGGCCTTGCAAAATGGCACGACGACCCATTGCATGAATATCGGCGGTCGCCAGCGCGCGGTGCGTTTTAAGCTTTACCTCAGTCTGAACTGCGATGATCCCTTGGATTATCTAGCCAAGAATAGCCAGTGCGTGTCGTCTTTATTGGAAAATCTGTGCAAGACGGATCCGGCTTTGAATTGGGAATGTAATATTTCCGGGAAAGCACCTCCCAAGCGCGGGGTCGATGATATTGTGATCCATTTCGATGATCCATCTTATGCGGCGCAGATCATCCGTAGTGTTCAAGGCAGTGGTCTACCAATCAGGAATCGTGAAGCCATGAATCGCGATTGGCTGGGTGTGGATGAACATGTCGAAGGGGGCCAGCCTCAGAGCCATATGGAACTATTGGCGGCCCGAATGATGCAGATTCTTTCCAAGCGCCAACATATGCTGATGTTCTTACGTCATCATGACAGGCCGCAAGAATTCACCCGCCAGGTTTTGGGTAGCGTGGTGGCTTTGAGCGTCAATCGTCAGCAAGCGTTTATACGCCAGGCCTTTGGCCCTCAGCATTATGACAGTCTGGTCAGTGACCCGCTGTTGTTGCCAAGGCTTCCTACACCCCCATATGATCCGAATGCAACCGTGGTACAGTCTAGTCGTGGCGGGTTAAAGGCGGCTATCACGCGTCTAAGCCAAGCATATCGTTTCGGATAAATCGTCTGGCGATCTGCCCACGTCAATCCGCTTTCAGGAGGCGGCTTGATCTGCTATCAATACCCGTCTTGAATTCCTTCATCTGTTGTGGGGCGCGTGATGGCTTCTCCTGCCGAGCAGTTGGCTGCGGCCAATATCTGGGGCGTGTTTTCTAAGGCGACGGAGCTGAAAAGGCGTCTGTGGTTCACCTTGGGCGCATTGGTCATCTATCGCCTTGGCACTTATATCCCCACGCCGGGTATTGATCCGAATGTGTTGTCGCAGATATTCGCCCAGCACCGTGGCGGCATCTTGGGCATGTTCGACATGTTCTCGGGCGGTGCCTTGGGGCGCATGACCATCTTTGCCTTGAACATCATGCCTTACATCTCGGCATCCATCATCATCCAGCTTTTGACGGCGGTGATGCCCACGCTGGAAACCTTGAAGAAGGAAGGCGAGTCGGGCCGCAAGAAACTGAACCAATACACGCGCTATCTGACCGTCGTTCTGGCCGTGGTGCAGGCCTATGGCATCGCTGTGGGGCTTGAGGGAATGAATGCGGCTGGCGTGTCGGTGGTCATGGATCCTGGCTTCTTCTTCCGGTTAACCACGGTCATCACGCTGACGGGCGGTACGGTGTTTCTGATGTGGCTGGGTGAGCAGATTACGGCGCGCGGCATTGGCAACGGCATTTCGCTGATCATCTTTTCGGGCATTGTCGCGAATCTGCCTTTGGCCTTTGCCAATCTGTTGGAATTGGGACGCACGGGGGCAGTATCGGGACTGTATATCGTCTTTATGCTGTTGTTGGTGGTGGCTGTGGTGGCGTTCGTGGTGTTCATGGAACGCGCGCAGCGCCGAATCTTGGTGCAATATCCCAAACGCCAAGTCGGTATGCGCATGTTCGGCGGCGACTCGTCGCATCTGCCGCTCAAGCTGAACACGGCGGGTGTCATTCCCCCGATCTTCGCCAGCTCGCTTTTGCTGCTGCCGTTGACTTTGGTCGGTTTCTCTAGCCAGGGGGGAGATCAAGGGCCGGGATGGGCGCAATGGTTCATGACCTATTTCGGCCATGGCAAGCCTATGTTCATGATGGCTTATGCTTTCTTGATCGTGTTCTTCTCGTTCTTCTACACGGCGATCGTGTTTAACCCCGAGGAGACGGCCGAGAATCTGCGCAAGAATGGCGGTTTTGTTCCTGGCATCCGTCCGGGCAAGAACACCATGGACTACTTCGACTATGTTCTGACCCGTCTGACGGTTCTGGGCGCGGCCTATCTGACCGCGGTGTGTCTGTTGCCTGAGATATTGACGGCGCAAAATACGCTGCCTTTCTATTTCGGCGGCACCAGTCTGTTGATCGTCGTATCGGTGACCATGGACACCGTGGCGCAGATCCACGCACATCTACTGGCGCACCAATATGAAGGCTTGCTGAAAAAGGCCAAGCTGCGCGGCAACAAGAACTAGGGTCTAGGTCGTGTCGGTGGGCGTGATGGATATCATTCTCTTTGGTCCGCCTGGCGCGGGCAAGGGAACTCAAGCTGGCTTGTTGCAGCAACGCCTGGGATTGTTGCCCATATCGACGGGCGCTTTGCTTCGCGCGCGCGCGGCCATAAGCGACGAACTGGGGCAGGAATTAGAGGCTATTATAAGCCGTGGCGAATTGGTGCCCGACGGCATGACGGTAGGAATTCTGCGTGAAAGACTAAACGAGGACGATTGCGCGCGCGGCGTGATCTTTGACGGCTTTCCTCGCACGCAGCAGCAGGCCGAGATATTAGATGAGATGCTGGCCGACATGGATCGACCTTTGCGGGCCGTGGTGCATATGCAAGTGAACGATGACATATTGATCGACCGCATTTCAGGGCGCTTTTCCTGTGCCCAATGTGGCCAGACCTATCACGATCGCTTGATGCCGACAAAGGTGGCAGGTGTGTGCGATTCCTGTGGGAGTGACAAGTTTACGCGCCGCAGCGATGACAATCCCGACACCATGCGTGTCCGTTTGGCGGCTTTCAACCAGCAGACACGGCCTCTTCTTGCGTATTATGAAAACAGTGGACTGCTCAAGACCATCGATGGCCTCGCCTCTGTCGAAGAGGTGACACGCCAATTGATGCAGGCGATTGATGTGAAGACCTGCTAGGAATCACGAATACATATCGTTTTCTTATAGTTTTATTCTGAACCCCAGCGCCTTCGGCCAGGGCAGGAGATGGACTCCCGCTTTCGCAGGCGGGTATCCATCACCTGTCGCTTACGCTGATGCTGAATCGCAGAATCCTTATCTCAATCACAAATGATATTGTCATGCCGCCGTTCGATCACGTCTTGTTAGCTGGAGGAAGATGTCTTCCAGATCCGATTCCCGTGATGTTAGGTCGGTGATCTCGATCCCGGCGGCGCGCACGGCGTCCAGTAAAATGCCGATAGGCTGGCGGCTGGGCTGATAGCGCAGGGTTATTTGGCGCGGCGATTCTTGCGTCATGCCCAGTTTGGTCAAAGAGGGTGGCAAGGTCGCCATGTCCTGGGCCAAGGTCAGGCGCACTTCCTTGGAGTCCAAGCGGCGCAGTAGATCGACCTTGCTTTCCGAGGCTACTAAATGGCCGTGATTGATGATGGCGATGTGGTCGCACAGCTCCTCGGCCTCTTCCAAATAATGTGTGGTCAGTAGCACGGTCGTGCCTTGCGCGTTCAGCTTGCGCACATAGGCCCATAGGGTTTGGCGTAGCTCGACATCCACTCCAGCCGTGGGTTCGTCCAGAACAAGGACGGGTGGGTTATGCACCAGGGCCTTGGCCACCATCAACCGCCGTCGCATGCCGCCCGAAAGCGAGCGGGAAGCATCGGGAAGCTTGTCGGATAGGCCGAAAATATCCAGCAGTTCCAATGTTCGCCTTTGGTTTTTCGGCACGCCGTAAAGCCCGGCCTGCATTTCCAGAATCTCGCGCGGTGAGAAGAACGGGTCCAGAACCAGTTCTTGCGGTACCACGCCGATGCTGCGCCGAGCCTGACGCGGGTTCTTGGACACTTCATAGCCGCAGATATGGGCGGTGCCTGATGTCTTGCGAACCAGGCCGGCCAAGATATTGATCAAGGTAGATTTGCCCGCGCCGTTGGGACCAAGCAAAGCAAACAGACTGCCTTGCGGGACTTCCAGATCAATGCCGCATAAGGCTTCCTTGGCGTGCGCGCGGCCACGTGGCGGGTAGGTTTTGCGCAGACCGCGCAAAAGCAGGGCAGGGGAGCTATCGGTTGGAAAGGTCATCAGTTTTGTCCTGGGATACGAGCTTGCTTGGACCTGCGTATCATGACGCAAGCGTCAGGGATGCGCCAGAAAAATGGGCTGGGCGATGTGGCAGGCATGCGCTAGGTTAGACGCGAGAACACCAACCAAGGGGCACGGATATGAAGGCAGTTCACATGGCTCGCACCGGTCTTTTTCTGGCGGCGGCGGTGATGCTGTCGGCCTGCGTCACATTCGGCGGCGCGGAATCCGAAACGCCTCGCGAACGCGCAGCTGGCGCGCGCGGCCCGGTCGGTGAATGTATGGCCGCATGTGACCGTTCTTATGGCGTGTGTATGGATGCCGGCGCCAGTGGCCGCCGTACCGAAAACCTGCCCAGCATGAGCGGCGGCGCGGTATGCGATCGGTCCTTGCAATCGTGTCGGAAAGATTGCCGCTGACGGTCTACTACCGCAACAGCGCGGATACCCATTTAGGTCCGCACCCAAGGCGACCACATCACCAATTGCCCGAGACGAATCTGCCATCTGCGGCGGAATCGGAGAGAGATGAAGCGTTGTTTCATCCTCGATCCTCGTATCTGTATAGAATCTCGATGAGCAAAAATTTGAATTTTCTCTATCTATGATCTCAATGTAATTGTATTGATATCATAGATAACTTCATATGTATTGTTATTTATATGTAATTCTTATGAATGCCATCGTATTATCATAGTAATGATTATATTATCGTGGGGGCATTGTTTTATAAAACATTCATATTACATTTCTGTTTACTCGGACGATTTTCGTTCAAGCAGGCATATTCTTTATTCGATGAGGTGAACTATGACAAATGCAGAATCCAGCCCGAATGTGGCTTCCGCCAGCACCCCTGTGAAACCCGAAATGGCCGCCGGTGACAAGCAGGCGATCATGAAGGAAATCGGGACGAAATGGGACAAGTTTTCTGAACCTGAGCTGTCGGCGATCAAGGGCAAGGATGATCTTATTGCCCAGCTCTCGGCCAAATATCACATGGATCGAGTGGTCGCTCAGCGTGATGTCGATGCCTTACTGAAGGGCCGCCATATCTAATAAAAAAGTTCCTTTATCGAGGCCGTATGACCAAGCGGCTTCGATAAAGGTTCAGGATTTCTTGCACTGAACGCTCGATGCTCATGGAACACAAAGAGAGGATGCGACATGCGAATGACACGCCTTTGGCGAAATCTTTTGTTGGCCTTCACCCTGAGCGTCTCTGCGGCGGGATGCGCTGCGGTGGCCGGGCGGGAGACGGCTGGCGAATATGTTGACGATGCGACCATCTCAACAAAAGTGAAGGCATCCATCATCAACGAATTGGGGATGAAGCAAATCGGCGTTGAGACGATGCAGAACGTCGTTCAACTCAGCGGCTTTGTCGATTCTCCGCAAATCAAGGTCAGGGCGGGAGAACTCGCGCGCAACGTATCTGGCGTCCAGAGCGTTAAGAACAACCTGATCGTCCGCTAACGTCGTGCGGAGTCTCACTCAAGGGAGGTTGCTATGAGTCTTGGAAGCATTCTGATCCTTATCCTGCTGCTGATGCTGATCGGCGTTTTACCCACCTGGCCACATAGCAGAAATTGGGGATATTATCCCAGCAGCGGCTTGGGTCTTGTCCTTATCGTCATCCTTGTGTTGCTTTTGCTGGGGCGAATATAGCCCGAGCTAACGTCACATGATGGGCTGACGAAATCCGACGATTCCCTGTTTTCCTACCACCGCAGCAGCGCGGATCCCCAGGTGAAGCCCGCGCCCATGGCCACCAGCATCACCAATTGCCCGGGCTGAAGCCGGCCATCTTCGGCGGCGACGGTCAGAGCCAAGGGAATGGAGGCGGCCGAGCAATTGGCGTGCTGATCGATGGTGACCACCACGCGATCCATCGGCAGCCCAAGGCGCTCTGCCAGAGTTTCGATGATGCGGCGATTGGCTTGATGCGGCACCAGCCAATCTAGGGATTCGCCCGTCAGGCCGTGTGCCGCGAGGGTCTCTTCGATCACCTCGCCCATGCGGGTGACGGCGTGGCGAAAGACCTCGCGTCCTTGCATGCGCACATGTCCCGCCGTTCCCGTGCTGCCAGGCCCGCCATCGGCGCGCAGCAGGTCATAACCGCGTCCATCGCTGTGCAGATGGGTGGAAAGAATGCCGCGCGGTTTGGCCTCCGTTGCGGCATGGTCCTGGGCTTCCAGAAGCACTGCGCCTGCGCCGTCGCCAAACAACACGCAGGTACCGCGATCCTGCCAGTCCAGCAGACGCGAAAACACCTCGGCCCCGATCACCAGCACGCGGCGTGCCTGACCCAGACGAATGAAGTTGTCGGCCAGTGACAGGGCATAGACAAAGCCCGAACAGACCGCCTGCACGTCAAAGGCAAAGCCGCCTTCCATGCCCAGCAAAGCCTGGACCCGGGCGGCGGTGGCCGGGAATGTATTATCGGGCGTGGCGGTGGCCAAGATGATGGCGTCCACATCGGCGGACGAACGTCCGGCCTTGGCCAGGGCGGCCCGAGCCGCTCGAGCGGCCAGATGCGAGGTCATCTCGCCCTCGGCTGCCATATAACGCTGACGAATGCCGGTGCGCGTGACGATCCATTCATCGTCCGTTTCCACCCCCCGGCGCATCAGTTCTTGGTTGCTTACGCACGAATCGGGGAGGGCGTGGCCCCAGCCGGCGATAACGGATATGGGCCCTGAAGAGGCGACGAAATTCACGAAGCGTTGGCCCTGAGGGTGTCGCTTGTATCGTCGCCATTGGCGGCGACCGATGCGGCGGCGTTCGCCTCTACGTTTTGTCCATTGTGGTGCTTGTCTACCTCATGCGCGATCAGGCTGTTAAAGCCGCCTTCGCATAGATCGGCGGCCACGCCGATGGCGTTGGCAAAACCGAAAGCGTCCGTGCCGCCGTGGCTTTTCACGCACACGCCGCCAAGGCCCAGCAACATGGCCCCGTTATAGCGGCGCGGGTCCACCCGCGCGCGCAGTCGGGCAAAGGCGCGACGCGCCAGGAAATAGCCCAGCTTGGCCGTCAAGGACGAACGGAAAGTCTGACGCAGGAATTCGGAATAGAGCTTGGACGTGCCCTCGATGGCTTTGAGCAGGACATTGCCGGTAAAGCCATCCGTGACCACCACATCGGCGTCGCCCACCGCGATGCCGTCGCCTTCGATGAAGCCGACAAATTCGCCCGGCAAGGAGGCGCGGGCGCGCAAGTCGGCGGCCGCCGTGCGCAATTCCTCATGCCCCTTCATTTCCTCGGTACCCACGTTTAAGACGGCGATACGCGGCTTTTCCACGCCCAAAACCAAGCGCGAGAAAATGGCACCCATCAGTGCGAATTGTACCAGATTATCCGCGCCGCAGACCAGATTGGCGCCAAGGTCCAGGATCACCACATCGCCTTTTTGCCGCGTGGGCAGAAAGGTGGCAATGGCCGGTCGATCAATGCCGGGCAGGGTTTTAAGCGAGAATTTGGCCAGAGCCATCAACGCACCGGTATTCCCCGCCGAAACGGCTCCCGCCGCCTCGCCTGCCGCCACGGCATCCAATGCCAGGCGCATGCTGGATTGCCGTCCTTGTCGCAAAGCCATGGACGGCTTCATTCCAGAGGCGATGGCCTGGTCGGTATGACGGATGGTGCAGGCGGCGCAAAACGCCTCAGATCCCTTTAAAAGGGGCTTAATACGCGCTTCGTCACCGAAGATCAGGAATCGCAGATAAGGCTGGCGCTCATGCGCCAGGGCTGCGCCTGCCAACACCATATCGGGGGCACGGTCGCCCCCCATGGCATCCAAGGCAAGAATCAGAGGAGGATGGCTCACGCGGATTCACCGTCCTTGGGCAAGACCATATGGCAAAAGGAGTTTAGAAAAGGCCACGACTGTTAGGCCGCCGCCGTTTCGCCACCCTCATTCGCGTTGCTAAAGACCTGGCGCTTGCTGTAATGGCCACAAGCCTTGCACACATGATGCGGCAGGCAGGGCACGCCGCAATTCTCGCACTCGCCATAGGTCGCGGGCTTAATCGCGTGGTGAGAGCGACGCATGTTGCGCGCCGATTTGGATGTCTTTTTCTTTGGAACTGCCATGATACCTGCCTCCGGACACGATCACTCACGCCACTTGGCCACCGCTTTTAGTGGCGACGCATGGCGCAAAAGAGAAACCCTGTCCCTCTCCGGTTAAACCGTCAAGGGACCAGATTGTTTAGCCAAAGAACGAACCCAATGCAAGGCTTGCATGCGGGCCGGTGTTCGGCTCCCTGAATGGGTCAGAATTAACCTTCTTTTTTGGCCTCGCCGTGACATCCCGCGCCGGGTGAGCAGCAACCACCTTCGGAGTTCCCCGCGCTTTCTTCTGTCGAACAGCATCCGCCCTTGCCGCCCTCGGACGAGCAACAGCCTTTGCCTGATCGACAGGCGCAGCCCTGCGATGCGGAAGCCGTCAACATCAGGCTAGGCCCCATGAACAAGCCCTTGGCGATGAAGTACAAGGCAAAGCCCACCCAAAGGCCTTTTTCAGCCCCGTCATGAAGCACAGAAAACAGCACCACCCCAGCGGCGGCGAATGCAAACAGCATCGACAAAACGCCCATGCCTTTGCCGCAACAACATCCTTTTTTCATGACGGTTTCTCCTGTCGTAAGCTAAGCCAACCCATTCTGGGCGATATATCGCGCCAGTTCAAGCGGATAGACACGCCTATGCGTGGCCAGACCTGTCTCACATCTGCTTGGTCGCGGACATCACATCCTAAGTTTGCTATATTGTTCCGGTATTGTCTCGTAAACCGGGGCTACGGTACCCTCGCATGACAGATGTGCCACTTGCGATAGGGCATAACCGGATTAGATTGGTCAATGACCGTTGAACATGGGGACAAGATGCTATGAATCCCGAACGTTATACCGAGCGCGTACAATCCCTGATGCAGGCGGCGCAGATGCTGACTTTGCGGCATCGGCATCAGCGCATTCAGGGCGAGCATCTTTTGAAGGCCATGATGGAAGATCGGGACGGCCTGGTGACAGGTCTTATCCGCGCGGCGGGCGGGAACCCACAGGCGGTGGACGCCGAATTGGATGCCCAACTGGCCAAACTGCCCAAAATCCTGGACGCCTCGCCCGGTGCCGACCGGATCTATATGGATCCCGAATTGGCGCGAGTCTTGATGGAGGCCGAGTCCCTAGCACAAAAGAGCGGCGAGCAATATGTGACGCTTGAACGTGTGTTGCAGGCCTTGGCGGCTCTACCTCCTACGAACGGCGTAACGCAGGCTTTCAAGGCGGGCGGCATATCGCCTGACAATTTGACGGCGGCGATAGAACGCCTGCGCGCGGGACATGCGGCCGACTCGCCCGGCGCGGAAGGCGGCTATGACGCCCTTAAAAAATACACCCGCGATCTGACCGAAGCGGCGCGTAGCGGCAAGCTGGACCCGGTGATAGGTCGGGACGAAGAAATCCGCCGCACCATCCAGGTCTTGGCGCGGCGCACAAAAAACAATCCGGTCCTTATCGGCGAACCCGGTGTAGGCAAAACAGCTATCGTCGAGGGGCTGGCCCAGCGCATCGTGAAGGGCGACGTTCCCGAAGGCCTCAAGAAAAAGCGCGTTCTGGTCCTGGACCTGGGCGGCTTGGTGGCCGGTGCCAAGTTTCGCGGCGAGTTCGAAGAAAGGCTTAAAGCCCTGCTGCACGAAGTCTCGGCGGCGGCGGGCGAGGTGGTGCTGTTCATCGACGAGCTTCACATGCTGGTCGGCGCGGGCCGCGCCGATGGCAGCATGGACGCTTCGAATATGCTCAAGCCCGCTTTGGCGCGCGGCGAGTTGCACTGCATCGGCGCGACGACATTGGACGAATACCGCGAGCGCATCGAAAAGGACGCCGCCCTGGCGCGGCGTTTCCAGCCCGTCTATGTCAGCCAGCCCACGGTGGAAGACACCATCTCCATTTTGCGCGGACTGAAGGAGCGATACGAGCTGCATCACGGCGTACGCATCACTGACGGCGCGTTGGTGGCCGCCGCCACGCTATCGAACCGCTATATCGCCCAGCGTTTCCTGCCCGACAAAGCCATCGATCTTGTGGACGAGGCTTCGGCGCGTTTGCGCATGGAGGTGGACAGCAAGCCCGAAGCCGTGGACGAGATGGATCGGCGCATCATTCAGTTAAAGATCGAGCGCGAGGCTCTGCGCAAGGAAACCGATTCCGCCTCCCATGATCGCTTGGCAAAGCTGGAAAAGGAATTATCCGCCTTGGAAGAGGAATCGGGTGCCCTGACCGCCCGATGGCAGGCGGAGAAGCAGACTTTGACCGACGCGCAAAAGGCCAAGGAGCGTCTGGATCATGCGCGCGTCGAACTGGAACAGACTCAGCGCGACGGCAATTGGACCCGCGCGGGCGAGTTGACCTATGGCGTCATCCCCGAACTGGAACGTCAAGCCCAAGAGGCCGGGGAAAAAGGCAGCGAACGCCTGCTGAAGCAGGAAGTGCGCGAAGGCGATATCGCCGCCGTGGTCAGTCGATGGACCGGGATTCCTGTCGAACGCATGTTGACCGGCGAACGCGAGAAGCTTTTGAACATGGAGCAGGCCCTGCATCGCCGTGTCATCGGCCAGGACGAAGCCGTCTCGGCCGTCAGCCATGCCGTGCGCCGCTCTCGCGCCGGAATACAAGACCCCAACCGTCCTTTGGGTTCCTTCCTTTTCCTGGGCCCCACGGGCGTGGGCAAGACCGAGTTGGCGCGCGCCCTGGCCGCCTTTTTATTCGACGACGAAGCCGCCATGCAGCGCATCGACATGTCCGAATACATGGAGAAACATGCCGTGTCGCGGCTGATCGGCGCGCCGCCTGGTTATGTCGGCTATGAGGAAGGCGGCGCACTGACCGAATCGGTGCGGCGGCGTCCTTATCAAGTGATCCTGTTCGACGAAGTGGAAAAGGCGCATCCAGACGTCTTTAACGTCCTGCTGCAAGTGCTGGATGACGGACGCCTCACCGACGGCCAAGGCCGCACGGTGGATTTCCGCAACACGCTGATCATCATGACGTCCAATCTGGGATCGGATGTCCTATCGCACCACACGCATGACGACGAAAGCGTCGCGGTGCGTGAAAAGGTCATGGAAGCGGTGCGTGGGCATTTCCGCCCCGAATTCCTCAATCGCCTCGACGAGATCCTTATTTTTCATCGTCTGTCGCGTGAGAATATGGGTGCCATCGTCGATGTCCAATTGCAACGCCTGTCCGCCTTGCTGTCCGATCGGAAAATCACGCTGGATGTCACGCCTTCGGCCCGTTCTTGGCTGGCCGAGACCTGTTATGATCCGGTCTATGGCGCGCGTCCCTTGAAACGAGTCATTCAGCGTGTCTTGCAAAACCCCCTGGCCGAGGCCCTACTGGCCGGCACCATCCATGACGGCCAAACCGTGCGCGTCGCGCCCAACCACGATAACGACGGCCTCGATCTGGAGCCGCTGGAAATCAATGGGGATGCAGCGAGGTAGCACTGGAATAGACGGGAAGTTAACAAGGGAGATCACAAACCAGATTCACTCCTTTGCCTTACCTTCATCTTCTAGAGCCGCCTCGCTGCCTCATTGAGATTGGCCGCGCATCGGCTCTGTACAGGCATATCGCTGTTTGGTAAGTTGTATGCGTTAGGATTTAAAAAGTCGGAGCCATACACGGCGATGGAAGAAGCTGGTTATACCCCACCCCCTGCGTGCTGTGCATCGGCGTTTAAATTAGGCACTCAATCAGGCATAGCCATTGGGCCGATCCTGTTCATCGTGGCGATTCTGGCCGTCTTGGCTGCTGCCATTGCGGCGGGGTCGGGTTCGTTCCATGGCGATACTTCCACCGTCGGCGCCAAGGCCCAGGCATCCGCCATTCTCGAATATGCCGATGAGGTGAAATTCGCCGTGGATAGGGTATTGGCAAAGGGCTGCACCGATACGCAAGTCAGCTTTGAAAACCCTTTTGTCAGCGGCTATACAAATTCAAATGCCCCGTCTGATAAATCCTGCCATGTCTTTGATGTCAATGGCGGCGGTATTTCATATAAATATCCGCCACCACAAGTATTGGATGCAAGTCTTTCTGGATATACGGGTTATGGACAATACTTTTTCACGAGCACGCTATCTGTTAAAGGTATTGGGAATGGTCAAACAACAACATCATTAATTATGATGATGCCATTTTTAAAGAAAGAAGTAGCAAATAGTATAAACAAGTATAGTAATGTGATAGGAAATCTAGAGGTTAATGCATTGTGTAACTTTGCATACGTTCCTGGTAACTACTTCACGGGATCTTATTACCCTCCATGCAGCGGCACATTCGATGGAAATGGGGATGCTGCTCAACAATATGGAACCCATGTTACGGCTAATGTTGCTGGTCATACATCAGGATGCATAACAAACCAGTTTGGCCCATTATCTGAATCAAATTGTTTCAAAGTTCTTATTGTGCGTTGATTCGTGAATATTTCCGCTCGTTTATTCGAAGACGGAAGACCACTGAGAGGGACGTTTCGCCATGCCTATGGCAATTAGGCATCAAATTCATCTTATCTCACAATCCGTCCGATAACTTGTCGCACGTCTCCAAAAACGACAATGCCCGAGACGACAAGCATCTCGGGCATTGGGATAGCCAAATTCAAGCCATACAGTTCCCGTTGCCGGGAGCGCCGTATAAGGCTTAGGCGGTGGCGGCGGCCTTGAGCTTCGACAAGGCGCGGATCTTCACTCGCACGCTGGCGGGCTTAGCATCTGCCTTCATCATCTCACCCGTGGCCGGATTGCGGATCAGCGTTCCCGCCTTGCGCGCCGGAACCTTGCGCAAAGTCACTTTCAATAAACCGGGCAAAGTGAACTCACCCACACCACGCGGGTGTACGGAGCCTAGCAACACGCTTTCGAGCGTGTTGAAGACGCCCAGGGCGGTCTTGCGAGGAATCTCGTTCTGCTCGGCAATCAGGTTGATCAGCGCCGATTTGGTCAAAGTCTCTTTGACCGGACGAACGGGCGCGGGTTCTGACTTGGTGGGCTGCTTCTTCGTAACCATCGTTTTCTCCGAGTTGAGATGAGACACGAACCGTGATTCGGAACCCCATTAGTAACACACAGATTTATCGATGACCATATGGTAAACACCACCATCCCGTGATCTTGAGAGGGGCAGGAGAGGGCGGGGAGCCTGGGCTGCGTCCGGCCAAATTCGCGGGCATGGCCGCCTTCCGCCGCGCCTGGCCACCAAAGCCCAGAATAAGGATGAAAAATCCGTCATCCCCCTCCGCCCATGGGACTTACATTTTTAGAGCGATCAGCAAACATCCCAGCGCCAGCATGGCGAAAGCGCCCAATTTGCGCATGATGCTGGTGCGATCCATCGATTCGCGCAGATCATGGCCCTTATCCTTACGGATCAATATCCAGCTGAACAACAGCACGAACAGGGGTTGAAGCGCGGAGACGGCCACCACCAAGGTGGCGGGCGCGACGGACAAGGCATAAATGACAAGAGCATTGGCACATAAGGTCAATGCGGCATCGGCCGTCACGATGTGCCAGTTGCGGCGAAAGGCGGGCCATTCCTGCAAAGGGTGGCGTCCGCGCGGCCATATCAAGAACAGCACCATCATGGCCGCGCCCAACAGACGCGACCAAAACAACAGGCTCAGCCAATCGACATGGCGACTTGTCATGCGCGTCAGCACAATGGCGATCGATACCAAGAAAGCCGCCAGAATCACATATCCCAGAGACGATAACTGTTTTAATTTCATGCCTGGACGCCAGATCAGCAATAAACTGCCCGCCACGATGATGCTAAAGCCCAGATACGCGCCACCGGGCAGATGCTCACCGATCAGGAACCAGGCCAAGACCGGCACGAAGATGCGGCCCAGGGAATACAAGGCCGTGACGGTGGACGTGTCCTCTACACGAAAAGCCATGTAATAGGGCAGCAGATAGATGGTGTCGAAGAATGCGACCAGCAGGATCAAAAACCAGACCCCCCAGCTGCCCGGCACAAACGGCAAGCCGCCTACCATGGACCAAGGCAAAAAGACGACCAGCAGGCATGCTGTATAGAAAACCGGCGAGAATCCGTACCGGAACACCCGATTGGCCAGGAATGAGTCGACGATATTCGCATAAGCGAACATCGCGCGCCCCAACAGGGCGCATACATACCAAGGAATGATCAGAGCGCTCATCAGACGCGATTATGTGCGGCTTGGACGATGGCTATAAACTCCGATGCTTTCAAGCTGGCTCCCCCCACCAAGGCCCCGTCCACGTCATCCAGGGCCAAAATGGCTGCCGCGTTGTCGGGCTTGACGGAGCCGCCATACAGGATCCGCATATCCGCGCCCAATGCCCCCAACGTGTCACGAATGGCCCGATGAATGGCGGCGATTTCCTCCAAGCTTGGGGTCAGTCCCGTGCCGATGGCCCAGACAGGCTCATAGGCGATCACGGTGTTCAAGGCCGTCGCGCCGCTGGGCAGCGATTCGGATAGATGCTGTTCGACCACCGCGCGCGACGATCCGGCGCGATACTGCGCCTCGGTCTCGCCCACGCAGATGATAGGAATAAGGCCTACGGCTTGGGCCGCCGCCGCCTTGGCCGCGACCAGGGCCGATGTCTCGCCATGCAAACTGCGTCGTTCGGAATGCCCCACAATGACATGGCTGCATCCGATATCCATTAGCATCGTTGCCGAAACATCGCCTGTATAGGCACCTTGAACCTTATCGGAACAATCCTGCGCGCCCAGATGTAAATCCGATCCGGCGCTAAGCTGCCCCACTGTCAGTAGATGAGGAAATGGTGCGCAGACAACGGTTTGAGGGCCATCTGCCTGCGTTTTTGGCAAGTTTTCCATCACTTCCTTGGTCAAGGAAGCAGCCGAGGAGAAGGTGCCATGCATCTTCCAGTTTCCTGCCACAATCGGGCGGCGCGCGGTCATCGGTAAAATCCTTGTTGCCGTGAACGGATGGCGCATTATTATCACGCCCAGTTCCGGGTTCCAATGGTTCCCGGATTCGTCGTCTATCCAAGGTGCCTTTCCATGCTTCGATCCATGCGCGTGATGACGCAATCCAACATCTTCAAGGCTCTGCTGATCCTGATTGTGGCCAGCTTTGCCCTATGGGGGGTAGGAGACACGCTGCGCAATCGCTCCAAGGAAAAGCCAGTGGTGGAAATCGGTCCCGATTCGATCACCCGCGCCGACCTAGAGACCAATTTTCGCCGTGACCTGATGATGCTGCGTCAGCGCACCGGAGAAACCGTCAACGAAGATGCCGCTCGCGCGCAAGGTCTGCTGGACGACACGTTAGAGCGGTTGATCAATCAATCCGTCCTGGACCTAGAGGCCGATCGGCTTGGGCTGCAAGCGGGGCAGGATGTGGCCCTGTTGCGTCTTAGCCGCTTTGGCGAGATGCGCAATCCCGATGGAACGCTCAACCGTCCCATGTTCGAACAAATGCTGCGAAACTTGGGCATGTCGCCCCAACAATTCTTGAGCGACGAATTGCACGATATGACGCGCGCCTTGATTCTAACTTCGGTGCAATACGGTCTTCGCGCCCCTGAAAGCCTGACGCGGATGATGTATCAGGCACAAAATGAGCGCCGGGTGATGGAAGTCCTGCTCCTGGACGCCAATGCCATGTCGCCACCGGCCGATCCCGATGCCGCGACATTAGAGTCTTATTACAAGGAGCATGAGGACCGTTTCATGCGGCCCGAAATGCGCGCCATTCATGTGGCGCGTCTGGTCAGCGACGATCTGGCCAAGGACGTGAAGGTCAATGAGGAAGACATCAAGACCGCTTATGAAGGCAAAGCCGATTCGGCCAGCGAGCCGGAACGGCGCAACATCTTGCAAGTCACCGCAACCGATCAGGCCCAGGCCGAGCGCGTGTCCAAGGCCGCGCGTGCGGGCGGCAATCTGGTGGCTGCGGCGTTAGCCGAAAAGCTGGACGCGGTGCCTGTACAACGCGCCGCTGAAGGCGACGTGCCGCCCGAGCTGGCCCCTGCGGCCTTCTCGCAATCCAAGGGCGAGATCAGCGACGTGTTGCCCAGTCCCTTAGGTTTCCATGTGCTGCAAGTGACCGAGATCATCCCCTCGCGCCGCCCTACACTCGAAGAAATGCGCGAAGAAATCGTCAATAGCCTGAAGCAGGAAATGGCGTCGCAAAAGATGGACTCCGTGGTGGCTAAGCTGGAAGATGCCGCCGCTGCCGGTAAACCTTTCGAGGAAACCGCCCGTCAGCTTGGTTTTCGCGTCATGGCGGCTCCAGCCATCACGGCCCAAGGACTGGGACCGGACGGCAAGGCCGTTGATGGGCTGGGCGATATCGGATTGCCGGTCGCGGAGTCGGCTTTTGGTCTCCTGCAGGGCCAAACCAGCACGGCGGTGGACCTGCCCGATGGCAGCGTTGCTTTGGTGCATGTGGACTCCATCGCCACCATGAGCGTACCGCCGTTGGCCGAGGTGAAATCCAAGGTCGTCGAATCCTGGAAGGAAACCCAGAAAACCCAGCAGGCCCGCACACGCGCCATGCAGTTGACCGAATCGTTCCGTCAGGGCACGCCGCTTGACGGCTTTCCCGCCGAGCCTGGCTTGCGTAAGCTGACCACTCAGCCGCTTTCGGCCAAGGACCCCATCCAAGATACCGGACTATCCGCCGATGTCTTCGCGCGGGCCTTCACCTTGAATGTGGGTCAAGTTACGGATGGCGCTTCGCCCTTGGGCTGGGCCTTGGTGCGCTTGAAAGACATCCGCCCGGTCAGCGATGCCGAGGCCAATCACTCGGCCCAGGAACTGCGCGAACAGGTCAATCGGCAATTGACCGAATCCGTCCTTCAGCAATTCTTGTTAGAGCTGAAGCACCGCCAGAAAATCCTGATCAACACGGATGTGCTGAAGCCGCTCTATGGGCCTGCGTCGGCATCGTAGCCAGCAGGAATACATTGCATGCGCGGCGCGTTTGCCGTAAACATGCGGCAGCTGCGGCCGTCAGGGTCGACGGCTCCATTGCCATGACATTCGAGGTTGTATCGTGAAAGTCCAAGCCAATACCCTGCGCGCCGGTCATGTCTTTGAGCATAATGGCCGTGTTTGGATCGTCGCGCGCAGCGAAATCAACACACCCGGCAAGGGTGCCGCCGTTATCCAGGTGGAAATGCGCGACGCTAAGACCGGCGTGAAGAGCAATGAACGCTTCCGTACCCAGGAAACGGTGGAGCGCTTGCGTCTGGACGAATTCGACATGCAGTATTTGTATGCCGAGGGTGATGTCTATACCTTCATGAACCCCGAGACATATGAGCAGCTGAGCCTGAATAAGGACCTGATCGGCGATCCCGTGGTGTACTTACAAGACGGCATGACCTGCAACGTCAAAGTCCTGGAAGGCAAGCCGATCGGCGTGGAGATTCCCAGCTCGGTGGTCTTGGCGATTGTCGAGGCGGATCCGGTGGTGCGCGGCCAGACGGCGACATCGTCCTACAAGCCTGCCGTGTTGGAAAATGGCGTGAAGGTCATGGTGCCCCCGCATATCGAGACGGGAACGCGCATCGTGGTCAACACCGCCGATTCCAGCTATGTCGAGCGCGCCAAAAACTAGGTTTCCTTATCCCGTTATTCCAGGAGAAAATCCCATATGCCCGTCCGATCGGCACTTATGACCGTGATGGCCCGTGCGGCCGAAAAGGCGGGCAAATCCCTGGTGCGCGATTTTGGCGAGGTCGAGAATCTGCAGGTATCCAAAAAGGGTCCCAAGGATTTCGTCAGCAATGCCGATGAGCGTTCGGAAAAGATCCTGCGCGAAGAACTGGCCAAGGCGCGGCCCGATTTCAGCTTTCTGGGTGAAGAGTCTGGCAAGCATGTCGGAACCGGCGGCGAGGATGCCCCTTGCTGGATCGTCGATCCCTTGGACGGCACCACGAATTTCCTGCACGGCCTGCCGCATTGGTGCATTTCCATCGCCCTGCAGCGTCATGGCGAGATCATGGCGGGCCTGGTTTTCGATCCCGTTCAAGACGAAATGTTCTGGGCCGAGCGTGGTCATGGCGCCTATATGAACCATCGTCGCTTGCGCGTATCGGCGCGCAAGGAGCTGGGTTTGGCGCTGATCCACCTAAGCCACAACCCGGCCCGCACCCCCGAAGACAAAACGGAATGGGATATTTTCCTGAGGGAAATGGCCGAACTGGAACCCATGGTCGCGGGAAATCGCCGCATGGGTTCGGCCGCCCTGGCATTGTCCTATGTGGCTGCGGGCCGTTTGGACGCATGCGTCATGCGTCATTTTTCGATATGGGACGTGGCGGCGGCACGGCTGATCGCCATCGAGTCAGGGGCGGCCTTGGCCTCTTTAGTTGAACGCAATCATCCCATCTATGATACCAGTATCTTGGCTTCGACACCCGGCCTGTTCTCTCAAATCCAACGCCGTCTGCGCAGCGTGCGCACCAAGACCGAATCATCTGCTTCGTGAATTCTCTCAATTATTCGATGTAAATACATATGGTTACCGCGTGAACAGCAGCGCCAACATGGCCATGCCTGCGGCGATGCGATACCAGCCGAACGCCGCCAGGCCATGACGTCCCACGAAGTCGAGGAATGGACGAATAACAATCAGAGCCGAGATAAAAGCGACGATAAAGCCCACTCCGATGGTCATCGCACCGTCCATACTGATTCCATTCCACCCCTTATATAGGTCATAGGCCGTCGCGCCGAACATGGTGGGTAAGGACAGAAAGAAGGAGAACTCAGCCGCGGCTTTCTTATCCACGCCGCACAGCATGCCACCCACAATAGTGGTACCCGATCGCGACACGCCCGGGATCATCGACACGCATTGGAACAAGCCGATGATAAGGCCCGTGCGCGGTTTGATGGCCTCCATATTCTGAATCTTAGGCGTTTTTGCCCATCGATCGATGAACAGCAACACGACGCCTCCCAATATAAGCGATGCACACACGACATAATGGTTGAACAAAACCTGTTTGATAAAGCTATGCGCTAGGCCACCAATCACCAAAGCAGGCAAGAAAGCCACCAAGATGATCAGCACCATCTTGCGCGCCTGCTGACCTCGGGCATCCTGTAGGGGCAGCCCCACGGCCAATCCCCAAAGCTTGCCAAAGAAGGCCCAGACGACAGCAAGGATGGCTCCCAATTGAATAGCCACTTCGAACACATGGCCCGGCGGCCCCTGGAATCCCAACAATTCGCCAAATAGGATTAAATGCCCCGTTGAGGACACCGGCAGAAACTCCGTCAGCCCCTCCACGACACCCAAAACGGCGGCATTGAGTAGATCGGATACGGAAGGCATCAGCATGTTGAACACCTATAAGCATGATAAGGATTAGGTATCTGTCGGCGCCATATGAACAAAGCTGCCCAGTCTGCGCAACAATAAACAGATTATACACTCACGCGAAACGTAGATGGAAATGTAATGAATTAAGATGTCATTGGCCTTTGATCTCTAGAATGCCTCTGGGCCGGGGTATTCTGAGGCCAAACGATCACCAGCTATCTGTAACTATCTGCTAGCAGTCAATTCTTAACCTTCCTCTGCTTAGATTCTGTCGAGTTGGGCTTGTGGCGAGGCGTATCCCGAGGGGAGAGGGAAGATAAGATGAAGCGCACCCCCTATTTTGCAAGGCGGCGTGACAACGGTTCCCGAGGGTTCATCTTGGGGCCGATTTTGTATGTTTTGGGCCTTATTGGCGTGGCCACCGGGGTGTTGTTCGGCGGGTATTCACAGGTGTTGCGCTCGGGAATAACGGTCTCGAACGAGACGGCGGCCCGCAATCAGCTGTTCATGGCCGGTCAAGCCCTCTCGGCCGCCGCCACCATCGACAATACCACCTATGCCCAGCCCGTGTTGTTGCCGCCGGCCCTTTTGGCCTTTGGCAGCGCGGATGCCGCCAAGCTGCCTTCGGGCTATGCGGCCATCAGCGGCGGCGGTTCGCCCACGGAAACCGGCGTGTTGGAAGTGTCCTCGGGGGCGCGGCAACTGGATCCGTGGGGACGCTATTACCTGTATTGCCGCTGGCAGCAAAATCTGGCCGATAGCGCGATGCCCGTCATCAAGCTGATCTCGGCGGGCGCGGATGGCACGGTGCAGACCAACTGCGCCCAAAGCGCGACTCCCTCTGGCGACGATCGGACGGAGTATCTATCGGTGGCCATTGCGCGTGAGCGGGCCAATGTGTGGCGGGTGGACAACGCGAACAAAGTGACCTTTGGCAACAGCAGCAATGCGGTCAGCGTGCAAGACACCGGCGACATCTCGGCGCGCAATCTGACTCTTTCGGGGACTCTGACGGGTGCGGGGATGAGCGCCAGCAGCCTGGTCCTGACCACGGCCTTGCCGATCACCAGCGGCGGCACGGGATCCGGCAATGCCAATGGCGCGCTGAGCAATCTGGGCGGCACCGTCGTGGGCAAGGACGTGTTCACCGCCGCCACCCAAGGCACGGCGCAAGACGCGCTGGGAGCCAGCGCGACGGGCAAGAGCGTATTCACGGCGGCCAGCCAAGACGCGGCGCAAGGCGCGTTGGGAGCCACCGCGACAGGCAAGGGCGTGTTCACGGCGGCCAGTCAAGACGCGGCGCAAGGCGCATTGGGAGCCACCGCGACAGGCAAGGGCGTGTTCACGGCGGCCAGCCAAGACGCGGCGCAAGGCGCATTGGGAGCCACCGCGACGGGCAAGAGCGTGTTCATGGCGGCCAGTCAAGACGCGGCGCAAGGCGCATTGGGAGCCACAGCGACGGGCAAGAGCCTGTTCACGGCGGCCAGCGCGGCGGCGGGACGCACGGCCTTGAGCCTGGGCACCATCGCCACGCAAGACGCCAACGCCGTGGCGATCACCGGCGGCACGATCAGCGGGGTGACTCTTTCGGGCAGCACGATCACGGGAGATGTCAGCGGCAATGCGGGCAATGTGACCGGCACGGTGGCCATCGCCAATGGCGGCACCGGGGCGACGACCGCCGCCACCGCGCGCTCCAATCTGGGCACCAACGACGCCGCCAATCTGACCGCCGGAACCGTGGCCACCGCGCGTTTGGGCAGCGGCACCGCCAACAGCACCACCTATCTGCGCGGTGACAGCACCTGGCAGAGCATATCCGCCACCACCAATACTCTCAGCCAAGGCAACACCAGCATCACCGCCACCGACACCGGCGCAGACGGCACGCTGACCTTCGTCACGGAAGGCACCACACGGATGACCGTTAACCCATCTGGCGTCTTTAATGTCGTGGGCAATGCCACCATCGGCGGTACATTCAGCGCCACGGGAGGAATCAGCGGCACCAATATCAGCGGCGGCACCATCAGCAACAGCAGCCTCGTCCTGCCCGTCGGCTCTGCCGCTGCACCGTCGTTGTCCTTCACCAGCGACTCCAACACCGGCATCTATTCCCCCAATGCGGATGCCGTCGCCATATCCACAGGCGGAACGGCGCGCATGACAGTAGACTCGACGGGGCTGTCTCTTGGCGCCGTGGACGGCACAAGTGAAGGCGCGCAAGTCGCTTGGAATAGATCCAATGGTACCTATTCAAATTGGACGACGGACGTCTATCAAAATGCGTTCCGTATCACGACGTCGGATGCCAATTCCAACCAAGTCCAGATACTCAACGCCGGTGCAGGAACCGCCGGCCTCTATGTCGAGGGCAAACTCGGCGTAGGAAATAACAACCCCAGCAGCACATTGGACGTCACAGGCACGCTCAACGTCACGGGCGGCATCACCGGCAATGTAACGGGCAACGTGACGGGCAATGTCACCGGCAATGTGACGGGCACGGCGGCCAATGTGACCGGCACGGTGGCCATCGCCAATGGCGGCACCGGCGCGACCACGGCAGCCACCGCGCGCTCCAATCTAGGAACCAACGATGCCGCCAACCTGACCACCGGAACCATGGCCACCGCCCGTCTGGGAAGCGGCACTGCCAACACCACCACCTATCTGCGCGGCGACAGCACCTGGCAACCCCTCTCCGTCAATGCCATCAGCCAAGGCAACACCAGCATCACCGCCACCGACACCGGCGCCGACGGCACGCTGACCTTCGTCACGGAAGGCACCACACGGATGACCATCGGCAATGCCGGCCTGGTCAGCATCACCGGAGAACGCCTGGATATTGGAGACGCCACCGCTTACAACCTGTTCGTTGGCTATGGGGCGGGGGCTGCGAATTCAGGCAGCAACAGCAACACGGCAGTTGGCGTTCAGGCGCTCTACTCCAACACCACGGGCTACTACAATACCGCGCTGGGCAGACATGTGCTCTACGCCAACACCTCGGGCCACACTAACACTGCTGTGGGCTTTCAGGCGCTCAAAGCCAATGACACGGGCTACCTCAATACGGCAGTAGGTTCTGAGGCGCTTACCGCAAACGCCTCGGGCGTCCTAAACACCGCAATAGGTGTTGAGGCGCTCAAAGCCAATGACACGGGCTACGGCAACATCGCCGTAGGTAATTCGGCGCTCAAAGCCAACACCATGGGCTTTGAGAACATCGCGGTGGGCATGTTCGCGCTTTTCAACCACACCACGGGCTACAGCAACACGGCTCTTGGATCGGCAGCGGGCATGAACGTCACCACGGGCAACTACAACACACTTCTGGGCAGAGGGGTGGCTTCAACACTGACCACCGGGTCTAATAATATCGTCATCGGATATAGCGCAAATGTGCCGGCGGCAGACACCAGCGATTATCTAAATATCGGCAACACGATCACGGGGAATCTATCGTCCGGCGATGTCACCATCGCGGGCGTATTAACAGCCACGGGCGGCGTCAGCGGTAATGTGACCGGCACGGCGGCCAATGTGACCGGCACGGTGGCGGTTGCCAATGGCGGCACCGGCGCGACCACGGCAGCCACCGCACGCTCTAATCTAGGAACCAACGATGCCGCCAACCTGACCACCGGAACCATGGCCACAGCGCGTTTGGGCAGCGGCACCGCCAACAGCACCACCTATCTGCGCGGCGACAGCACCTGGCAACCCCTCTCCGTCAATGCCATCAGCCAAGGCAATACCAGCATCACCGCCACCGACACCGGCGCGGACGGCACGCTGACCTTCGTCACGGAGGGCTCCACACAGATGACCATCGCCAATACGGGCCTGGTCAGCATCGCCGGACCACGCCTTGGGATCGGGAGCGTCGCCACCTTTGGTACATTTGTCGGCTATAGCGCGGGAGCTTCGAGTTCTAACACAAACAACGTCGCCGTCGGCTATAACGCTCTCAACGCCAACGTTACCGGAGTCCAAAACACAGCGCTGGGCTTTCGGACGCTCCAAGTCAACACAGCATCGAGTGGCACAGCACTGGGCTATATGGCGCTCGCCGCCAACACTACGGGCATCGCAAACACTGCTGTGGGTGCTTCTGCTCTCACCTCAAACATTACGGGCAACAGCAACACTGCTGTGGGTAATTACGCGCTGTGGGCCAACACCGGATACTCGAATACCGCCGTAGGTGATTACGCGCTCAAAGACAACACCACGGGTACCGCCGGCGTCGCAATGGGCGTTAGCGCGCTCCAAGGCAACACCACGGGCTACTACAATACCGCGCTGGGCTTTGAGGCGCTCCAAGCCAACACCACGGGTAATAACAACACCGCTCTTGGCTATCAGGCGCTCAAAGCCAACTCAACATCCGATAGCACCGCACTGGGCTATCAGGCGCTCAAAGCCAACACCTCGGGTGCCGGCAACACTGCTGTGGGCACTTCCGCGCTCGCCGCCAACACCTCGGGTCCCGGCAACACCGCAGTGGGCTATAACGCTCTTGCCGCCAATACCACGGGCATCTCAAACACTGCAGTGGGCTATCAGGCGCTTAAGGCCAACACCACAGGTCAATCCAACACCGCCATCGGATCTAACACGCTTGCCGTCAACACCACGGGGACCCAAAACACCACGCTGGGTGATGGTGCCCTCTACTCCAACACCACAGGCTTCGGCAACATCGCACAGGGATATAACACTCTCAACTCCAACACCACAGGCTACTACAATACCGCGCTGGGCACTGTAGCGCTCTACTCCAACACCACGGGCTACTACAATACCGCGCTGGGCGGTGAGGCTCTCCAAGCCAACACCACGGGTAATAACAATACCGCGCTGGGCTATCGGGCGCTCAAAGCCAACACTGCCAGCAATAACATCGCTGTGGGCGAGGAGGCCCTTACCGCCAACACTACGGGTGCCAACAACATCGCCCTAGGTAATGAGGCACTCACCCATAACACCACGGGCAGTGCCAACACTGCCGTGGGCAATTACGCGCTCTTCACCAACACCACCGGAGACCAGAACGTAGCACTGGGCTTTTGGGCGCTCAAATCCAACACTACGGCCACCAATAACGTTGCTGTTGGCTATGGCGCGCTCGCCGACAACACCACGGGTCAATACAACACCGCGCTGGGCTATAACACGGCAGGAACACTGAACACGGGGTCTCGGAACCTCCTCATCGGATATAACGCCAATGTGCCGGCGGCAGACACCAGCGATTATCTAAATATCGGCAACGCGATCACGGGGAATCTGTCGACCGGCGCTGTCACCATCGCGGGCGTATTAACCGCTACGGGCGGCATCACCGGCAATGTGACGGGCAATGTGACGGGCACGGCGGCCAATGTGACCGGCACGGTGGCCATCGCCAATGGCGGCACCGGGGCGACGGACGCCGCCACCGCGCGCTCTAATCTAGGAACCAACGATGCCGCCAATCTAACCACCGGAACCATGGCCACCGCCCGCCTAGGCAGCGGCACCGCCAACAGCACCACCTATCTGCGCGGCGACAGCACCTGGCAACCCCTCTCCGTCAATGCCATCAGCCAAGGCAACACCAGCATCACCGCCACCGACACCGGCGCAGACGGCACGCTGACCTTCGTCACGGAAGGCACCACACGGATGACCATCGGCAATGCCGGCCTGGTCAGCATCGCCGGAGAACGCCTTGGGATCGGGAGCGGCGGCACCTTTAGTACATTTGTCGGCTATGGGGCGGGAGCGGTGAATTCAGGCAGTAGCAACACGGCAGTAGGTTTTGAGGCGCTCAAAGCCAACACCACGGGCATCTCAAACACTGCTGTGGGCTCTGGAGCGCTCAAAGTCAACACCACAGGCTTCCACAATACCGCGCTGGGCGCTGGTGCCCTCTACTCCAACACCACGGGCTATTACAACGTTGCTGTGAGCACTGGCGCGCTCTACTACAACACCACGGGCTTCAATAACGTCGCTGTGGGCTTTAGCGCGCTCCAAGCCAACACCTCGGGCGTCAATAACGTCGCCGTTGGCTATGGCGCGCTTGTCGCCAACACCACTGGTGACCAAAACGTCGCCGTTGGCTATGGCACGCTCTACTCCAACACCACGGGCAACTACAACATCGCCGTCGGTAGTGGCGCGCTCTTCAACACCACCACGGGCATCAGGAACACCGCGCTGAGCAATGAAGCACTCTACTCCAACACCACGGGTAACAGCAACATCGCAGTGGGCTATCAGGCGCTCAACGCCAACACCACTGGTGCCTATAACACCGCTGTGGGTGATTCCGCGCTCAAAGCCAACACAGCATCGGGTGGCACCGCACTGGGCTATCAGGCGCTCAAAGCCAACACCACGGGCGACGGCAACACTGCTGTGGGCACTTCCGCGCTCGCCGCCAACACCTCGGGTCCCGGCAACACCGCAGTGGGCTATCAGGCGCTCGCCGTCAACACCACAGGCTTCCACAATACCGCGCTGGGCAAATTAGCGCTCCAAGCCAACACCACGGGCTCCCTCAATACCGCGCTGGGCAAAGAGACGCTCCAATCCAACACCACGGGCACTAATAACACCGCTGTGGGCGGTGGGGCCCTCTTCTTCAACACCACGGGAACTCAGAACACAGCGCTGGGCACTTACGCGCTCGTATCCAACACCACGGGCCACTACAATACCGCTGTGGGCAGTGATGCCCTCTTCTTCAACGCCACGGGAACTCAGAACACCGCTCTTGGCTATCAGGCGCTCAAAGCCAACACAGCATCGGGTGGCACCGCACTGGGCTATCGGGCGCTTTACGCCAACACCACTGGTACCTCTAACACCGCTGTGGGTAATTCCGCGCTCATCACCAACACCACGGGGGCCAGCAACACTGCCTTGGGTAATGTTGCGCTCGCCGCCAACACCACGGGTGCCAACAACATCGCCGTAGGTAATGAGGCGCTCGCCGCCAACACCACGGGCAACACCAACACTGCCGTGGGCAGTTACGCGCTCTACGCCAACACCACCGGAGAACAGAACGCAGCACTGGGCTTTTGGGCGCTCAAATCCAACACTACGGCCACCAATAACGTCGCCATTGGCTATGGCGCGCTTGCCACCAACACCACAGGTGCCAATAACGTTGCTGTTGGCTATAGCGCGCTCTACGCCAACACCACCGGAGCCCAAAACACAGCGCTGGGCTATCTGGCGCTTACCGCCAACACCACGGCTCACTACAACGTCGCCGTTGGCCATAACGCACTCAGTGTCAATAGCACCGGATTCCAGAACACAGCACTGGGTGGTAATGCGCTCACCGCAAATACCACGGGTCAATACAACACCGCGCTTGGCAATAACACGGCTGCAACACTGACCACAGGATCTAACAACATCCTCATCGGATATAACGCCAATGTGCCAGCGGCAGACACCAGCAATTATCTGAATATCGGCGGCGCGATCAAGGGCGATCTGTCAACCGGCTATATCGGTATTGGTATTGCTGCAACCAGCCCAAGTTATAGATTGGAAGTCAACGGCACAGCCTATGCCATCGGCGCGGCGGGAGCGTTGTCGGATATGCGGCATAAGAAAAATATTCATTCCCTGGACCAGGGCCTGTCCGCCGTCGAGCGCTTGCGGCCGGTGACCTTCGAATGGAAGGATCCCAAGGATGGGGGCATGAAGGGCGAGCAGATCGGCTTTATCGCCCAGGAAGTCGAAAAAGTCCTTCCCGGCGTGGTGCTGACCAACGAGGATGCCGAGCAAACCAAGGGCCTTAAATACAACGAACTCATCCCCGTCCTGACCAAAGCCATCCAAGAGCTGAAGGCCGCCAAAGACAATGCCGATACCGAGAACGCTCAATTAAGGGCCGAAAGCGTGGCCATGAAGGCGCGGATAGATCGGCTTGAACAGATTTTAAAAGATCACATGCCAACCAAAACGGCTCATTAGCCGTTCTATCAAGGCTTCAATCTTCGCTCACACTGTCCCACGCGCCATGCACACCGAGCTGCCCGAGTAAGCGAGAATGCTAGCGCGTCAGAGGCTTGTATCTCAGACGGTGAGGCTGATCGGCTTCGGTGCCAAGGCGGCGGTGGCGGTCGGCTTCGTAGTCTTGATAGTTTCCTTCGAACCACACCACTTGGCTGTTGCCTTCAAAGGCCAGGATATGCGTGGCGATGCGGTCCAGGAACCAACGGTCGTGACTGGTGATCAACGCGCAGCCGGGGAAGTCGGTCAAGGCGTCTTCCAAAGCGCGCAAGGTGTCCACGTCCAGATCATTGGTCGGCTCGTCCAGCATCAGCACATTGGCCCCGGATTTAAGCATCTTGGCCAGATGCACGCGGTTGCGTTCGCCGCCGGATAATTGGCCCACTTTCTTTTGTTGATCGCCGCCCTTAAAACCGAAAGCCGCCGTATAGGCGCGGCTTTGCATCGTGCGCCGGTTGCCCAGATCGATGATGTCTTGGCCTTGCGAGATTTCCTCCCACACATTCTTTCCATCGGCCAGGCTGTCGCGGCTTTGATCCACATAGCCCAGCACCACCGTGTCGCCCAGACGCAACTGGCCCGAGTCGGGCTTTTCCTGGCCGGTGATCATGCGAAACAGCGTGGTCTTACCCGCGCCGTTCGGACCGATCACGCCCACGATGCCGCCAGCCGGCAGATTAAAGCTGAGATTGTCGATCAATAATGTGTCGCCAAAGCCCTTGCTGAGCTTATTGGCCTCCACCACCAATTGCCCCAAACGCGGCGGCAGAGGCAACAGGATTTGCGCCGTTTCGGGTGCCTTATCCTTGCTCTGTGCCAGCAATTGTTCATAAGCGGTGATGCGCGCTTTGCTCTTAGCCTGGCGCGCGCGTGGGCTGGCCTGAATCCATTCCAGCTCGCTGGACAGGGTGCGTTGACGCGCCTCTTCCTGACGGCCTTCTTGGGACAGACGCTTGCGCTTTTGCTCGAGCCACGAGGAATAATTGCCCTCATATGGAATGCCCTGGCCGCGATCGAGTTCCAATATCCATCCCGTCACTTGATCCAAGAAATAGCGGTCATGCGTCACCATCACCACGGTGCCCGCATAGTCGCGCAGATATTGCTGTAACCAGGCCACCGACTCGGCGTCCAGATGGTTGGTCGGCTCGTCCAACAACAGCATGTCGGGCTTTTGCAACAACAGACGACACAGAGCAACGCGACGTTTCTCGCCGCCCGACAATTTGCCGACATCGGCATCCGAAGCCGGGCAGCGCAGCGCATCCATGGCGATTTCAACGGTCCGTTCAAGGTCCCAGGCATTGGCCGCGTCGATTTTTTCTTGCAGCGTGCCCTGTTCCTCGATCAAAGCGTTCATCTCGTCGTCATCGGTCACCTCGCCCAGCTTCATGCTGACTTCGGTAAAGCGATCGACCAAGGCCTTAATCGGCCCCAGACCTTGCATGACGTTTTCGCCCACATTCTTGCTAGGGTCCAAATGCGGTTCCTGCGGCAAATATCCGACGGTGGCGCCTTCGGCGGCCCAGACCTCGCCCGTATAATCCGTATCCAACCCCGCCATCACCTTCAGCAAGGTCGATTTACCCGAGCCGTTGACGCCCAGCACACCGATCTTCGCGCCCGGATAGAAGGACAGCCAGACATTCTCCAGAATCTTCTTGCCGCCCGGCCACGCCTTGCCAAAGCCCTTCATGACATAGATGTATTGATAACTGGCCATCGGCGCGCGAGTCCTTAGAGATAGAGTAAAGTTAAGCTGACGCAAGGAACCCTAGCATGCGCCGGGTTTTTTGCTCAAGCTTCACACCATAAGAAGAAATCGATTAATGTCCGCTGGATAGGGCGTCGTGCAGATACACGCTGCTGAGGATGGCGAAGATATACGCCTGCAAGGCCGCGACAAACAGTTCCAATCCGGTCAAGGCGACGATAAAGGCCATAGGCAAGATGCCCAGGAAATACCCGCCCACGCCCAAGGCCGCGCCCATGCTGACGACGAAACCGGCGAATATCTTTAGCATCAAATGACCGGCGAACATGTTCATGAATAGTCGCAAGGCCAAGGTAAAGGGACGTGCCAGGAAAACGATGGTTTCAATAACCACCATCAGCGGGGCCAGGAACCACGGAATGCCCGAAGGCAGAAAGATACGGAAAAACCCCAAGCCCTGCTTGATAAAGCCAACCATGACGATCAGCAAAAAGACGACCATGGCCAAGGTCATCGTGGCGCTGACTTGACCGGTAAAGGTGAATCCTCCCGGGATCATGCCCAAAAGATTGCCAAAGAAGATCAGCATGAATACCGTCAGCATGAACGGCACGAAGGGTTTTGCCTTTTCGCCCGCATTTTCCTGCACCATGCTGGCGACAAAGCCATACATAACCTCGGCGGCGGCCTGCCACCGCCCTGGCACCAACGCGCCGCGCCGCAACCCGCCTACCAGAAACACGCTGGCCAGCAAGGCCGCCAATCCCGCGAATAACGCGGCATTGGTGAAAGGCAGATGCAACCCGCCTAACTCGAAAGGGGCGATGGTTTCGATCTGGAATTGGTGCAACGGACTGGACATGGGCAAAAGTTTGTCTTGATCTGGCGGAAAATTCAAGGATTCTTCTTGGGGGTATCCTGATGCGGGGTATCTTGACGGGCGGCCTCGTTTTCCCAGTGACGGAACATCCGCCAAGCCGACACGAAACCCGCCATAACTCCAAGTGCAATCAAAATAATCGCCCCCCATGGCGCAGTGTTCGCCCAGCGATCCAGCGAAATGCCCAAAAAGGCCCCCACGCCGATGCAGGCGACAAACTCCACACCCAGACGCATGGCTCCTGCCATAGAGCCAGTGGGGCCGTCTGCCCCTGCCCCGTTATTGCTATTCTTGCCTTTGGCACGACGAGACTCGTCCAAATGACGATCCAGCTCGGCCAAAGCTTTGCGTTCAGGACTGGAAGGGTCGGTGTCGTGCGCGCTCATGCCTTATTCTTACGCCCAAGGAATGCCCGCTGCAATCTGATCGCCGCGATCAGGCTTGGCCTGAGCGCATTGATCGTGCAACGGGATTTTGTCACATCTAAGCCTTACTTCGGATAAATGGGAAACCGGCGACATAGATCGCGTGTTTGCGAGCGGATGGCGCGTTCGGTGGCCTCGATTTCGCCGCTGTTGGAGCGCGTCATCGCGTCCAGGATATCGGCGATCCAGTTGCCGATGTGGCGAAATTCGTCTGTGCCGAAACCGCGCGTGGTGCCCGCCGGGGTGCCGATGCGGATGCCCGAGGCTTTGGTAGGGGGCAAAGGATCAAAGGGCACGGCATTTTTGTTCACCGTCAGTCCCGCGCGATCCAGCGTTTCTTGTGCGTCTTTACCCACCAGACCTTTGGCGCGTAAATCCATCACGATCAGATGGCAATCGGTGCCGCCCGTCATCAGGTCATAGCCGCGTTGCAGCAGACTATCGGCCAGCGCCTTGGCGTTGTCGATGATGCGCTGGGCGTAATCCTTGAACTCGGGCTGTAGGGCCTCGCCCAGCATCACGGCCTTGGCGGCGATCACATGCATCAGCGGCCCGCCTTGGATGCCCGGAAAAATCGCGCTGTTGATCTTTTTGGCCAGGTCTTCGTGATTGGTCATGATCATGCCGCCGCGCGGGCCACGCAAGGTCTTATGCGTCGTGGTGGTGACGATATCGGCATAGGGGAACGGGCTGGGATAGACGCCGCCCGCCACCAATCCGGAAAAATGCGCCATATCGACCATCAACAATGCGCCTACGGAATCCGCGATGGCGCGAAACCGCGCATAGTCCAGAATGCGGGGGTAAGAGGTCGCGCCCGCGATGATGATCTTGGGATGATGTTCGTGTGCCAGACGTTCAACCTCGTCCATGTCGTTGGTGTGGTCTTCGGGTCGCACGCCATAGGCCGCCACCTTAAACCACTTGCCCGATTGGTTGACTGGCGAGCCATGGGTCAGATGCCCTCCGGCGGCTAGTCCAGGCCCCATTAACGTATCGCCCGGCTGCATGGTGGCCATATAGACGCCCTGATTGGCCTGCGACCCCGAATGCGGTTGCACATTGACAAAGGCGCAGCCGAATAGACGCTTGGCGCGTTCAATGGCCAGATTCTCGGCCTTGTCCACTTCTTCGCAGCCGCCGTAATAACGTCGCCCGGGATAGCCTTCGGCATATTTGTTGGTCAGCACCGAACCTTGAGCGTCCAACACGGCGCGCGAGACAATGTTTTCCGAGGCAATCAATTCAATCTGGTCACTTTGACGGCGATGCTCGGCGACAATCAATGCGGCGACTTCCGGATCAGATTTCTCAAGCGGCGTCGAAAAAAGCTGGGACGGCGTGGCGATGCTGCTCATGACGGAGCCTCCAAAAAAAAGCGGGCGGCCAGAATGGCCAACACCGGTCCATGCCTAATTTTGTTGCCGGTGGCGAAGCCAAGCCGCGGATTGTTCGCTTTCTCGGCGTATGGATTCTATACGCATTTCCGCCGAATGGCTGATGGCTGCTGCGGCGGCGCTGGCGTCGGTCTCGGCCTCTTTGCGCAGGCATTCCATGGTGGCTTGGGTCTCCGCCACATGTTGATTATGCCGCGCCACCAGCTCGTTCAGGCTTTCGGCGGGTGACTCGGACCCCATTTCTGGCAAATTCAAGGGAGTCGGCTCGCGGCATTGCGTGGGCTGCCAGACGATCTGTCCTTGCTCTAGATGAATGGTGCCCGCTTTGGCGGGGGCGGCATTGGTTAAGGCAAGCCCTAGGCTGGCTACGGCCAGAACGGTCAGTTTGATCATGATATGTCCTCCATCGGATTCTTAAGCTTACATTCGCATGTCAGCATGCGCATGAAAAGCGGCAGAAATTCGACCAGAGCGTGAAGGTGGCAAGGTCTTGTGCAGGCGTTATTAAAATTAAACAAGCCGTGACAGATACGATCCACCCTAGATTACTAAATCAGCATCCTGCCATACAGGCTACAGCACACAACGGCAGTAACCTCAGATTAACGGTTAGGTTCCGAGCTTGATGTGGAATGGAGGCACGGGCCGGAATCGAACCGGCATACAAGGATTTGCAGTCCTCTGCATAGCCACTCTGCCACCGCGCCATCCGGTGGTATTTTTATGCGCTACAATGCCGCAAGTCCAGAAAATTGAGCGGGGACGGGGAAGAAATCAGGAAGCTGCGCGGGTGGCTTTGCGCGGGTTTGCGTCGAAAAGGGGCAAAAGATCGGTCAGGCGGGTGATGGGGATGCGGCGCAGGCCGTTGCCGTCGGTGGCACCGGGCGAGTCGTGCCGGGTGGGGAGGATGGCTTGGGTAAAGCCCAGTTTGGCGGCTTCTTTCAGTCGTTGGGCGCTTTGGCCCACGCCGCGCACCTCGCCCGATAAGCCGATTTCACCAAACACCACCGTGGCGGCAGGGCAGGGTTCGCCCGTCAGGGCCGAAAGAATGGCCACGGCCACGGCAAGATCCGCTGCGGGTTCGCCGATGCGCAATCCGCCTGCGACGTTCAAATAAACATCGTTAGGACCGATGGCGACGCCGCAGCGCGCCTCCAGCACCGCCAGCACCATGGCCAGACGTCCCGCATCCCATCCCACAACGGCGCGGCGCGGTGTGCCAAGCGGCGAGGGTGCGACCAGGGCCTCAATCTCGACCAGCAAGGGGCGCGTGCCCTCGATCCCGGCAAAGACCGCCGCGCCGGGTACCGGTTCGGAACGGTCCGCCAGAAACAGGGCCGAGGGGTTGGCGACCTCGGCCAGCCCCATATCGCCCATTTCGAACACGCCGATCTCGTCCGTCGCGCCAAAGCGGTTTTTTACGGCGCGCAGAATGCGAAAGGAATGGCCGCGCTCGCCCTCGAAATACAAGACGGTATCGACCATGTGTTCCAACACGCGCGGTCCGGCGATCATGCCTTCCTTGGTCACATGGCCGACAAAGATCAGCACGGTGCCGCGCTGCTTGGCGATGCGGATCAGCTCTTGCGCCGAAGCCCGCACTTGGCCCACGGTTCCGGCGGCGCTGTCCAGGCCATCGACCTGCATCGTTTGGATGGAGTCGATCACGGCCACGCGCGGCGGCGAAGAGGAGGAAATGGCGCTGCCGATCTCGCCCACACTGGTGGAAGCGGCCAAGGCCACCGGCGCTTGCGCCAGGCCCAGACGCGCCGCGCGCATGCGAATCTGGTCGGTCGATTCCTCGCCCGTGACATAGGCGCAGGCCACACCCTGCGACGCCAAACGCGCGGCGATTTGCAGCAGTAAGGTGGATTTGCCGATACCCGGATCGCCGCCCACGAGCAGGGCAGAACCGGGCACCAATCCTCCCCCGCACACACGGTCGAATTCCTTGATGCCCGTCACCAGACGCGGGGCAGGGGCGGTGGGCATTTCGTGCAGCGCGGCAAAATTCAAGGGCGCGGATTTGCGCCTGGGGCCGGCACCCGCCACGGGCGGCGCCAATTTTTCCTCGGATAGGCTGTTCCATGCGCCGCAGGACTCGCATCTTCCCGTCCATTTTGGCGCGCTGGCTCCGCAACTTTGGCAGACGAACAGACTTTGCGGCTTGGCCATGCGCTGTGCCTTACTCGGCCATGGGGCGGGCGAAGACGTCGAATTCGCGCTTGATTTCCTCATAGACCGCGCGCTTGAAATCCACGATCCGGGCCAGCACGTTATCAAAATCCAGCCAGGACCATTGCGAGAATTCGGGTGGTTCGCCCTCAACACTGCGGGTGATGTCGATCTCGTCGTCTTGGCCTTCGAATCGCATGGCGAACCAGATTTGCTCTTGCCCCCGATATTTCAGCTTATACGGGTTGCCTGCCAGATGGTCGGGGAAGATATAGGTCAAAGGGCGCGAATGACGAGCCAGGATCGTGACGTTGCGACAGCCGATCTCCTCTTCTAACTCGCGCATGGCGGCCAAAGCGGGATCTTCGCCTGGCTTCAGGCCGCCTTGGGGCATCTGCCAGCCGCCGATGGCATCGTTGCGCTGGCCGCAAAACAGCAATCCTTGTCGGTTGAACAAGGCCATGCCAACGCATGGACGCAAGGGCATGGGATCAAGGGGAGCCATCGGACACCACCGCCGTCACGGGAACCAGGACAAAGCCTTTCTTGCCCAGGCCGCTCAGCCATGTGTTCAAGGTTTCCAGCACATAAGGCGTGGGGTTCGAGACCATGCCCACCGCCTTGCCCTCGGCCTTGGCCGTGCGTTCCAGGTCTTGCAGGGCGGTCGTGACGCTGGACGGGTCGATATCCAAATCGGCGTCGATCAATCGGCTGCTGACCGCATGCGGCATTTTTAATCGCTTGGCGATGTCGCCGGTCACGGCCTGGGGAGCCAGGCGCGTTTCAAACCACATCAGGCCCCGGTCATGCACTTCCTTTAAGACAGGTTCCATCTTGTCAGGCACCGAGATAAGACGTGTGCCGCTAAGCGTGGCGACGCCCACATAGCCGCTGGCCTTGGCCAGATGGCGTTGCAGACGTTCGATATTGCTGGAGTCGTCCAGGCTGGACAAAAGAGTCTCGGGGCCAGGATCGTCTTGGGGATAGTCCAAAGGCTCCATGGGCAGCATCAACAGGGTTTCATGCCCGCCGCGCCGCGCATAGGTGATCCCGTCCGCCACGAAACTGCCTTGGGCGTCAAAGCCCAATGTCACCTCTGGGGGTAATTTCCCTAAAATCGTCTGGGTGGTCAACGCCGACACGCCAAGCCCCGCCACCAATATCGCTACGCGCGCGCCTTTGGTCGCGCCCGGAGGCACAGGGCGCGCATAGACCTGCCAAGGACGACGGCCATCGGCGGCGATGCGCGGTAACAAACCCACCGTAGAATTCTCCTGCAGGCCTTCGACCGGCGCAGGGGGTAAAGCGCCACTGGCCGATAGGGCCGGACCACCGCTGATGCCTTCCGTTGCGGCGTCGCCGTTGGGCGCTTCGCTTTCGGTCGTGGTCTGAGCAGCCTCGATCTGCATCACAACCCGTGTGGAATCGTTCGTCGTCGTCGCCTCCTGCGACGGCCACAAGACCAGGACACATACGGCCAGAACGACCACGCTCGCCCATGCGGCCACCAGGCGCGGGTCGAATTTGGCCATGAGGCTACGGGTGTTGATGTTTTTCAGGGACGGCATCGAAAGTACTTTCATCGCTCCCGGCACAAGCAAGATGTTCGCAAGACTATGGCCCAGCCATACGGTGCGCATCAAGCGTCTTGCCGGTCACTTGTCCATCATAGCGTGGGCAAGCGGAGATTAGGCCCCAAAGCGATGGGTCGTTACCACTTAGTAATGTATCTGGGATGGGTCGTGCGTATTATATCTCATCAGAATCTAGGTTTGGTCCTTCACATCCCGTTAACCAGAAACTACCATCATGTCGGGAAATGGGCGATTCAAAGGTGACTCATGGAGCGCATATATCCATGAAAGCAGGGATTCGGATCTGGGCTGTGTGTGGAATCGTCGGCTTGGCGGCGACGCTGATGGGCGTTGCCGCGCTGGCTGGCGAAGGATCTGTGCGCGTGCGTGGCGGGGTGCATGCCGATTATGACCGCTTGGTCTTTGATTGGCCGCAGGATGTTCCTTACACTCTCAGCCGCAAAGACAACTTGGTCACGTTGACATTCCGCCAATCCGCACGAGCCATCATGGAGAGCGTTCCGGCGAATAAATTCGCGCATCTGCGCGGCCTGGCGCAAGAGAGCAAATCGGGTGCATTATCGGTGACATTTAGCGTCACGCCTGGCGGTACGGTGCGTCATTTCCGCGACGGCACGCGCGTGGTTGTTGACGTGCGTGGCGGCGGTGCAAGTGGCGAGATCGCGCGCAAAGATAAAGATGAGGACGATGAATCCACGGATTCGGCCAAGGCGAACACAACTCTGCTGGCGCAGGAATCTCATTCGGCCTCGGCTCAGACCGCTCCTCCGGTCAAGCCGGTTCCTCCTGCGGCCAAGGATTCGCCATCTGCCACACCCTTTGCGACTGCCGCTCGGGCAGAACCGGCTGCCGCCTTGGCAGCGACTGAGGCGTCTGCCGAACCGCAACAGATTGGCCGCGTGTTGCTGCTGCGGGTCAGTCCCAGCGTTCCGACGGCGCTGGCGGTGTTTGTCCGCGCAGGCCAAGGCTATGCGATCTTTGATCGCAAATTGGATCCGGGCGTGGTGGCCCCCACGACGGTCGAAGGCATCAAGCCGATGGCCTTGGCCGATGTCAGCGCCTATCGCTGGCCGGTGCCGCGCGCCACGCGGCTGAAGGTCGAACGTCAGGGAACGTCCTGGCTGGTGTGGCAGGTAACCTCGCCCGAGGCCGTGCCGGGCCTGTCGATCTTTCCGCAAATGCGCTTTGGTCTGGGCGATCGTTTGCTGATCAACGCCATCAATCCTTCGGGCGCGATCAATATGACGGATCCCGTTTTGGGCGACCGCTTGATCATCGTTCCCTTGCCCGAGGCCAATCAGAAGATCCTAGATGCCCGCGCATTTGCCGAGTTGCGTTTGTTGCCGACTGAACAAGGCGTGGTCGTGCGTCCTTTGGAAGACACGTTGGTGGCTGCGCCCGTCGCGGACGGGCTTGAGATTACCTCGCATGGCGGTTTGCGTCTGTCTCAGCCTTCCGATACGGGACGCATGACCGGCGCCATGAACGCGCCGGCACCTGATCTGTTCGATCTGATGGGTTGGCGCGGCGATCAACGTCTTTCCTTGACGGAGGGACGCCAGAAAATGCTGGCGGACATCATCGAACGTCCCGAGACCGATAAGCCGCGTTTGCATTTAGACTTGGCGCGTCTGTATTTCTCGTGGGGCCTGGCGCAAGAGACCATCGGCACGCTGCAAATGTTGGCCAAGGAAAGCGCGGTCATGACCAAGCAAAAGGAATATCGGTCCTTGAAGGCTGCGGCATTGATCATGACCGGCTATCCCGATGAAGGTCTGGCGGAGTTCTCGGCGCTTGACATGATGCCCAGCCGCGAGGCCGCATTGTGGCGTGGCCTGGCCCAAGCGGGCCGTCACGAATGGGATGCGGCGCTTAAGAATCTCATTGCGGGCCATGCCTTTTTGCGAGGTTACCCCGAACCTTTCTTTGGGCGTTTTATGGTCCTGGCCTCTGAAACGGCGATTGCCGCCGGTGACATGGCCCAGGCCGCGACCTGGTTGGATGAGCTGGACGCCCAACCCGTGGAGCAGACCAGCCGCGATACGGGAGTCTATCTGCGCGGCGTGGTCGAGGCCAAGCGCGGCCATGGCGATGCCGCCCAGCGACTATGGGAAAGCGTGACGGATAGCCGCAATCGTTTGGTGGGCGTGCGCGCCGAATTGTCGTTGGTCGATCTGGCTATTGCGCGGGGCAAGATGACTCCCCTTCAGGCGACGGAACGTTTGGAAGGTTTGCGCTATGTCTGGCGCGGCGATGATCTGGAGATCGATATTTTGCGCCGTCTGGGCGAATTCCATGTTCAGGCGCGGCAATATTCCAAGGCGCTGTCGGCTTTTGGCTTTGCGGGTAAGCTGTATCCGCAAAGCCCCATGGTGCCCGAACTGCAAAAACAAATGACCACCGCGTTTCGTCAGGCGATGCTTAACGCTCCGCAAGAAACCGGCCTGACGCCGCTCGAAGCGTTGTCTTTGTATCAGAACTATGGCGCGCAATTGGTCTCGGGGGATGACCGCGACGCCATTGGTCGCCGACTGGCCGAACAATTGGTGTCGGTGGATCTGCTGGATCGGGCGGCGGGATTGTTGGAGGAACAGGCGTTGCGGATGAAAACGCCCGAAGGCAGCGCGATCGGCGCCCGCGCGGCGGCGATCCGTCTGTTGGACGGTAAGGCCAAGGAGGCCGTGGCCATTTTGGATAGCAGCAACTATCCCGGCCTGACCGACGCTCAGCAGCATGAACGCCGCATGTTGCGCGCCCGCGCGCTTTCGGACATGGATCAGGCGGATGCGGCCTTGGCTTTGCTGGATCAGGATGACAGCGAGACCGCGCGCATGCTGCGTTCGGATATCACCTGGCAAGCCAAACACTGGGCGCAGGCCGCCGAGGCCTTGGCCCGGATCACCAACGACAAAGCGGGGAAGGCCCTGAATGAAAAGGAAGCGCAATTGATTGCGCGACAAGCGGTCGCTTTGGCTTTGGCTGGAGACGATGCCAAATTGCAGGCTCTGCGCCAGTCCTATTTACCCGCTATGGAAAAAACGCATCAGGCCAGCATCTTCAATCTGTTGACAGGGCCGCAACGAATGGGCAGCTTATTGGATGTCGCCGTGGCGCGCACGCGCGTGGCGGAAGTCGGGCTGTTTCAAAGCGTCCTCGACTCCTACCGCAAAGTCGCGCCCTCAGGAGCGGAGGCACCCGCGCCCAGTGGTCCCGTGGCGCCCAATCCCTAAACACTCCGCACCGCCCCTGATGCGCGTAACCGAAGACCGGAAGGGGTAAACGCGCATGAGCGATGACGAGCATGACAGCGCGACCATCCTGCACAGCCAAGAAGACTTTGCCGCCATGCGCAAGGCGGGCAAACTGGCGGCCCAGACATTGGACTATATCACGCCCTATGTTTTGCCCGGCGTGACGACGGAGCGTCTGGATACGCTGTGCGAGGCTTTCATCCGCGATCATGGCGCGATTCCGGCCCCGTTGGGATACCGGGGATTCCCCAAATCCATCTGCACCTCGGTCAATCATGTGGTTTGTCACGGCATTCCCGGCGATAAGAAATTGGCCGATGGGGATATCGTGAATGTCGATGTCACCGTCATCTTGGATGGCTGGCATGGCGATACCAGTCGGATGTTCTGGGTGGGGCAGCGCGTCAGCCGCTTGGCCGAACGCCTGACCAAGGTCACATGGGAAGCCATGATGATCGGGATCAAGACCGTGCGCCCGGGGGCGACTTTGGGCGATGTGGGGCACGCCATACAGTCCCATGCGGAAAGCGCCGGATTTTCGGTGGTGCGCGATTTTTGCGGGCATGGGCTTGGCACGTTCTTTCATGGACCTCCCACGGTGCTGCATTACGGCAAGCCTGGGCGCGGCGTCGTGCTGCAACCGGGCATGTTCTTCACCATCGAGCCGATGATCAATGCCGGTAAGTATCCCGTGAAGATTCTGGCCGATGGCTGGACGGCGGTGACGCGCGACCGGTCGCTTTCCGCGCAGTTCGAGCATTCGGTGGGCGTGACCGAGGATGGATGCGAGATATTCACCCAGTCATGCTTGGGCTGGGATGCTCCGCCTTACGTCATGACGGCGGACACGCCATGACGGCGCGTCCCGCTTTATCACAAGACAGCTTGTTGCCGAGTACGGATGACGACGAGGACCAGCCACCCGCGCATTACCTGAATCACCGGCACAGATTGCGGCGGCGTTTTATCGAAGGCGGCGCGCAAGCCCTGCAAGAATATGAGATGGTCGAGCTGATCCTGTTCAGCGCCTTGCCCCGGCGCGACGTGAAGCCGCTGGCCAAAGACTTGCTGCGCGTCTTCGGATCGTTATGGGATCTGGTGAACGCCTCGCCCGACCGTCTGGCCGCCTATGGGCTTAAGGATGGGGCCATCGCGGCCTTGACCATCGTCGGTGCCGCCGCCTTGCGGGCAGGGCAGGGGCGTATCATGAACCAGCCGGTCTTTGGTAACTGGGACGCCGTGATGGAGTATTGCCGCGCGGCCATGGCGCATGAAAACAGCGAACAACTTCGCCTGATGTTCATCGGTCCGCGCAACCGCCTGCTGGCCGAAGAGGTGCAACAGCGCGGCACCGTCAACCACACGCCTGTCTATACGCGCGAAGTGGTGCGTCGTGCATTGGAATTGGGGGCCACGGCGCTGGTCATGCTGCACAACCATCCCAGTGGCGACCCCACGCCCAGCCGTGCCGACCTGGAACAAACCCGCGAGATCGACAAGGCCCTGAAATCCGTCAGCATCGACCTGCTCGACCACGTCATCATCGGACGCGGCGGCCGCGTCTTTAGCATGAAGAACGAGTCGGCGCTATAAGCTGCGGCTTGTCACGTCGCCCAAGCTATTTGCTCCGAATACATCCTTATACCCTCATATTCCCCTCAATAACGGTCAATGCATGCCCTGAAATAAGAATACGATCTCCTGCTATTTCTAAATCCAGTTCGCCGCCTCGCTTTGATGCCTGATACGCACGCAATTTTTCTTTACTAAGCTTTTCAGCCCAATACGGAGTCAATGTACAATGCGACGACCCAGTGACCGGGTCTTCAGCAATGCCGTCATCGGCGCAAAAGAAACGTGAGATGAAATCATATCTGTTATCCGAGGATTGAGCCGTCACAATAATAAAATCATCGTATTTAGCAAGCGCATTAAAATCGGGATTTATATCCCGAATAGTCTGGTCAGATTCGTAAACCAGCATAAGGTCGCGTGCCTTATACGCCTCCATTGGTTTGGAATCTATCCCAAGTCCTGACAAGACAGAATCAGGAATATCTTGAATATCTATTTTTCTGCCTGGTCGGGATGGAAGGTCCATTCTGTATCCAGATTCTTTCTTCTTCACGCAAAGTGTCCCTACAAATTTCGTATCAAAATTCACTTCATTTGTATTTTTGTTTACTTCTGTTAGATAGATATGAGCAGCGGCCAGGGTGGCATGACCACATAAATCAATTTCAAACATGGGCGTGAACCAACGAAGAAGCGGATTCTGACCATCACGAAGCAAGATAAAAGCCGTCTCAGATAAATTCATTTCAACGGCAATATTTTGCATAAGTTGATCGTCTATTTCCTTATCTAGAAGAAATACGGCAGCAGGGTTGCCTTTGAATGGCTCTTGAGCAAAGGAGTCAACCTGCCAGAACTTCATATTTTCTCTCATTTTTTACCTCCTGATTAGTGTGAACAGCCCCCTCATTTGAGACCAAAAACCGTCTCAGTGACTCTGGCGGCGCACAGGCTATTTCGCCCAAGCTATGTAGGTATTCCGCCTACAACGTCAAGCATCCAAACTGGAGCGCGCGTTAAACCGCCAAGAAACCGTGCTTCATAAAGAGACGGAGAATAAGTTGACAGCAAATGTCTGGACTTACTAGGCATCCGTACCAGTATGGCGCCATGGATCGATGCGGGCGATGCTGTTCTCCAATTGCTTAAGCTATCGGCTCAGCTTTATCTATCATCGCTGCGCTTTTGCTCTTTGACGTTATCAACCTACACAGAACGTTTTCGAGAGAACATCATGGAATCGGCGGTGGGGGTGGTGGTCCATCGCGCATGTGGTCAGCGATGATCTTGCGTTCCTGAGGCGTGAGCTTTTCAAGCAGCGCACGCATGCGCGCACGACTTTTTTTCATATTCTCATCCATCAGCGATTGCATGCGCTCTTCAGCTTTATCAAGGGCAGCGGCATTCCAGTCTGGTGCACCAATAGCTTCGGCTATGGCTTTGCGCGCGTTCTCAATATCCTCTCGCCCATTCTTGTGTATGTCGTGAATATCGGCGAAGGTTTCACGCATCAATGCGCGGCCTTGGTCGGACATTTGGCCGGACAGTTCCGATATCGGCCCACCATCACGCAGCCCAGGGAATGGCCCGTGTGGAGGATGATAAATTGCTCTGCCCAGAAGGAAGCCAACAAGCAGAATGTTCAAACCGAGCGAGGCATAATAGGTCAGCCAGTTGTTTTTCGTCATAGTATCCTCTGATGTGCGTAATAAAGGCTGTTTAAGAGAGGGTCTTCGCTTTGACCTGCCGGTTCGGATTGCAAGACCTTGTGGGATTCTGCATCGCGTGAATCAGCGGCATCCGCATAGATAGTTCCTGCGGCAAAGCTGGCGACGAAAAGCGCGGCAGCCACGAATAGATGTACGCGCGACAGCATGAGATTGGCCGAAACGGCATGATAAGGTGTTCCCCCCAAAAGAGAAGAAACTGCCGATGTTTCAGCATTAGCCCGCAGGCGTGCCGCAAAACCAGCGGGAAGCGTCGCCCGCGGCTGCGCTTTAAGCGTCGCCCGCAGCCTTGCTTCAAAAAGACTGTCTTCCCTGTTCTTCATGTTACTCCTCCGTACATTTTTCTTCCTGTCCTTGTAACGCAAGAAAGTTGGTATGCCTTTTGCCTTCTCTTGTTTTTTTATTTTTATTTCTTTCGTGAAGTCTGACCTTCCTTTCTTAGTAGGTCTTTTTTGAGACGCTGGCGAGCACGATAAAGCAGCGATTCAAAGGCTTTTACATGCATTTTCATAACCGCGGCCGCTTCGGCTTGCGAAAAGTCATCGTAATAGTAGAGTTGAACCGCCACATTCTGTTTAGGTGGTAATTGGCTAACGGCTTTAATCAATGCATGGCCTTGCTCATCATGCAGAAGTCGATCTTCTGCATTGGCAGATCCATCGACTATATCGGTCAGAATATCATCGCCTTCCGTCTTTCTCAGGCGGCGCCGATAGTCGAGAAAAAGATTGACGAGAACGCGGTAAAACCAGGTGGTGAATAGTCCCCCCTCCGGTTTCCATGCAAAAGGATTGCGCCACAGACGCATAAAGGCCTCCTGCAGAATATCGTCGGCATCGGCATGGGAGCCGCTAAGACGCAGGGCAAGATTAAAGAAACGATCACCATGTCGCCGGACGAGCCTTTCAAAGGCCGTTGCATCGCCCGCCTGAATGGCTTCGATCAATTTTTCGTCACACGGCATTTTTGTTTCAGGATTCTCGGACACTACGGATAACACTTACATGAAACGAGGAACAACGCACAAATCCTTCGTGAAGCGCCTTAAAAATCTCACATGTTTGATAGATATGCACCCTTCATCAGGAATTGCCAACAGCGGCGAAGGATTAGTCGATTTCAAACGTTACAGATACATGGTCGCGTAAGTTTTTATAAAACCTCTCCAATTCTGACCCTTCACCGCACTCCCAGAGCAACCCCCAGACAGGAGAACGAACATGTCATCTGCCATCGGAAATATAGGCACAAGCGCATCCTTCACAGCATCGTTTAAACAACCCAGCGATGAGGAAATCCTTGCCAAAATAGAAAAGGACTTCGGAAAAGATGCCATCGCCAGCGTGACCGATGATGAAGGTAAGCTCGATAAAGCCAAGCTTGAAGATTTTCTTAGAAGCAAAGGTGTTCAGCCACCACAAGGCGGAGGAGGAGGCGGACAAGGCAATGCGGCGGGCGGCTCCCAGCAAGCGGGTGGCCCATCGGGAAGCGGTGGCAGCAGCGCGTCGACTGAGGTTAAGAGTGAGACGCGGCAATCTAATCCAGATGGCTCTGTCACGACCACGATCACCTACATTGATGGCAGCGTAGAAAAGACGACGAGCCAACCTGATTTGGAAAAAGCATCGGACAATTATAAACTGCAGCACCCGGAGAAAGATAAGAAGAACAATGACAAGGAGACTGAATCGGGCTCTCTTGTTTCGATCAAGGTCTGACAACAGAGCTCCCTGCTCTCGCTGGCGATTAACGTGGAGATGAAACAACTCATCATAAAAAACGACCCTGCATGATGACAGGGTCGTTTTCTGTCTACAAAAGCATCCTTATGCAAATAAGGATGCTTTTGTCAGTTCCTGCATAGTCGCCTCGCGATTAAGCGACGAGTTGTAGGATTGCGCTGCCTTCATGAACTCCTGCAAAAGGGCAGTGGTTTGATTGCTCTCTGTTGCCGTCGTTGAAGCCGTGCCGCTTTCAGATGTGCTGGTGCTGTCGTTTGCACTGTTGGTGTAGCCATATTTCTTCAGAATGGATTCCAGCGTGTCTTCAAGCTCGCTGTCATCTGAAGAAGCCATGCCGCCCATGGGTGGTGGCGGGCTGCTAGGGCCACCTTTTGGCATGGAGGCCTCAAATTGGCTTTGCGTGACTGATCCGGCATTGTCGGTATCAATCGAAGCAAAAAGTTCGCCTGCCTTCTCTTCGCTCACGCCTTTGGGACGTGCATCGACAAACTCCTCTTTCGTGACCTTGCCGTTTTGATCTGTGTCGATTTTTCCGAATAACGCGTCAGAGGAAGACGACCCGTTCTGGCTCTGCGTGTCTTGCGTTTTCGTACCTTGGTTTGAAAGCAGACCAATCAGGCTTGAGAGCATATCACTGGAAAGATTGCTGCCCATTGAACCCATACCATCCGGCTTGTTTGCTTTCATCCCAGCATCAAGCTGGTCTTGAGTCAGCGCATTGCCGCCCTCGGTATCAATCTTCGCGTAAAGCGCGGCTGAATCGGCCTCGCTTACATTTTTTGGGCGCGCACTGATGAACTCATCCTTGCTGATGCCGCCACTGCCATCGCTGTCCATCTTACTGAACATGGCCTGACGCATCTGCGCATGGTGAGCCATCCCGCCGCCTGAAATTGCACTTAGGCTCGTCATAGGGGGTCTCCTTTGGTTACGGGCAGGATTAGTCCTACCTGTATCTAAGAAACGCAAAGCCGTGCCTGAAGCCTCCACCCATCCTTCGGATAAAATTTATTCAATAAAATCAACGTTGTTTTTAGGTCGCGACCGGTATTTTTTGCCGACTTTTATCGAGACATACGATATTTTGTTGAACGGTCCGCGCAATCGCTTGCTAGCCGAAGAGGTGCAACAGCGCGTCACCGTCAACCCCACGCCCAGCCGTGCCGACCTGGAACAAACCCGCGAGATCGACAAGGCCCTGAAATCCGTCAGCATCGACCTGCTCGACCACGTCATCATCGGACGCGGTGGCCGCGTCTTTAGCATGAAGAACGAGTCGGCCTGGTAATCTCAGACTACGGGCAAGACGGCAAAGCGGTTTCTTATAGGGAGCAGGTGCCTGCTATCAAGGCTTGGGTTGCTCGCTGTACCGGGGCGCGGTTGGGGGATAGCGGTAGTCGTTGGGTCGCGGTGGATAATCGACACCCCAACCGCTCCCATAGATGCCACCGCCATTGTTAGGTGTGATGATCATGGGGCGCTCTTTTCCATCCCCACACAAAGCGGTGGCGTTGACGCCAAATGCGGCCAACCCCGATGATCCCCTTAATCTGTCAGCCCTGTCGCTGTTGCGCAAAAGCAGGTCGCATTGATATATACGCCCACCATTCGAGCCGGAAATGGTGCCGATGACCTTGATATCATAGCTTGGAGTGAGGCCAGGGATATTGTATCCCGCCATTCGTTGCACAGGGGGATAACAGACATTGATGTAGGCAATCAATCCCCCTCCTGGAGCCGTGCCAACCTCCGTCAGGATATCGGGCGAGTAGAGGCGGCCCAAAGCCAACTGTTCTGCCGGTGAGCTATAATCCGTGCATTCTGGATGCCGCGCGGCACGCCTATCGTCTTCTCTTACTTTAGCCTCACCGCGAGTCTCCCATGCAACTCCCGCCGACCACCAAGAAGGCACGCCCGCTCTGTCGCTCATGGCTTTTTTTTGTGTATCCGTCATTCGTTCCCCGGAAAGGGAATATTCATCTGTCTTGTAGGTTTGCATTCCTCCACATCCCACCAGCAGACTGATGGGCATGAGAATCGCAGCCAACCGGTAGGCAGCCGATGTGCGCTTGGTGGATACGCTTTGCGCCGTACGCTTAAACAAATCACGGACATTGTACATCAGCTTACCCTCCCGGCAGCTTTGTTGAGCCGTTGGTACTAATATCGAGGCTGCGACCATCTTCCTTGCGACCTAGGGTCGGAATATGGGGGAACGCGATACGGCGGAGGTCGCAAGCCTGGCGCATAATCATAAGAAGGAGAGCCATAAGAAGGCGCGCCATAAGAAGGCCCAGGGGATCCCGGAACAATACTCTCAAGGGATGTGTCATATGGCAGTACCGAGGGTTGCCCAGATGTCAGTGAAGTGTCCGTTTCTTTTGTTATGACGCGCAAACTCCACCCCCTATCGGTGGCTACGGCCACCGGTTTGACGGCATCATTCGAAGAAATAATCACCCCTCTTTTTGCCCCATCTATGATGGCTGCTTCGCGGATTTCATCCATGATGCTTGCATGAACATATGCATTGGTGAGCGGGATTGATCCCTTTAATTGTATCGCATGCAACGCCAGTAAATTGGCCAAGTCTCGTCGCTCTTTTTTATCACGATCGTTCTTCCCACCCGTTTGTGCTTCCTCTAAATTTTTTAGACGATATGCTGCGGCTTCTTCCCTTTTACCTGGGGGTAGCTGGCTCATTTCCTTGGTGACCCGCTTGTCTAGTGCGGCAGAATTCGAGCCATCATAGCCATACTTCTTCGTAAGAAATGCGTAGGCAATCTTTGCTGGATGATCCGTGCACGGCGCCCAGCCCGCCCCCGTATCGCATTGAGCCATCGTAAGGCTATGAGACGCGAGAGGAAAGAAACTACCGCCAATTGTAACGCCGTAAACTTCCGTCTGCCCTGGATGAAGAGTCCCGCATCCCGTTTGGGCTGCGACCAGTGTCCACAAAGCGCCAGCCATACAAGTTTTGCTATTCTCTTTAAATATTTTCTTTAAATGATCGCCATACATCATTGTATCTCCTATTCTTTTAGGGTAAGCGTCGATGCGGGAACGGAGAGAAACAGCATCGACGCTCTAGCCCCATGGGGTGTCATTTTTCTCAGTCGAACCGGCTTCATTCTATCATATGCGTGGCATGATTGGGATTAGTTGCTTTTACGGCGGGCCAATGAGGGGGCAGTTTCCTCTTGAGCCTTAAGCCATGTCCGCATGCCGCGCAGCTCGTTCAAGGTCTTTTCGAGTGTGCGGCGCATCGGGGCTTCGTTTGGTTTTGCCGAAATGGGGTTTTGCGCCTCGGTCTTGGCCAAGGATATCTGCGCGCGGTTCTTTGTCTGTGACACCGTCTTTGGCGAAGCTTCCCCGTTCAGCAATTGCTGAACGCCTCGGATAGTATAACCCTGACGGTGCAACAGATCGTGCAGACGTCGCAAAAAGGCGACATCCTCCGGGCGATAATACCGCCTGCCGCCTGTGCGTTTGACCGGTTTGATCTGTGAAAAACGGCTTTCCCAAAAGCGCAGGACATGCGGTGGCAAGCCTAAAATCTGGGCAACTTCGCCGATCGTACGATAGGCGCCGTCCTCCTTTTCGGAGGACGGCGTGTCAGATAAAGAAAGTGCTGTACGCCCGATCACGCCTTACGTCCGGCCCCAGAGCGGGCCAATGTGCGGTTAAGACGCGCCTTCAACACATGGCTGGCGCGGAAGCTGAGAACGCGCCGAGGGAGAATCGGGACTTCTTTGCCCGTGCGCGGATTGCGGCCCACACGCTGACGCTTGTCACGCAGATTGAACGCGCCGAAGGAGGAAAGCTTGACATTCTCACCGTTTTCCAGGGCCTGGGAAACGATTTCAAGCATCTGTTCGACCAGTTCGGCCGATTCAAGACGCGACAGACCCACATGTCGATAAATCGCCTCGCTTAATTGGGCGCGGGTCAGAGTTTTCGATTCGGTATCTTCCATGGGTTCCTCCACTGGCGCGTTGCGGCGTCACGTTGGCTCAAGCTGCCTCGGGCATTCTACACATCTTCCTTCGACAAGGCTATCTTATGAGGGGCTTGTGGGCAAATATTAAACTTTTCCGATGATGCTACCGGAAACCGTTTTAGGATTACGGGTTGCCAGAACGGCGCGGGGCGATTATACCGGCCCCTTGAAGACGGCGGCGAATCTGTCGCGTTAACCATGATGAGGACTTCCAGGACGTGGCAGACGAAGCAAGCAAAGTCGTCATTGTCGAATCTCCGGCCAAGGCCAAATCCATCAACCGCTATCTGGGCGGGGGATATAAGGTGCTGGCCTCTTTCGGCCATGTGCGCGATCTGCCGTCCAAGGACGGTTCGGTACGACCCGATGACGATTTTGCCATGGATTGGGAAGAAGGCGAAAAGGCCGCGCGCCCCTTAAGCGAGATCGTCAAGGCAGTTAAAGCTGCGGATGTCGTCTTTCTGGCCACTGACCCTGACCGTGAAGGGGAGGCCATCGCTTGGCATGTTCAGGAAGTATTGCGCCAACGCAAGGCGCTGGGATCAAAGCCCGTTCACCGGGTGATGTTTCATGAAATCACAAAAACGGCGGTTCAAAAGGCCATCGCCGCGCCGCGCGAGCTGGATCACAATTTGATCGAAGCCTATTTGGCGCGCCGCGCCTTGGATTATCTGGTGGGCTTCACTCTTTCGCCGGTGTTGTGGCGCAAATTGCCCGGATCGCGCTCGGCCGGACGTGTGCAGTCGGTGGCTTTGCGTCTGGTATGCGAACGCGAAGAGGAAATCGAAGCCTTCGTCGCGCGCGAATATTGGAGCATTGAGGCGTTGTTGCGCTGCCCGGGCGGCGAATTCACCGCGCGATTGTCGCATATGGACGGCAAAAAGCTGGACAAGTTCGCCATCAACAACGAGGCGGACGCCCAGGCGGCGGTCATCCGTTTGCAGGGCATGGCCTTTGCGATTGGCGAAGTTGAAAAGCGTCAGATCCACCGCAATCCGCCGCCGCCTTTCATCACCTCGACCTTGCAGCAAGAGGCCTCGCGCCATCTGGGTCTTGGTGCCGCGCAGACCATGCGCTTAGCGCAGCGATTGTATGAAGGCGTGGAGATCGGCGGCGATACCGTGGGTTTGATCACCTATATGCGTACCGACTCCACCAATATGGCCCAAGAGGCCGTGGCGTCGGCGCGTCAGATGATCGAAAAGGTATATGGCGCGCGTTATGTGCCCGAATCGCCGCGCCTGTATCGCACCACCGCCCGCAACGCCCAAGAAGCGCATGAGGCGATCCGCCCCACCGACATGACTCGCCGTCCGGAAAGCCTGCAGGGCTATTTGGATGCCGAGCAATTGAAATTGTACGATCTGGTATGGAAGCGCGCCGTGGCCTCGCAAATGGCCAGCGCCTTACTGAACCAGGTCAGCGTCCATATTCCTGGCCAAGAGGGCGCCAAGGTCGAAGCCGCCGCGCTGCATGCCACAGGAACGACGGTAGCCTTCGACGGCTTTCAGCGTCTTTACAACGAAGGCCGCGACGATGCGCCCGGCGATGAAAAAGATGAGGAACGCCGCCTGCCTCCGATGAACACCGGCGAGAAGGCCGATGCCAGCGCCATCACGCCGCACCAGCATTTCACCGAGCCGCCTCCGCGCTATACCGAAGCCAGTCTGGTCAAGAAAATGGAAGAGCTGGGCATCGGGCGGCCTTCCACTTATGCCAGCATCTTGCAGGTCCTGCAGGACCGCAATTATGTGAAGCTCGAGCGCAAGCGATTTATCCCCGAGGATCGCGGCCGCTTGGTCACCGCCTTTTTGGTCAAGTTCTTTGGCCCCTATGTGGCCTATGAATTCACTGCCGATCTGGAAACGCGCCTTGACGATATCGCGGCGGGCGAATTGGCTTGGAAGGAATTGCTGCGTCGTTTCTGGACCGCCTTTGCCTCTGCCGTGGACGGAACCAAGGACCTTAAGATCAGCGATGTCATTGACGCGCTGGATGAGTCCTTAGGATCGCATTTCTTTCCGGTCCATGACGGTCAGGATTCGGCTGACCCCCGAATATGCCCTTCGTGCAAGACCGGTCGCCTAGGGTTAAAACTTGGCCGTTTCGGGCCATTTATCGGCTGTTCGAACTACCCCGAATGCCGCTTTACCCGCCCGCTGGCCGTGGGCAATGGCGACGACGCGGCGGCGGTCGCGCGGCTGGAAGGCCCGCGTCTGTTGGGGCAAGACCCTGCCACTGGATTGCCCGTCGCGATACACCAAGGACCTTATGGCCCCTATGTGCAGCTGGGCGAAAAACCGCCCGCCGCGCCCAAGACCAAAGGCAAGAAAAAGAAGACCAAAGGCGAGGACGGGGCCAGCGCATCCGTCGACGACGCCAAGCCCAAGCGGGTGTCATTGCCCAAAGGTTTGGCGGCGGATGCCGTGACCTTGGAACAAGGCTTGGCCTTGTTGGCGCTGCCGCGCGAGGTGTGTAAACACCCCACCAGCGGCGATGTCATCAGCGCGGGAATCGGTCGGTTCGGCTCTTATGTGAAGATGAAGAGCACCTATCGCACCTTGCCGCCCGATGAAGACGTGCTGACGGTCGGGGCCAACCGCGCGGTAGCCTTGATCGATGAAGCCATGACCAAGGGCGGCGCGGGGCGTCGTGGCGCGGCAACGGGGCGTGAACTGGGCGCGAACCCGCAAGACGGCACGACGATCAGTGTGCATTCGGGCCGCTATGGCCCCTATGTCAAGAACGGCAAGATCATGGCCACCATCCCATCGAGCGAATCGGCGGATGACATATCGCTCGAGCGCGCCATGGAATTGATCGAAGCCAAGGCCGCCAAACAGCCTGCGGGCAAGAAGAAGGCCGCCGCTCCTAAAAAGACCGCTTCGAAGAAAGCTGTCCCGAAAAAGGCGACCGCAAAAACCACCAAGAAAGCGCCTACGAAGAAGAGCAAATAGCTTGGGCGAAATAGCCTGTGCGCCGCCAGAGTCACTGAGACAGTTTTTGGTCTCAATGAGGGGAGTGTTCCCACTAACTCGTGCGTTCGCTCTTCGCTACGGGCCTTGACGCCTTGCGAAAACTCTTCACGCCAAGAACTTTTGCTCAATCCCTGCAAATTCTCCTCAAGAATCCAAAGAAAAACGAGGATTTGATATGCAGCTAGACGCAGGATTCGGGCACTATGGTGAAGATCATTCAGTCCACTTTCTTTAAACAATTTTCCACAGCGTATGCACACTGTTCGCCTTTTGTTAACATACCGCCGGTTGGTCCTGAGTAGTTAATTGCGCTCACAATTTCCTTCTGCATCACAACATTTACAACACAAAAGCGACGTGATGCAGCACTCGAAGCAAATGTCGAAGCGGAACCGTTCACAGAAATCTGCGGTCCTCCAACCGTGGCTGTTGCCTGGCCATAACTCTGACCTGCAGCAAAGGCATCCACTCTCCCGTTACCTGAACTATATACCCAAATCTCAACATCATCTTCTCTAGCCTTTTGGGTGGGCACCCCCATGCATGAGAGTATTTGCTTTTTTGACATGCCTACCAGGTCGGTTTGAGCTTGTTCGGCCATTCGCGATCGTTGAACCGAACACCCTATGAGCAGCACAAACGCAGCACTAAGGAATAATATGCTTTTTGTCATGATCACAAACCCTCCAGATTTCCGAGATGACTTGAGTTTTTCTTAAAAAATGCAGTAAAGCAAGAAATAATAGTGTAAACAAAGGGCATAGTGCCCGACACAAGGGAGAGGGGCAGAGAATATAACGCTCGAGCGCGCCATGGAATTGATCGAAGCCAAGGCCGCCAAACAGCCTGCGGGCAAGAAGAAGGCCGCCGCTCCTAAAAAGGCGGCTCCTAAAAAGGCCGCAGCTCCGAAGAAACCAGTCAAGAAGAAAGCCCCCGCGAAGAAGTCAAAATAGCTTCGACGGTATGATGCTAAATTAGTCGCTTCTGATGTGAAGGCAGGGGTATTCCAAACCAGACTTTCATCGGCAAGGATAGGCCATGAACCCTTGCTTTGGCGAGGGCAGGCTCCATCGGGCCGATTCTGTGGGTGGTGGCGATTATAGCCGTCTTGGCCGCTGCCATTGCGGCGGGGTCGGGTTCGTTCAATGGCGATATTTCCGCCGTCAAAGCCAAGGCCCAAGCAACGGCCATTCTCGGTTATGTCAATGAATTGCAAATAGGCGTGGATAGAGTTCTATTGCGCTGCCCGGATACGCAAATCAGCCTCGCCAATTCGTCCAAGGCAGATGACGGGCTTTTGCATACCCCCCGGCAATGTCCGGTTTAGCGTGCGTGTTTCGGCACGCCAAGCTCCAACTCGCTTGCCTCTAGGCTGTGAATCTCGTCGCGTAGCGCGGCGGCTTGTTCGAATTCCAGGTTTTCGGCGGCTTTGCGCATACGTTTTTCCAGTTCCGCGATATGGGCGCGCAGATTGGCTCCCACCCATTCGGGTTTGGCGCGTTTGTCGGTGGCGACGGTCACGCGATCGCCGCGCTCATAGACGCTGGCCATCACATCGCCGATGGCTTTGCGCACTCCTTCCGGGGTAATTCCGTTGGCCTCGTTATAAGCGTTTTGTTTGGCGCGGCGGCGCGAGGTCTCTTCCATCGCGGCCTGCATGCTGCCGGTGATCTTGTCGGCGTAGAGCACGACGCGCCCGTCCAGATTCCGCGCCGCGCGGCCGATGGTTTGGATCAGTGACGTGCGGGAACGCAAGAATCCTTCTTTGTCGGCGTCAAGTATCGCCACCAAAGCGCATTCGGGAATGTCCAGCCCCTCGCGCAGCAGATTGATCCCCACCAGCACATCATAGGTGCCAAGGCGCAGGTCGCGGATGATCTCGATCCGCTCCAAGGTCTCGATATCGGAGTGGAGATAACGCACGCGGATTCCCGCTTCGGTCATATATTCGGTTAGGTCTTCGGCCATTTTCTTGGTCAATGTCGTCACCAGAACGCGCATGCCCTTGGTCGCTGCCGCCCGGCATTCGGCCATCAAGTCATCCACCTGGTGTTCTGTTGGACGGATGATGACCGGCGGGTCCATCAGACCCGTGGGACGCACCACTTGCTCAATCACATGTCCTTCGCAGCGCGCCAGTTCCCACGGTCCGGGCGTGGCCGAGACGAAGACGCTGTGCGGGCGCAACTGGTCCCATTCCTCAAAGGTCAAAGGCCGGTTATCCATGCAAGCGGGCAGGCGGAACCCATAGCGCGCCAGGATGCTTTTGCGGGCAAAGTCGCCGCGCGACATGGCCTGAATCTGGGGCAACATCACATGGCTTTCATCCACGAACAGCAACGCGCTTTTGGGCAGATATTCGAACAGAGTCGGCGGTGCCTGGCCCCGCTTTCTGCCGGTCAGATAGCGGGAATAATTCTCGATGCCTGGGCAGCTTCCTGTGGCGGCGATCATTTCCATGTCAAAGCGCGTGCGCTCGGACAGACGCTGCGCCTCGACCAACATGCCCTGCTGTTCGAACCAGGCCAGACGCTCCTTTAGGTCATTTTTGATCTGAGCCATGGCCTGAACCAAGGTCGGTTGGGGCGTGATGTAATGGCTTTTGGCGTAGATGCGTATCCGATCTAACGTGGCGAATTTCTCACCCGTTAACGGGTCAATTTCTTGAATAGAATCAATTTCATCTCCGAAGAAGCTGATGCGCCACGCGCGGTCTTCAAGATGCGCGGGGAACAGCTCTAACGTATCGCCCTTCAGACGGAACGTGCCGCGCGCAAAGGCGATGTCGTTGCGGACATATTGCAAGGTCACCAATTGCTTGGCCAATGCCTGCGGCTCGATCTGCTGGCCCTTGGCGATATCCAAAACCATGCCGGCGTAATCTTCGGCCGAGCCGATGCCGTAAATACAAGATACAGATGCGACGATGATCACATCGTCGCGTTCGAACAAAGAGCGCGTGGCCGAATGGCGCATGCGGTCGATCTGTTCGTTGATTTGGGACTCTTTTTCGATATGCGTATCGGATTTGGGGATATAGGCCTCGGGTTGGTAGTAATCGTAATAGGAGACGAAATACTCCACCGCATTGTCGGGAAAGAAGCTCTTCATCTCGCCATATAACTGCGCGGCCAGGGTCTTGTTATGCGCCAGTATCAGAGCCGGGCGCTGAGTGGCCTGGATCACATGCGCCATGGTGAATGTCTTGCCCGAACCGGTAACGCCCAGCAGAACTTGATCGCGCCGCTCTTGCGTCAGTCCCTCGACCAACGCGGCAATCGCCTGAGGCTGATCGCCCGCAGGCTGGAAATCGGACACCAGATTGAACCTCTTCCCCGCCTCGGGACGCGAGAGAGGCTGTGGCGGCGTGGCGGGGTCAAGGATCACGGGGTGAGACATGGTATCGATTCTTATCTTAATATGGCGTCTGCCACGAGGCAGTTTTTCATTCAGCTGATACCGCTTCTCTAAGTTTTGTGTCTTGATGAAGGGCTTTGCGCCAAACCTACGGCCAGTAAGGTCAACCATGTGATGGTGACGGCAGGAATCTGTAGGCTGAAATCTACCAAACTGTGCAATCCCACCAGAATCGTCGCGGCCAAGGCCAAAGCGGAATAGATGCCGTCGCGCCGCCGATGCCACACCCCTTGCGCCACGCGAAGGACGATCAAAGCCACAGCCGTCCATAGCGCCACGGCGGCGGGTATCCCAAGGTCCAAGATCATCTCTAGCCAATCATTGTGCTGGTGATGAAACCAAGTGCGGACATTGTCATCGCGGAACAGGCGAAAAATGCCGTCAAAACTGCCCAGCCCATAACCCAACCAGGGCGAGGCCGATGCGGCGCGCCAGCCAATCTGATAGGCCGCCAACCGCTCGCTGGCATCGTCGTTCAATAGCCCTAGCCGCGCTTCGATGCCGTGTCCGGCAACCATATAGCCCAACATCAGTCCGCCCAAGATAACCACCAAGGTCAATGTCATGGGCCATCCCTGGCGGCGCTTGTTCAACGCCAGCCCTAACCCGAACACCGCAAGCCCGATCGCGGTGCAGACAAATCCCGCCCGTGAACCGCTCAGCAAGAACGCGCCCAAGATGCTGACAACGCCCAGACACGTCCAAAGCACCGGTCCGCTATGCGTATTCAGCCATTGCGATAAAGCAAGATGGGAACTCGACGAATGTCCCATCGGTATGCGTCCAAAAGTCTTGATTGCCACCGCGATCATGGCCAATAGTCCCAGCCCCGCGAAAGTGGCATAGCTGTTGTGGTTGACGAAAGTCGCCGTGACGAATTTCTGATACGCCCATTTTTCAAACCACAAGATCATCGGCTGTTCGGGAATGTGCTGGGCAGCCAGACCATAGACCGCCAGCCCGACCGAGATTATCGCCACCCCTTTGACAAGTTGCTTGGCCCGATCCCGATCAAGGGCCAAAACCAAAACCGCCGTGAAATAGGCGGCATAGGTCAAAAGACGCATCACCGACATCAGGCCAAGCGCCGGATCGATACTGATCGAGGCCGGAAGGTCGCGGCCCAAGGCCATGCCTGCCTCTGCCCATAACGGATGGTTCCATGTCGTGGGCAGCCAGGGGCAGGTTTGCAGCAAGCCCCAACCCAGCACCAGAGCGAACAAGACCGTCGCCGGTATCAATGTGCCGCGCAATTGGCGCAGGCCTGTGCTGCGAAGCGTTTCTCGTGTCAGGGGAATAACCAAAAGCAGCAAAACTGCCGCCATACACGCTAGGATGCTGGCGGCCAAAGGTCGCGCCGACCCAAAAGGCAACGGGGCCACCGCCAGCAACAGCAAGGTCCAGGCGGTTGCCATCCCATCCTTGGGCGGACGGGAAGAAGACGAAGCGAGATTATTCATGGCAAAAACGGGTCCAACGCGAAGGTGATTCGTTCCAAGGATATGCCTGAACGGGGTTCAAGGTGTCAAAACCTGCGCCGGAACTATCGCCCAATGCACAAGAATGGGAGACAAAGGGGCAGCGCTTTGCCATTCCAGAAGCATATCCGGCATTTTCTGCGCCACGGTCAACAGGCTTCGTGCCTCGGGCGACCAGTGCGCCAAATCGGTCGCGTCGGACCAAATCAAAACAGCGCCCCGTTTTATGCTGTCAGCGTTCTTGAACCGAGCCGTAGGATCGACCAATTGATCCGCAATCCACACATGGGGACGCGCGGCGGCGTACCAGCCAACATTCCCCGCTAGCCAAACATCGCCCACGGCATAAGGCAAAGGCAATCCCGGGAACCGCGCCGACCATTCGAGATCGATTTGGGCAGCCAAATCACGCCCAGGAAACAAGGCACGCTTTCCGCGACCCGTCAGGAAGGGAGATAACGGATAAAAACATATCAGGGCCACTTCCCATACCACCATCAAGACCGATGCGGCCACACCCAAGCGGCGCATGGCGCGATCATCGCATATCCATCGCCAGGGAGTAGCCGCCATCAGCCATGCGCCCACGAAGACCCACAAACTTACCCCCCACATGCTGCGTAACCGCAGGCCCGTCACGGCCGACAGCACCAGCAAGACCAGGAACGGCCCCCAACACAAGATCGTCAAAGCTCGACGACGCATCGTATCCAAGGCCGCATGATCGGCGGCGGAGGCTTCGTACGACACCGTGCCACGGCGCCAAGGCAACAACACAAGGGCCAGCATGGCCACCGGCAGCAGGGCTAAGAACTGCGCCAGCGCGAATTGTAAGGGGTGGCTAATATGTTGAATAAATCCCGTGGCCGTGACTTCGGCCCGACTGGCGGCATAGGCAAAGGGCATCCCGTGATTTCCCACCAACCAAGCCAAATGCGGCGTGGCGATTAACAACGCCGCCAACCCCGCCCACCAAGGCCCCCTTGTGCGCCACACACCGCGTGCCGCAGGGTCCAACACCAGGAAGGCTCCCATCACCGCCGCCAACAGCATGATGGTATATTTAACGTAAAATCCAGTTCCCACGCACAGACCAAGTATCAACCACCAACGGGTTTGTTCAGGGGTCCGCAAGGCGCGCATGAAGGCCCATCCGGCCAAGGCCCAAAAAGGGATCAGCAGGACGTTGGGATTGAACTCAACCGCCGTCAGACCCAGATAATGCACACCCAACAGCAAGATCACCGAGGCCACGGCCAGACGAGGCGTGACGATATCCAGCGCCAAACGCCCAGCCGCCAGCAAGGCGACCGCAATGGCCGTGTAACTGAGGAGGAAAGCGCCCCAATCGGCGCGTTCTGTCACGAATGCAACCAGCTCCAACAACCAAGCCTGCATGGGGGGGTGCTTGGCATAGCCCCATTGCATCTCGCGGCCCCACGCCAAGCCTTCGATCACGTCAAGGGGCAGATTGGGATGTACCAAGGCGCTGGCCACGCTCCACAACGCCGCCACCAAGACTGCCAACCCCGCGATGACGCGCATCGGATGCGCGTCCATCATCGCCCATAGACGAGACGTGTCGGAGGATTTTGTCATCAGCCGTTGCGCCTGTCGCTGATATAAGACGGTGCCTGCGGCGTGCCATGTCGCTCGGAAACCAGATACAGCGGACGCCGCTTGACCTCGATAAAGATTCGCCCGACATATTCGCCCAAGATTCCAAGCGCGGTCAGCTGAACCCCGCCCAGGAACAACACAGCTACCATCAAAGAGGCGTAACCTGGCACATCAATGCCCCGCACCAAGGTTTCGACGATCACCACCACCAGATACAACAAGGCTGCCAGAGACACCGCGAAACCGACCAAAGCACTCCAGCGCAAAGGCGCAACACTAAACGCCGCCAAGCCGTCAAAGCCAAAGCGAATTAACTGGTTCATGTTCCAACTGGACTGCCCGGCATGGCGATGCTCCACGTCAAAGGGCACGCTGGCCTGGGGAAAGCCTGTCCAGCTCATCAGCCCCTTCATAAAGCGGCCGCGTTCGGGCATGTGGTTCAGCGCATCGACCACCACATGATCCAACAGGCGAAAATCGCCGCTGCCTTCGGGAAGATCGATCTCGGCTAGGCGATGAAACAGACGATAATAACCCCATGTCATCACGCGGCGTAGCCAGGGGTCGGTGTCGCGGTTGCGGCGAACGGCATGCACCATGCGCGCCCCCGCTTTCCATTGCGCCACCATCTGGGGAATCACTTCGGGCGGATGCTGAAGGTCGCTATCCATCAGCACCACGCCATGCGCGTCGGCATGATGCAGGCCGCAGGTCAAGGCGGTGTCCTTGCCGAAATTGCGCGCCAGACGGATAAGCCGCAAGCGAGGCTCGCGCGCGCGCCATTCTTGAAGCCGTGCGAAGGTGTCGTCGCGGCTTCCGTCATCCACAGCCAGAATATGCCAATTGAGGCCAAGACTGCCCAGCACCGGCAATAGGCGGTTCATCAGCGCGTCCACATTCTCGCCCTCATTGTGAAAGGGCAGAACCACGGCCAGATCGGCCGAAAAATCCGGCGCGTTCACATGGGTCTCCGGAACAGGGATCATCCATTTCCTCGCATCATGAGATCAAAACTGAGGCGCATGGTGCCAGTGGATGGGCCGCGCAACAAGCATCCCTCTGACCCCGCATAAAAAAATACGGTGGCCCCGGTCTGTGAGACAGATTTTTGTGAATTCAAGAGAAAGTCCCACGCTCTGGTTGGGCCGTCTATACACGGAGCGCGAGTGAGTTGATAATGATCCGTAGGTTCCTGCAAATATGAATAAAGTGTGACGCGCGGCACCTTGTTTGAAGATACACATAAACCGATTCGGTTCTGGCTTGAGGCTGTTTGATATATGGGGAACTAGAAGAGTAGCGTGAGCGCGTTGTGGTTGTAAAAAGCCATCATCCCTTGCTGCTATAAGACAATATCTGAATGGCTATACACACATCGTTGCGCCATGGCACGAGCTGGCCGAGACCGGTTTCCTACTAACATCTTCAAACACAACATCCAGTAGGCACAGACGTCAACCACACAGCCCAGTAAGTTTAACGGGTCTGTTCGACTTATCTGCTTACCCTACAGCGCGCAGCAGGCGAGGGGAGGTGGTCATCATGTCGTCCTCATCCTCATGCGCGTGACTGCGCAGCAGCATCTGGCCGGCGGCGCGGATTAGGCGGCAGATTTCCGTGCTACCCTTGGCATTGCGCAGCTTTTGGCACAGGCGCGAATCGCGCATCAGGTGCGAGGCCCAAGACAACGCCTTGAGATGGTCGGCCCCGGCATGGCTGGGAGCCAACAACATCATCACCAGGTCCACAGGTTGATCGTCCACCGCATCAAAGGCCACGGGATGCGCCAAACGGGCGAACAGGCCTTGCACCTGATCCATCCCCTCGAGGCGGCCGTGAGGAATGGCGATGCCGCGACCGATTCCGGTCGTGGCCAGGCATTCACGCTCCCACAAAACATCGAAAATGGCATGCTCGGTCTGGCCCACCAGCGGGGCGGCCTGACGGGCCATTTCAAGCAAAACGCTCTTTTTATCGCTCGCTTCAAGACCCACAAACACGCCCTGATTTGTCAGAAGGGATTCCATCATGAACTCCTTTTGCTGTCTTTCTCGGCACTCGGCTGCATGGCGGGATCGACCCAGCCAATATGCCCATCGCGACGCCGATAGATCATGTTGAACCCACCATGCGAGCGGTTGCGGAACATCAAGGCCGACAGGCCACCCAGATCCAAACGCATGACCGCCTCGCCGACGGTCAGGTTTTCGATCTCGGTCGTCATCTCCGCGACGATGACAGGGTTGTTTTCCGTGACATCACTCTTGGAAGCTTCTTCCTTGTCAGGATCCAAAATGAAGTGGCTGACCGACTCGGCAACCTCGGCCGCCGAACGGCGGTCGCGGTGATGCACGTCGTTGAGACGCCCTTTATGGCGAAGGAGACGCCGCGCGATACGGTCCGCCGCCGCATCAAACGCCGCGTAAGGATCGGGGGCCTTACAGTCGCTTTGCAAGACGATGCCCTGACCAGCATGCACCGAAATGTCCGCATCGAACAAATGGGCTTCCTTGGACAGGGTGACCTGAGCCTCGATCGGATGGCTGAAATACTTGCCGACGATCTCTTTTAAGGCTTTATCGATATGGGTACGCAGAGAATCCCCGATATCGAGTTGCTTGCCCTTGACGGTCAAGGTCATCGCGTTCGCTTTATCTTGGTTCATGTTGAGCAGATTTCTCTCTAGGTTGCGACTGACATAAGCTGACGGTCCCGTTGGATGTGCCGGATCTTGCCGGATAAGCTTACCATCAACGGAGGCATCCATCTGCCTTGCCTTAACTTTGCCTTATCAGCATGGAAGTCTGACGGACTGATGTCAAGGCCTTGGTCATTTTCTTCAAGTATCAGTTGATATTACAGTGGTTTATAAATAGTTAAGCAAGGACATCTGGGCCAGTGAAGATGTGGCTGAATAGGACGCGCTTAGCTGTGTTTGATAAAAAGTGATTCGTGTTGCCACCTCGGCTGGGTCCGCGCGTTGGATATCATCGGCCTGGTTGGTGAGAGCGTCGATCTGGCTCTTGAGTGATTTGCTGCGTTCCGTCAAGGTCGAGTCGGCTGACGCAATCGTGGCGTGCATATCTCTCATGCCCTCCACGGCGTTGCTCAGCAATGAATAGGCCTCTTGCATGTGTCCCGTATAGGCGGCCTGAGTGGCGTCCTGCGTGGCCGTCTTCATCAATCGCAACCCCATGATAAGTTGCTGGAATGGTGTTTGGCTCGATGTTATGCCATAGGTTAGATCATAACCCTCATCAATATGGGTATGGGCTTTGGTCCATGCATCAGCGCTGTTGCCAGGCGCGGCAACGTCGTAAGAAGGCAAAACGGGGGAGGCGACCGTGTAAGGTGAGGTTTCCACTGGCGGCGTCGGTAGAGCGGATAAGTTTCCAACAGGTCGCGTGCCTAGGCGAGAGCCATCGCCGGCAAAAATATAACGATCACCGACTTTCTGATTGAGATAGAATCCCGTGCTGTCAAAATATTCGTTCAGCTTATTTGCGATATATTGCTGCTGACCTGTTGTCATTGTTGATGAATCCGCTATCAGGCGTTGCGCTTGGGCCGCCACGTCTTCAAGACCCGTTAGCGAAGAGTCATAGACCTTCACACGCGGCTGAACGGCATTAATAGCTGATATATAGCTTGTGCTTTTTATGACAACGCCTCGTAAATTAATAATATTCTTAACTTCTGTTGCGGTGTAGTCGGTCAAGTCCTGCGACCTTTTTCCGGTGGCAAGCTGCTCGTTTAGATTGGCCAAATCCTGCTTGTTTGAGCGCAGCAGCATCAAGCTTTGAAGTTGGATTCCTAGGTTGCTGATGACGCTCATGAGAAATCTCCTTGTATGTTCTAGCCAGACATCAGGGATTCGAGAATATCGAACATCTGTTTGACGGCAGTGATGACACGAGCCGAGGCGGTATAAGCGGTCTGTAATGTCGTCATATTCAAGACTTCCTCATCGATATTGACTCCCACGCTATCTTTGTAACGTTTCTCAAGAGATTCAGATTGGCCCTTGTTGATGTCGTTGATGTCTTTGGCATGACCAGCCGATTGAGACCAAACAGCCACAAGGCTGCTCACCATATTGGTATATCCTCCCGTTGGTACGGACAGACCATCGGCGGTGAAGCTGCGGGTGTCTGCATCCAATGCGGCGGCGGTTGCGGCGATGCTGGCTTTTTTGATAACACTGGTGCCATTCATCAGATTGGCATTGATGGCGATATCCAGGCGATCGGTGCCAGTAAAGAAATTCTGATTCAATTCTCCCGCTTGGGCTGCGCCGCTATTGTAGGCCGATGCGAAGCTTTGGGGAGGGCCTGCGGCGACAGTCAAAAAGCTGCTGGCCACAAGATCCAATTGCGACCGCAGCTTGCGGATAACCTCTTCCGTTGCATTGCTGCTGGGGGCGGCTGGCGATGTGTCGCTGCGTATATCAAGCAGGGCTTCGATCTTCCCGCCCTTGAGATAACTGGTCACATCGATGCTGTTGATCGTGTCGGTGATTGTTGCGCCGTTATAGGTGAACGTCTTGGGCAATTGGTCGAGTAGGGGATAGCCATCGGGCGTGTACAGGGCTACCGAGCCATCTTTGCGTTCCATGATGGTTATGTCCAACAAACCGCAAACCTTGCGCAGTTCCGTATCGCGCCGATCCTCGAAATCACCGGTAGGCAGATTGTTAGCTTTGCCGTTTGATACCTGATTGTTTAAGGTGGTGATAGTCTCGAGTGACAGGTTTAATTGCTCGATGGCATCACCGGTATCCGTGCGAAGACTGCGATCCAATTCTTCCACACCCGCAGACAGACGCTGAATTTCTTGTGCGAGAGATTGGCCGCTCGAGATCACCTCGCGTTGCTGGACGACGCTTTCCGGGGCCGCCTCAAGGCTACGCCAAGCAGAGTTGAATCGATCCAACAAGCTAGGTAGTTTCGGAGAGTCCGAGCTAGAGCCGATCAGACCCTGCACGCGGCTGAGATAGTCGTCGCCCACTCCGGAATAGCCGGACTCCGTCAGCGACTGATTGAGCGCCTTATAGGTTAGGCGATCAGTGCTGCGCTCATAACTGGCAACAGTCACACCGCCCAGGCCGTCGACGTTGCCGCCTTTGCTCTTTTGAACCAGTTCTTTGCGGGTATAATCGGGGACAGCCGCATTCGAGATGTTCAGCGACAGAATCTGCAACGAAGACTGAGCCACACGCAGGCCAGACATGGCGTTATTCAGGGTCGCTTGAATGGACATGCGTCTTTCCTCTACTTACCCGTCATCATTAGCGAACGATGTTGATGGTTTCGTCCAACATCGAGTTTGTGGTGGAGATGGTGCGCGCGTTGGCGGAATACACACGTTGTGCCTGGATCAGTTTGGTGAACTCGTCGGCGATATCCACGTTTGAGCCTTCCAGGGTATTCCCGACGATTTGCCCGGCGCCTACTGAGCCGGGAGCGCTGAAACGCGGCGTTCCGCTATCTGTAGTGCGAGAAAATGCACCGCCCTCCACACGCTGCAACGAGTCGGGGCTGAAGAACTGCACAATGGGCACCTGGAAAAAGGTTCGGGCGCGGCCATTATCGTAATTCAGGACGACATATCCGCTCTCATCAATGCTTAGGTCACGAAACGAACCGCGCGGAATGCCGTTCTGTTCCAAGGATGTCACCTGCGGCGAGGTATCTGAAAACTGAGTGACGCCGCTGGCTACGTCGTAGTTCCCAAAATCTAGACGGATGGACTGGCCACCCGCGCCTGTGAAGCTTAACGGCAAATCGACATAGGCATAATTGTCAGGGGCCGAGGGAGCTACGACAGTAAAGGGGGATGTCGCAGGCGGGCCACCGGTCAGCACAGCCGCGATGCTATTGATCGTACCAGGCAGTGAGCCGCCGGTGCCGTCGTTGAAAGTAAAGGTTAGATTGTTGTTGATCGGCGTTGTCGCATCCGGAACCGCGACGTTTAATGTCCATTGGTTGGTGGTGGCTGTCTTCGTCCAAGTCAGTGACAGCGTGTGTTGGTTGCCCAGGCCATCATATGTCTGAATCGTCGATGCCGGATATGATGTGCCCGACACCGCACCGGCAGGAAGATTAGCGGCATAATTGAGCGAGCTTGTCGCCACGGGATTGTCCAGCAACTGAGAAATACGCAGCGGTGCCCATGTGGACGAGTCGACAATGCCAGTCGTGCCGTTGACATTGTAGCCCGACAGATAAAATCCGGCACCGTTAACAAGATATCCTTCGCTGTCGAGCGTATAGTCTCCTCGGCGTGTGTATAAATCTTCTTCTGTAAAAGTGGTGGTGCCGTCCGCTTGAACCACGGGGCGGCGCACGGCGAAGAAGCCAGCACCGGAAATAGCCAGATCCGTCGAGCTTTGCGACTGCACCAAGTTACCTTGTTTGCTGTTGGTGTAACTGGGCTTAGCGCGCACACCGCCCGGATCGTTCACGAAGGCGTTGGACTGCGTGACCAGGGATTCGAAACTTGTATCCACGCGCTTGTAACCGGTGGTCTGTGTGTTGGCCAGATTGTCCGAGATATGGCCAACGGCCGCAGATTGGGCGTTCAAGCCACCAACGGCGACGGTAAGGGCGGCAAACAAGCTCATGAGAACATCTCCTTAGCTGCAACACATGAATCTTCCACCCAAGGATATGCATGTGGCGTGCCAAACCCGGTTCTGATGCAGCATTCTCCTATCCTGCTGTTTTATATTGTTATCTTCCTATGGCTCAGGAGCTTCTGGACAAAGTCTGCGATCTCTTGTTCTATGCGGCGGGCGAAGATGCCGATGGCTTTATTTCCACGCGAAGGATGGAGTTGAAAAATGACCACGGATTCACGCCGATACAAAAGAGTGATGATCAAGCTCAGCGGTGGGGCCATCGCAGGCGACCAGGAAATTGGTTTCGACCAAAAATCTATTGAACATATCGTCAGCGAGGTGATGACGGTCAAGGATCAGGGCATCGAGGTATCGATCGTCATTGGCGGCGGCAATATCTTTCGCGGCAATCTGGCCGCAGCCTGGGGCATCGAACGCGCCGATGCGGATTATGTGGGAATGCTGGGCACGGTGGTGAACAGCCTGATGTTGCGAGGGGCGCTCAAGGCCCGCACGCCACATGATGTTCGGGTCATGACAGCCATCAATATGGATGCCGTGGCCGAGCCGTTTATCCGCTTGCGCGCCATTCATCATATGGAAAAAGGTGCCATCGTCATCATGGCGGGCGGCATCGGCCAGCCCTATCTGACGACCGATTACACTGCTGTGCAGCGCGCCCTTGAAACGCGGTGCGATGCGATATTGGTGGCTAAGCAGGGTGTGGACGGCGTGTACACCGCCGATCCCAAGAAAAACCCCGCCGCCAAGCGTTACCGCACTCTGGCCTATGACGACTTTATCTTAGAAAAGCTGCATATCATGGATCATTCCTCGCTGCTGCTGGCGCGCGATCACGCCTTGCCCATTCATATCTTCAGCTTTGCCGAGCCGGGCTGCATGGAACGCATATGCGGGGGCGAGGATATGGGGACGTATATTGATCCCAACACCTCTATGCAGACGGTCTAGGGCATATCTTGACCAAGCGCCCTTCTTCACGGCGGATTTGGCGTCTGACCTTACACATGGATGAAGGACAGGCGCTGTCCTTGGCAGAGGGTATGGAAGTCGGCGGCGATGTGCTGGCCGTAACCTTGTTACCGCCCAAAGGACCGGATCATACGGTCGAGATTTTGACGGCCAAACCACCCGATGAATGGGCGGCCCATCTGGCGTTGCTGGAGTCCTGGCTGGGATCCCCCATTCCCAAACCCATGGTCGAAGAGGTCGAGCCAGCCGAATGGATGAAATTCCAGGAATGCGAGACCAAGCACATGCGCTTTGGCCGTCTCTTGGTGGGTTTGGGGGGATTAAATCCTGCAGGACGGCATCGATCTTTGCGAGTCGTGCTGACCAGTTATACCGCCTTTGGTACGGGTGAACACCCAACCACGGATTTGTGTTTGCGGGCGCTGGATCGTCTGTCGCGCACCGGTTATCGCCCGTCGCGCGTGTTGGATATGGGATGCGGTTCGGGGCTGTTGGCTTTGGCCAGTCGTCGTCTATGGCCACGCGCAAAGATCATGGCCTGCGATAATGACCGGGAAGCGGTGCGCGTCTCCACCATCCACGCCAAACGCAATGGAAGCCAGCCTTATGTCGAGATGGTCTATGGCGACGGTTATCATGCGCGCCAGGTGAAACGCGCCGCGCCGCATGATGTGATCCTGGCCAATATCTTGGCCCGTCCCCTGACCAAAATGGCCCGCCATCTGCGGGTTCAATTGGCACCGGGGGGCTATGTTATTTTATCGGGCATTCTGGCCGAACAAGAAAAACGCATCTTGTCGGCTCACCGCATGCAGGGGCTTTATCTTGTTCGCCGCCTGGCTCGCGGTCCCTGGCGCGCCTTGGTGTTGCGACGGAAAAATGGGCGTCACAAAAACGATCCGTAAAACGGGTCGGCATCATTGGCTTAAGACGGATGATGGGACAGACCGATTTGTTTGTCATTCTGCTTGGTAAGGACGGGGTCCGCGGTTCAATTCCGCGCGGCAGCACCAGTTTTTCTTTTTATGTCAAAGCGTTAAAGGGCGGTTTTCGAACCGCCTTTTCGCTTATCTGCCCTAAATTTGGCTCGTGGAAGCACCGTGGAAGCAATAGGGCGAAAACCAGAGCGTAATCAAGCGTATATCTGGTTACGAAGAATTGCGATTTTTCTCTGCCGTCGCACTATCGGCTTTCTGACCTGAATCCCTCATAAGCAAAGGCTCCGGCCAAGGTCGTGCAATCGCGTTCACAGACGCCTTCAGCGCGAGCGGTTTTATACCATGCGGATTTGATCGTGTGCTCCATCGCGTCGATGATGGCACCGGCTTCCTCTGGGGCTATCAGAAACCGCGCGCTTTGCGAAAGCAGATTCTGGGCGTTGGCAAAACGCCCCATGTCGCCGCAGATCATGGCGAGGTCGCGGCGTTCGATGCTGATCGGTGCCGTCGGCGTCAGGTCATAAGCCGGGGAAAGTCTCCAGTCTTTATCCTTGGCGATAAGCGCATGATTGCGCGGATGATCATCGGTATTCGAGATTAACGCGTTAAAAACCATCCTCCCGAAAAGTTCAGTAGCATCCTTGCTTGGCTCGGCGCTTACGCGGCGCAGCTCCTCGGCCAACGCGACATATGACCAACGCTGTCTTGAACGCGTGTCCTCTTCGGCACGCAACAGGGTCAACGCGCTGATCATGCGGGCGCGATGATACCCGCCTCGGACTTTCTTCCGATCAAAGCGCTTAACAAGAAGAACGTCCCTGCCTCCGACATCAACCACTTTGCTTTCCGCTGCTTTAAGACCGCAGGCGCGCGCTAAAACAAGCATCGCATGTTCCATGCGCGCATTGTTCCATGCATCGTCGGCGCGGTTGAATTTGGCAATCCACAACCCGCCTTCATCTTCAACCACCGCTTTAGGGCGCGCGCCGCCCATGGATGTGCCCATCAGAAGCAAATCTTCGATCTGCGCATGGCTTGTGGTCGCAGGCAGTTCTTCTTCACGCATAATGGCGTCTGCAACCTGCTGAAGTTTTTCCAGATCAAGCGTTTTGTTGAAATCTCTTTTCGGCGCAGGCGGCGTTTGGTTCAAACCGAAGCCAAGAGCGCCAGCCCGATCATCGGGCGCGTAAAGAAGGTAATCCAATTCGCCAAGGCGCGCTTTGCCCACATGGCTTTCGATAACACGACGGCCCCAATAATCAGGCCCGGAATCGCGCAAGGCGCCAAACACGCCATTCATGGCTGTCGTCTCAAATGTTCCTGTTGCCAGTTTCAATTCTATGGGATCAATCGCCAAAGCATCCGTGCGCTCAAGATAGCTTTTTCCGTAAACAAAGCGCCCCAGCGAAACGCCATGACGATCTTCAGTTATGACAAAGCGACCCGCCGTAACTGGAGCCAGCTGCTCCGGCAGCGTGATATAAACGAACGCTTCCTGCGCGGGCAGTTTAGAAATCATTGTCGAGGTCTCCGCTTGTGCTTGCCCGTTCACGTCCCTTGGCCAAAGACAATGTCATGCCTTCCTTGTCCTTCGCGGGATCTGCAACATCCTCGAGTTGGGGCAACAAATCAACCGCCCACAGCAAGGCGGCATAAGTGCCAATGCTTGTCGCCAGCTTTCCTTTTTCGGCGTCGCCTACCGCGCGCGGGCCGGTGCCAATTTTTTCTGCAACATCCTGAATGGTCAGATTGCGCCGCAACCGCGCGGTGCGCAGATTAGCCCCCAAGCGTTTCAGGGCCTGTTCAACGGCGTAAGGCGGTGTTTCCAAAAGTTTATTCTTGCGAGCCATGGGCGACCTTAAAAAGCTAATTGAAGTCTGTAACTTGCTTTATAGTGCATATTACACGATTTGTCAAGAAAAATGCTTTGTAAAGCATATTAACGGACTGTAAACGCTCTATAAAGCTCATTCGAGTGACCAACGTTCGAAAAACGTTCATTTTTCTGCGTACATCTAGGAATATCACGATAGTACAGCTAAACTATTACTACCGTTGGGTGCGTAATAAAATAACGAGGCGTTGTCGCAAATGGGGCATGTTCGGCTCGGCAGATTGCCAGCTACAAAAAAATGGAAGGAGATCGTCCAGTTTCTGGCTAGCGACGGCTTCTCTATTGCTGCCTTAGCTGATCGTGTAATGGATGCATGCGATAAATCTTTTTCTGTTGCCAGCAAGGATCCCGCGTTTCAAAAAGCCCTACAACTTCTCTGCCAAATCCCGCTCGCATCAAAACAAGATAATTTATCCGCCGCCCTATCTGAAATAGGAATCAATGTTCCCAATAATCCAAGCCGAACAGACATTATCGTTGGTTTTGAAAAAGCTGTCGAAAAAGCACAGCGTGACGGATCAAAGAATATTACAGACCTTAGTGAGCTTGCAAAGCAAGCCGGCATTGCTGCACTTAACACCATCTTGGTTCAACCAGCTCCGCCGCCGCAACTTGGTTTTTGGGAGGCTCCCAAGGAAGAGACGCACCGACAACTTCAAGCGTCCGCAACACCTGAAGGATTCGGCGATTTGGCTCAAATGTTTATCTCGAGTTTTGCATGTAACAACATTCGATATTACATGGATAGAGAGATGCCCAAACATTTGGGTGCAGATGGAATGGTAAAATCAATTTCTGATCTGACGTTGTTTGATCAAGGAGTCGCGAGGCACTGCCGAGAGGCCTCCTTTATTATGAGGGCTTTTGCAAGAGATTGGGACGCCAAAAAGGTTTATAGCGAAAAGACATCCCCCAACAAAAAAGATATCAGCGGTTTCGCTCATATCATTGCTGAGAAGATGAGAAAAGAATTCAGGATTAGGAACGGAAAAGATGCACGAATATAACTTCATTTGCGGCGGCATCAAAACGCCAAAAGACATATCAACCGGCGATGTGTGTTGTCTTGACGTTCAGGGAAAGAATAAAAACGTTGAATTGAAAATTGAGGCCATATCGAAGGCCGTCATGGGCAACATCCCTGATGAGCTTTTGGATTTATTGGAAATCGGAGCCTATGTGTATTGTGCCGATCAAAAAGCAAGCCGTGGTTCTGAAAAGCTAACAGATTATGGGTCGGATTGGCGCAGGGTTATGAACTTCGTTATCCCCGTTCGCAATCCCGCCCTGTGGAACTCTGATGCGTTAAAAAGTGGATTGAAAGAGACGCTCGGTTTTCTTGCTGGAGAAACGTATTCCTTTCGTTTTATGCAGGCAACACAGCCCATGTCGCAGCTGGATCGTTATTTTGATTTTGTGGACGATCCTATAACGCCGGATGAAGTTGCATTGTTTTCTGGCGGCATAGATTCTTTCGCGGGTGCAGTGGAGAGTATTGCAGGTAACAACAAAAGGGTTGCGCTAGTCGGCCACCATTCGGCGAATAAAGTTAAAAGCGTCCAGACAAATCTGATAAATGGCTTAAAAGCCAAAGGTTACGCCAAAAACATACAATATATCTCTATTGGCGTTAGGAACAGTCATGAAGAAGCTCATGAATACACGCAGCGGACGAGATCATTTTTGTTCGCATGCTTGGCTATGGGCGTTGCCCACATGTACGGAAAAGACAGATTTTCATTTTACGAAAATGGCGTTGTGAGCTTGAATCTCCCCATTACAAAAGATGTTCTTGAGAGTCGCTCCACAAGGACAACTCATCCTCGTGCTATAAACGGATTTCAAGAAATCTTTTCTAACGTATTGAAGAAGCCCGTCATCGTTGAGCACCCTTTCCGATGGCTAACGAAGGCGGCAGTAACAAGAAAGATTAAACAATATGGATGTGAGGATTTGCTCGGAGAGACCAATAGCTGCACGCGTCCACGAAGCTGGACACAGGGAAAAAATCATTGCGGGGTTTGTTCTCAATGCATTGACAGACGTTTTGGGATTCTTGCTGCAGAAATGGAGCAAAATGATAATGCGGATAAATACAAAATTGACCTTTTATGCGGTGTGCGCAGTCAAGACGATGCCATTGTTATGGCGGCATCTTACGTCAAGTTCGCACAAGAATTTAGCACGTTAACGAAAGAAAGATTTGTTACCGAACATCCACAGCTTTCTTCAGCCCTAAGTGAGTTTGACGGCCTATCCACACTCGAAGCTGAACAAAAGATTTTTGATCTTTATAAGGAACACTCGGTAGACGTTCTGCGCGTTATAGAAAATGGCTTCGAGCAGCATAAAAAAAGGCTGTTGGAAGGGACGCTTCCTTCAACATGCATTCTGTCGATCTTTTTTAATAATTCAAAGATTGATGGCGTGCCGATGACGGATGTTGAAGAACAACTCAAATCGACTATGGACCGCCTGTCTGTCGAGCGCTGCAGGTTTTTCTTTGATGGCAAAAACAGCGAAACAAAAATAGTTTTTCGCGGTGGCTTTGAATTGACAGGTGTTAACGCAAATCTTATTGCTGCTTTGATCCCGAGTTTTCGGGAAGGAAAACAACATAATCGTGAAATTGACTGCATACATGCAGGCACGCTTGCTGGTAATTTAAGCGTTGAAGAGCAAAGTCTCCGGCAAACTATTACCAGATTGAGGAAAGAGGTGGAGGAAAGACTCGGAAAGGATCAAGGCCTTGTTCTAAACACAGACGCCTTCATCGAGAATGTTCCGGCTAAGGGATACAGGCTGAACAAGAATCTTCGAGAGGTTATGTCTGTGATGGATCTGGAAGACTAACGCCGCCCGTCACAAGAAATTCATCGTTTGTCACAAACTCATTATTAAAGCCTCGGTTTTCCGAGGCTTTTTTATTGCTCAATGTCACAACAAAGATTCGTCCTGAACATATCAAACCAAGCCAAGTCATTAGAAAATAAGGGCAATTCTGAGGGCGGGAAACCGTCCCAAACAACCCCTTCTGCCTTGGAGGCACTAATGACGGACCCAACATTTATCAATCAGCGGGAACTCGCCCAACGTTGGGGGATTTCGCCGCACACGCTCGAACGCTGGCGGTGGCTTGGCGTGGGGGTTCGCTATCTGAAACTTGGCGGACGTGTCGTTTATCGCATGGACGACATCACGACGTTCGAGGCGGAAAGGCTTTACGCCAACACAAGTCAAAACCAGCCCTTGATCCCTGACTATCGCAACGAACGAATTGTGAGCGTCCCTCTCAAGGAGGGTGCGCGATGAGCCAGCCCCTTCCCGAAAAACCATCCCTTGAATCCGTATTTGGCACGCCCGTCGGGCAGTTGCTGGAGATGGACGAAATCGAAATCCGCCAGTTGTTGGCCAAAGCCGAACTGCTCTGCAGGTGGCTGCGCGGAGTCCTGCGTCTCAAAACCAAGAAAGGAAGCAAATAACATGTGCAACGAGAAACTCAAGAAACTTAAGGAAGATATTCACTTCAACAGTCTCCCCGAAAGCATTCGCGTGCCGTCCGGCGGCGATAGGCAGACCGAGGTTATCAAGCCGATTGAATTGGCGACGCTCGATGATCTTGCCTTCGCAGCCATCGGCGTAGAAACGCAGGTGGATGTGCTGAACAGCCGTTTTTATGCCTTGCGCAGACTTTATCGCTTGGCGCGCGAAAAAGGCGCCCTCGGCAGTCATAACGCCATCGATGTCGTCACGAACGACAAGGGAGGCGCGCAATGAGCCTCCCCATCATTTCCGCAGACGAACGCTTGGCCGAAAAGCGTGGGATCAAAGGCTGCATCTTCGGAAAGTCCGGCATTGGAAAGACCTCGCTTCTGTGGACGTTGCCTGCCGACAAAGCGTTGTTCTTCGATCTCGAAGCGGGCGATCTCGCCATTGAAGGTTGGGCTGGGGACACGATCCGTCCCCAGACTTGGCAGGAATGCCGTGATTTCGCGGTGTTCATCGGTGGCCCCAATCCGGCCTTGCGCGACGACCAGCCCTACAGTCAGGCGCATTTCGACGCTGTGTGCGAACGCTATGGCGATCCAGCTGCACTCGACAAATACGACACCGTGTTTGTCGACAGCATCACGGTTGCTGGCCGCTTGTGTTTTCAATGGTGCAAAGGCCAACCGCAGGCATTCAGCGACAAGACGGGCAAGCCAGACACGCGCGGCGCTTACGGTCTTCATGGCCAAGAGATGATCGCGTGGCTGACGCATCTGCAGCACACGCGCGGCAAGAACATCTGGCTGGTCGGGATTCTCGACGAGAAGATGGACGATTTCAATCGCCGCTTCTTCACGCCTCAGATCGAAGGCTCGAAGACTGGTCTCGAACTTCCCGGCATCGTCGATGAAGTCATCACGATGGCCGAGCTGAAGGCCGAGGACGGCACGCCTTATCGCGCCTTCGTTTGCCACACGCTTAATCCGTTTGGTTATCCGGCCAAAGATCGATCCGGTCGCCTCGACGTGATCGAGGAACCGCATCTCGGAAGGCTCATGGCGAAAATCACCAGCGCGGCAAAACCCGCACCGGAACGCCTGACCTATGCCCGACCCGAACAAAGCACCCAACAACAAACCTCACAGGGAGAATGACCCATGTCCATTTGGAACGATTTCAGCAGCGCAGAAGATCAACAGAGTTTCGACATCATCCCGAAAGGAACGATCGCGCGCGTGCGCATGACGATCAAGCCGGGCGGCTATGACGATCTTCGCGAAGGTTGGGATGGCGGTTACGCGACTCGCAACATTACATCGGGGGCCGTTTACCTGAATTGTGAGTTTGTAATTCTCGAAGGCCCATACGCCCGCCGCAAGGTGTGGAGCATGATCGGTCTCTACAGCGCCAAAGGGCCGGAATACGCCAACATGGGACGCTCTTTCATCAAGGGCATCCTCAATTCGGCGCGCGGATTCACGTCGAAAGACGACTCCCCGCAGGCAGTTGCAGCGCGATGCATCAAAGGTTTTGCCGATCTCGACGGGATCGAGTTTATCGCGCGCATCGACGTCGAAAAAGACCAACGCAACGGCGAAGACCGCAACACGATCAAAACGGCGATCACAAAGGATCACAAAAGCTATCCCGCCGGTCAGGCGACTTACACGCCGCCACAGACCCAGCAGCATACGCCGCAAGCGCAGGCGACTCCCGCCAGCAATCTTCCCTCTTGGGCGCGGTGAGGTGAACCATGCTGTTACGACCTAGACAGAAGGAACTTGTCGCGCGTGCCGTTGAGGCTTTGCACAAGCATGGCAATACGCTGGCGGTCGCTCCAACCGGCGCGGGCAAGACGATCATGCTCTCCGCGATCATCGGAGAAATGTTCAAAGCGTCATCGGGCAAAGCCTGCGTGCTGGCGCACCGCGACGAATTGACGTTTCAGAACGAGGATAAGTTCCGGCGCGTCAATCCCGCCCTTGGCACCGGCGTGTTCGACGCCTCGGTCAAATCGTGGCGCGGCGATGTTACTTTTGCGATGGTGCAGACGCTGTCGCGGGAGAACAATCTTGCCGCCATGCCGCCCATCGACATGCTGGTGATTGATGAGGCCCATCACGCCCGCGCCGACAGCTACATGCGGGTGATTGAACGAGCCAAGGCCACAAACGCCAACATCAAGCTTCTGGGCATGACGGCAACGCCCAATCGCGGCGACAAGAAGGGTTTGCGTCCGATCTTCTCGAACGTGGCCGACCAGATCACCGTTAAGGAATTGATCGCCTCCGGCCATCTCGTTCCGCCGCGCACCTTCGTCATGGATGTCGGCGTGCAGGACGAATTGCGCCACGTCAAGAAAACAGCCAGCGATTACGACATGGGCGCTGTCGCCGCGATTATGAATACGCGACCGATCAACGAGGCCATCGTCAAGCATTGGAAGGACAAAGCCGCCGATCGCCAAACCGTGGTGTTCTGCTCCACGATCGATCATGCCGAAACGGTTGCCGCCAGTTTCAACGCGGCTGGCGTTCCCGCCGTCTTCGTCCATGGCGAGATGTCGGATACCGAGCGCAGCGCCGTTCTTGCGGAATACACCGAAGGTCGCGCGCAAGTCATCGTCAACGTGGCCGTCCTGACGGAAGGCTGGGATCATCCGCCGACTGGCTGTGTCGTGCTGCTGCGCCCCAGTTCCTATAAATCCACCATGATCCAGATGATTGGGCGTGGCTTGCGCACGATCGACCCCGCAGAATATCCGGACTTGGTGAAGAAAGATTGCGTGGTTCTTGATTTCGGGACATCCACGCTGCTGCATGGATCGCTCGAACAGGACGTCAATCTTGACGACCAGATGGGCGAAGGTGATGCGCCGACGAAGGAATGTCCTGAATGCGGAGCGGAAGTTCCCGCCGCCGTCAAGGAATGCCCATTGTGCGGCTACGAATGGCAGCAACAGGCGGCGCAGCGTGAATTGGCGTCTGGCAGCTTCGTCATGTCGGAAATCGATCTTTTGAAACGATCAAGTTTCCTTTGGGTCGATCTGCAAGGCAACGACAAATATTACCTTGCCACGGGATTCAACGCATGGGGCGGCGTCTTTCTCAAGGACGGCGCATGGCATGCGGTCGGCGGCATTAAAAATCAACCGCCGAAACATTTAGCCGTGGGTGAGCGCATCGTTTGCTTCGCCGCTGCCGACGACTGGCTCAATCTCTATGAAAGCGATGAGACGGCGCACAAAACGCGCTCGTGGATTCATCAGCCCGCCACGTCGAAGCAGCTTCAATATCTGCCCGGACACCGCAACGACTACAACCTGACGCGCTACAAGGCGTCCGCGTTGCTCACGGCGCAGTTTAACCGTGACGGGATCAGCCGCGCCATGAACGCTGTCGGCGGTGCCGCATGATGGATCCGACAGATATCGAGAAACGTTGCATGGAGCGCGTGCTGAAGCCTCTTGGCGAAGTCGTTGCCGAGATCGGCATGGACAAACCGTTGTCGCATTACACACGCGCCCAAATTCTCACGCTGATCGAGGTCGTCGTCGGCAATTACCAGACGTACATGGCCGAGAACAAAGACACAGGGATCCCCTTTTAATGCTCGATTTTAATCACCGCCCCACGATCGCGGACACGATCAATGCGTTGATCGACGTTCGTTTGCAGGAAAAACGGAACGCTGAGCCGGAGCGCGATTATCTGGGCGCCTCGCGGCTCGGCGTGGCCTGCGCCCGCGCGCTTCAATATGAATATGCCAAGACGCCGAAGGATGAGGCCTTCTCTGGCCAATTGCTGCGTATCTTCGAGATTGGCCATGTGTTCGAGACGCTTGCTCTCGATTGGCTCAGGCTGGCTGGGTTCGAGATATTTGCGGAACGCCCCAATGGGCAACAGTTCGGCTTCTCTGTCGCCAAGGGACGTATTCGCGGCCATGTGGATGGGATCGTCAACGCTGCGCCCGCTGATCTTGGCATGACGTTCCCCGCGATATGGGAATGCAAGTCTATGAACGCCAAGTCATGGCGCGATACCGTAAAGAACGGTCTGCATAAGTCGAAGCCGATCTACGCCGTTCAGGTCGCCACTTATCAGGCTTATATGGAAGGCAGCGTCCCCGGCGTTTCACAAAATCCCGCACTGTTTACCGCCGTCAATAAGGACACGGCGGAAATCTATCACGAGTTGGTGCCGTTCGACGCCGCCTTGGCGCAGCAGGCCAGCGATCGCGCCGTCAATGTTATCCGCGCAACGGAGATTGGCGAGATTCTGCCGCGCATCGCCGCCAGCCCCGACCATTTCGAATGCGCCTTTTGTCCTTACCAGCAGCGTTGTTGGAAGGAGGTCGCATGACAGGCTCGTGGCAGGATTTCAGCGATGCATCCGATCAGGCGCAGGCAAAGCCAGAAGAACGGCTGACGGCAGAAGATATCAAGGCGCGGTTGTTATCGCGTCTGCGCGAGGTTTTGTATCATCTGCTGCCCACCGGCAAAATCCAAAACGGACGGTTCACCGTCGGGGATACGCAAGGCAGCAAGGGCAAAAGTCTTGTAGTCGATCTTGCGGGCGAAAAAGCTGGTGTCTGGCATGATTTCGCCACGGGCGAAGGCGGCGACATTCTTTCGCTGTGGGGAGCCGTCAACGGCTGGGATCATCAGGCGCAATTCCCTGCGATCATAAGTTCGGTGCAGGAATGGCTCGGCATGCCTGCACGTCCTGTCCCAAAGGCTCAACCACAGACGGAAAGCGACGACCTCGGCGCTCACACCGGAAAATGGGATTATCTCGACGCGCAAGGCAGTCTCATCGCCTGCGTCTATCGTTACGACACACCGGAAGGCAAAGAGTTTCGTCCGTGGGATGTCAAAGCCCGCAAGCGTAAGGCACCGGAGCCACGCCCGCTTTATAACCAACCAGCTATGTCGATCTCGCCAGCCATCGTGTTGGTCGAAGGCGAGAAATGCGCTGACGCACTGAACAAACTTGGCACCTGTGCCACCACGGCCATGAACGGTGCCAACGCGCCTGTCGACAAGACCGACTGGACGCCTTTGATCGGCAAGCATGTTGTGATCTGGCCGGACAACGACGAAGCCGGAAAACACTATGCAGATGCCGTGGCAAACCGCTTGCGAACTCTTGGCGTGCGGTCACTGGCCGTTATCGTCGTGCCTGACGGTAAGCCACAAAAATGGGATGCGGCGGACGCTGTCGCGGAAGGCATGGACGTTCCCGCCTTTCTGGCCACGTCACCGCGCATGGTCATTCCGCCAGCCGCTGCGCTTCCGGCTTTCACGGTCGGGCATCTGTTGGATGACGACAGCCCCATGCCCGACGATCTGGTGGCGCCGCGCATTCTCACACCGGGCGGGCTTATGGTCTTCGGTGGTGCGCCGAAAGTCGGCAAGACCGATCTTCTGATCAGTTGGATGGCGCACATGGCGGCGGGATTGCCTTTTCTCGGCATGAAGCCAGCCAAGCCGCTCAAGATTTTCTATCTGCAAGCGGAGATCGGCTATCACTATCTGCGCGAACGTCTGCGCCAGTTGCAGATCGATCCCAATTTCATGCCGCTCGTGCGCCAGAATCTCGTGGTCACGCCGCAGGTGCGGATGCTGCTCGACGACAAAGGCGTGGAGCTGGTGCGCGATGCCATCACGCGCTTCTTCGATCCGAAACTGTTGGATGTTATCGCCATCGACCCGCTGCGCAACGTGTTCGACGCAGGAGAAAACGGCAGCGAGAACGACAACACGGCCATGCTCGCCTTCCTGCAAGAACGGGTCGAAAAGCTGCGTTTTCTGGTCAATCCGGATGCGGGCGTCATTCTCGCCCACCACACGAAAAAGATCACCAAGAAGATGCTGGAGGATGATCCGTTTCAGGCTCTTAGCGGCGCGGGAAGCCTGCGCAGCTTTTACACCACAGGCGTCATCCTTTTCCGCCCCGACGAACAGCAGAGCCTTCGTCAGCTGATTTTCGAGCTACGTAACGGCGAAGGCGTTCCTTCCAAATGGGTTGATAAGATCGATGGTCGTTGGCGCGAGATGGAACAGCATTCTGCGCGTCTGGTGAACAAGGATTACGGCGAGAGGCTCGATAACGAGCGCCGCCGCCGTCATGACGTCATCCTGCAATTGCTGTTCGACGAAGGCCGCAAGGGCAGTCTCTACACCCCCACGCAGTTCTGTCAATCTTTCGAGAACAAGGGCGGTCTCGGCGGCAATCACTCAATTCGCGATCGCATCGATGTGTTGGCCACCAAGGGCTACATCAAGTTCAACAAGGAAGGAACGGCCAAAAGCAAATACGGCGTGATGTGCGTCGAGGGCATGGAAGTTCCCACCGGCGAGGAAGTCGTCGATCAGGAGACGGGCGAGATTTCTCCCGCCATGAAAGCGCTCCTGCCGACGCATTTCAAACAGTCGGGCGACGGCACCATTTTGCCCGTCGAGAACCCCTCCGTCTGGGTCTATGCGGAGGATGTGGCATGATGATTATTGCTCAAAACAGCGTCGTCATTCTGGCCAGAATGACAGAAATCTGGAACGTCCTGCATTCTGGAAATCTAGAATACGCCTTTGTTTTCATGGGCTTGAATCCCAATTCTAGAATGACACGCATTCTGGACGGCATTCTGGAAATCTGGAAACAAATTCATATTTTTCAAGCTCTTACCCCCATTTCTAGATTCACGGAAAACCCCCTCTCTCCCTACGGGAGAGAGAGCCACCTTTTGGTTGGCTCTCTCATCCTCGGTCGGAGGGTTTTCGCTTTCACCCTGACCGGAGGATGCCCATGACCACACCGACATTGCTTTGTCTCGACCTCGGCACATCGACCGGATGGGCGCTTCAAAACGAGTATGGCTCGATCATCAGCGGGACGGCGCATTTCAAACCACGCCGCTTCGAGGGCGGCGGCATGCGCTATCTGCGCTTCAAACATTGGCTCACGGAAACCAAGAACGTCACAGGCGCGATCGACGCCGTCTATTTCGAAGAGGTGCGTCGCCATCTGGGCGTGGATGCCGCGCATGCCTATGGAGGTTTTCTCGCGCACCTGACCGCATGGTGCGAACACCACACCATCCCTTACGAGGGCGTCCCTGTCGGCACCATCAAACAATTCATCACGGGCAAAGGCAATGCCGACAAGAAGACCGTGATTGCCGCCGTCACGCAGCGTGGCCATACGCCCGAAGACGACAACGAAGCCGATGCCTTGGCAATTCTTTATTGGGCGAAGCAACAACACCAAGGACAGCAGGAGGCGCAATGACGAAGTGGACGCCTACACTGGTCGCTGACCGCATGGAAGAAGCCGTGGCAACGCTGCGCAGACTCCCGCCCGTCAAGGTGCGCGGATACTTCAGCGTATGGCCGACGATCAAGTTTGCAGAACTGGAAGTCTTGCAGCAGGAGAAGCTTCCCATTCGCTTGCGCGCCCAGCCCGATGCCATCGATCGTTTGGAGGAAACCCTGACATGGATGCCGTGGCTTGAAGTCGAAGAGCGCAAACTGTTGTGGAAGCGCGGTGCGAAGATGCGATGGAAGGCCATCTGCTGGGAGTTCGGTTGCGACCGCTCGACCGCATGGCGCAAGTGGGTCATCGCGTTGACGAAGGTCAGCGCACAGTTAAACGCAAGCAAAGGTTAGGCAAAGATGTTGCAACACTTTAGCGCGAGACAAATGCAACATTTTCCGGCAAAGTGTAACACATGATCGCGGGACGTGCGCAGACAGCACACCGCCGTCAACCCCCACGACAGGCCTTTGAAATCTTTTGGGTCCTTCCTGCGCGATAGCGTATGCGGGCGGCAAGGGCGCGGGAGTTTTCTAGCGTCTGAAAGCAGAAACGGGTTACAGCCGGTTACAGGTTACGGCCCGTGTTACAGAACAAAACGGAGTATGAGTTTGGATGGTTTGGCTTTACCTGCCGCCGGATGCGATTGCGCATGGCCGATTGGCGGCGGGTTCTATCGAAGCCTGTTCGGACTTTCCCTCTGCGCCGGAGCCGGAGGTCTCGACCTCGGACTCCATCTCGCCGCTCGAAACTATCGAACTGTGGGTTACGTCGAGCGGGACGCCTATGCAGCGGCCACGCTCGTGGCGCGGATGGAAGACGCGGCCTTGGATTGCGCGCCTGTCTGGGACAACGTTGCCGACTTCGACGGCAGACCTTGGCGCGGCGTGGTGGACATCATCCATGGCGGCTATCCATGCCAGCCGTTTAGCGTCGCCGGACGAAAGCTCGGAGACAAAGACCCAAGACACCTCTGGCCGCACATCGCCCGCATCGTGCGCGAAATCGAACCGCCCATCTGCTTCTTCGAAAATGTCGGAGGGCATCTACGATTGGGGTTCGAGCAAGTCCACGATGACCTTCGATCAATGGGTTATCGCGTTAAGGCAGGCTTGTTTACGGCGGAAGAAATCGGCGCGCCCCACAAACGCGAACGATTGTTCATCTTGGCCTACCGCGAGGGTTTCTTCGGGGAACGAGGCTTCTCGAAAAGAGATCTTGGCTGGCAATCCCAAATGTCGTTTGGAAGTCAGCGCGCAGATATGGCTGACCCCTCGCGCGCAGGAGAGCGGCGAGAAACAAACCAGCTTCCTGAAACGAATGAACGACAGGACGGCTCGTTGCTACGGGTCGTTGACCGCGCAGACGGCGATGTGGCCGACCGCGACAGCGACGGATGCCAGAGTCAAATATGCTCGCCCGCCGGAGAAAATGATCCGCAAGGACGGACGCAACGTCCTTCGAACGCCGGGACTTGCGGAAACGGTGATGCAGCCGAACGCCTATCCTTACACCAAGCAGGATGTGGAAATGGCGCAGCGCGGGGAGAGTTACCGAACGGCTCGCGTTCAATGGCCGACGCCTCGCGCACGAGAACCGGGAAGCACGAGTTCGGATCATGGGATCAGTTTGAACGAGGCGAGCAAGACATGGCCGACCTCCCTCTCTGGCCACCAAGACCAGCAGATCACGAAGCATGGAAAGACGCCCCAGCCGACCTTAAACCCGCTGTTTGTCGAGTGGTTGACGGGGTGGCCGATCGTGTGGACAGGCTGCGCCTCTGCGGTAACGGAGTCGTCCCGCTGGCGGCAGCGTATGCATTTTGCACTTTGGCAACTGAAGCCATCGAACAAGTTGGAGAACCATGACCTCTTCGAACCATAAGATGGCCGAGCGCATCGAGCTTTGGCCCGTGGACAGGCTTGTTCCTTACGATAAAAATCCGCGCACGCATTCGGCGGAACAGGTCAGCCAGATCGCGGCAAGCATCGTCGAGTTCGGATTTCTCAATCCAATTCTTGTCGATAGGACTGATGGCATCATCGCCGGACATGGCCGACTGCAAGCGGCAAAGCAACTCAGTCTTGATCATGTGCCTGTTGTTGTTCTCGACCACCTGACCGAAGCGCAGAAACGCGCCTATGTAATCGCTGACAATAAGCTGGCACTCAACGCCGGATGGGATGATGACGTTCTGCGCAGCGAACTCGATGCGCTTGAGAACGATGGGTTTGATCTGAAGCTTACTGGCTTTTCAGATGATGAACTTGCCGATCTTCTGAACGATGGAGACGCGGCAGGCAACACAGACGAAGACGCTGTGCCGGAAGCACCCGTTGATCCCGTCACGAAACCGGGCGATGTTTATATCCTCGGCAATCATCGCTTGTTGTGCGGTGACAGCACGATCCTAGAAAACGTCGAGCGCGTCCTTGATGGATCGCTGGCCGATATGGTGTTTACTGACCCGCCTTACAACGTCGATTACGGCAACACAGCCAAAGACAAGATGCGCGGCAACAACCGCACCATCATGAACGACAATCTTGGCGAAGGATTTGAACAATTTCTCTATGACGCTTGCGTCAATATGCTGACCGTCTGCAAAGGCGGGATTTATGTCTGCATGTCGTCGAGCGAGCTGCATACGTTGCAAAAGGCTTTCGTCGCGGCAGGCGGCAAATGGTCGACCTTCGTCATCTGGGCGAAGAATACCTTCACGCTGGGGCGTTCGGATTATCAGAGGCAGTACGAGCCGATCCTTTACGGCTGGAAGCAAGGCACAGATCATTTCTGGTGCGGTGCGCGCGACCAAGGCGATGTGTGGTTTGTGAACAAACCGCGAGTCAACGATCTTCACCCGACTATGAAGCCGGTCGAGCTTGTCGAGCGCGCCGTTCGCAATAGCAGCAAAAGCCGCGACATCATCCTCGATTGCTTCGGCGGCTCCGGCACCACGATGATCGCCTGCGAAAAGTTGGGACGGCAAGCGCGATTGATCGAGATGGATCCCAAATATTGCGATGTGATCGTCAAGCGCTGGGAAGAGTTTACAGGCAAGAAGGCGGAGCTGGCGACGGGTTAGAATCCGCCATTTCAGTTCATCTTTTGCGTCGGCTGTGCTACGATTTGCCCATGGAACAGAAAACCTTGGAAGCTGTAAAATGCGCGATAAACGAGATACTGGGGAACATGCCCCATGCTCCGTTCCTGTGCTTGCCGCTTTCCGCCGCTCTTTACGCCATACTCAAAGATAAGCATGGGGTTGAAAGCTCTCTTGTTGCTGGCAACTTGTCCTTCAAAAACACGATTGTCTTTCAACACGACTTTTCCGTCTCAGGAACCAACAACACATCCCTTCAACATTGGGCTGGCCATGCTTGGGTAGAGCTTGACGGGTTCATCATCGACCTTTCGCTATTTAGAACGATCTATTCCGATTCTTTTACCAAGCTCTGCAAAAGCGAGATGATTTCCATGTTTGGCAAAGGCCGCGGAGCCATAATCGCTTCTCCTCAAGCCTTGCAAAAAGATGGGTTGTTGTACGCCTCGGTGGAAGTCCTTACGGATGATGATGCAACAGGTATCATCAAGGGCATTCCGCAACTACTGCAGACAATCAGTCCCGTGACGGCGGCGTAACCGAATCGATTGATAGACATCTGCGTCTAATCGACGGTTAACGCCCGTATTTATTGCAAAACAATCGACTTATTCACTGGATAAGTGCCACGAATGAAGCGTTCATGCTGGCGAAAGGGGACCATCATGAGTAAACCGAAATCAACGAAGACCAAGAAAGCAGCAGTTTCCACCGTCAAAACCAAGCCCGTTAAGAGCATCAAGACCAACGGCAAACATCCGCAAGAACCAAGCACCGCGATGAAGGCAGGTCTTGCCGCCGTTGCAGCAATGCCGCCCACACCGCCCAAGGAAACCAAGCTATCGCTGATCATAAAATTGCTGTCACGTCCCGAAGGGGCGACGATCGACGACATGGTCGCCGTCACTGGCTGGCAAAAACATACGCTGCGCGCCGCGCTGTCGCATGCGTTGGTCAAGAAACGCGGTTACCAAATCGTTTCCGATAAGCCTCAAGGAGGACAGCGGCTTTATAAGATCGTCGAACCCGTTTGATGTGATCATTTGATGATCGTCAGTGCGCGTTCTTCGCAAAGAAACAATCGCTTATCTGGTTGATAATAAACACGGAAAGAGCGTTCATGGTGACATAAACAAAGGAGGACACCATGGAAAACACCACGCCGCTACCCACAGCAAACCCTGACTGGGGGTTTTGGGGAACCAGCGTTCGCAGCGGCTATGACGCGCCTATGGTATGGGATGCCGCCAGCCGCGTTCTAGCCGAAGCCTTCAACCTGACGCAGGAACAAACGCGCGATCTATTGGATGCGCGCTTCGGACGCCATCTTGCGGACGAACTGAGTTTTATCAAAGGCGGGCCGACGACAGCGCAAGCGATTACCGACCACATCAAGATGCGCATCGCTGACAGAAAATGGCGCGGATATTTTAACAGCGCCCTGCGCGAAATCAAAGCAGCGTAGGAGGATCCCATGGCGAGAACCAAAATCGGAACCTGCTACCAAGCCGCCATCAAAGCCAAATACCAAGACCTTGTCGATGTCTTCGGCCAGCCACAAAAAGGCGATGGATACAAAACCGAAGCCGAATGGATCGTCACGCTGCCGGATGACAAGATCGCCACGATCTACAACTACAAAACAAGCCGCTCATGGGACGACCAATATCCCGATGTGACGGAAGTCACGGTCTGGCACATCGGCGGACATAAAAGCGAAGTCGTCGATCTGTTGCTCGGCATGATGGGCGCGCGCGCCACTTTGACAGACAGAGCCAGATAAACATCCAACGATCTGTGCATCAAACATGATTGCAGTTAACTATGGGAATGAACGTATCCGCTTACGCGCGGCATCGCGGTGTAAGTCATGTCGCGGTTTTGAAGGCCATCAAGGCCGGACGCATAGCCAAAGAACAGGACGGCACGATTGATCCCGCCAAGGCGGACGCTGGATGGAGCCGCAACACCAGTCCCGCCCAGCAACGCAAATCGGTAAAGGAAAAGACGGTAAGTGAACGTCCCGCAGAGCCGACCCCAAACCCCGTTGGCGTCAACAGCGGCCCCAGTTACGCGCAAAGTCGCGCGATCAAGGAAGCCTACAACGCACGTCTCGCTAAACTGGAATATGAAGAAAAGTCCGGCGCGTTAGTGCGTACCGACAACATCAAAGTGGCATGGTTCAACACGCTGCGTGTTCTGCGCGATCGCACCTTGAACTTGCCGGATCGGCTTGCGCCGCTCTTGGCTTCTGAAGCGGATCCGAAGCAGGTTCGAGAATTACTGGATACCGAATTGCGCCAAATCCTCAACGATGTAGCGGATACCACCGCCGGACTATCGAACGCCTGACATGGAAGCATTGCAAGAATGTCTGACGCACGCCGCCTTGGCGCTGCGACCGGATCCGCGTCTGAACGTCTCGGAATGGGCGGATGCAAACCGTTTCTTGTCGCAGACGGCCTCTGGCGAACCGGGGCCGTGGCGAACGGAACGGACGCCATACTTGCGCGAGATCATGGACTGCCTTTCTCCGTCATCGCCAGTGGAGAAAGTCGTCTTCATGAAGGGCGCGCAGATCGGCGGCACCGAGGCAGGCAATAACTGGATAGGCTATGTCATCCATCATGCGCCCGGCCCGATGCTGGCGGTGCAGCCGACCGTGGAAATGGCGAAGCGTTGGTCGAAGCAGCGCGTGGCCAGCTTGATCGACGGCACGCCCGTTCTGCGCGATCGCGTCAAGGAAGCGCGTTCCCGTGACAGCGGCAATACGGTGCAAAGCAAAGAGTTTCCGGGCGGTATTCTGGTCATGACCGGAGCCAACAGCGCGGTCGGCCTTCGCTCGATGCCGGTACGGTACCTGTTTCTTGACGAAGTGGACGCCTACGATTTCGACGTGGACGGCGAAGGCGATCCGGTTTCACTGGCTAGTCAGCGCACGATTACGTTCGGCAATCGAAAAATCTTTCTGGTCTCGACACCGACGATCCAAGGCTTAAGCCGCATCGAACTCGAATATGAACAGTCCGACAGGCGGCGCTGGTGGTTGCCATGCCCCGAATGCGGGGAGCATCAGGTTCTGGAAGAAAAGCAGCTGCGCTGGGAGAAGGATAAGCCAGAAACCGCAACGTATCATTGCATCCATTGCAACGCTTCCATTCCAAGTCACAAAAAGTCGTGGATGAACAGCCGTGGCGAGTGGCGTGCGGATAGTCCCGGCACAGGCAAGGCGGCAGGATTTCACCTCTCAGGTTTGAACAGCCCTTGGCTGACATGGCAACAAATCGCGGAACGTAAGATCGCCGCCAAGGACGATGCGGCGATGAAGGTTTACGTGAACACTATCGAGGCACGCACATGGACGGAGTCCGGCGAGGCGCCGGAATGGCAACGGCTTTATGATCGGCGGGAGGATTATCGGCCTAGCACCGTTCCCGCAGGTGGGCTGTTTCTCACCGCAGGCGTGGACGTGCAGAAAGACCGCATAGAGATCGAAATCGTCGCATGGGGCCGTGACCGTGAATGCTGGTCGGTCGATTATCGCGTGTTCGCAGGAGACCCTGCAAAACCTGATGTTTGGGCGCAGATGGACGGCCTGTTGGCAGAAACTTTTACCCATGCCAGCCATGTGGAACTATCGATTCTGAAATTGTCCATTGATACGGGCTATGCGACGCAGGAAGTCTATGATTGGGTGCGCCGCCATTCTTCGGATCGCGTCATCGCCATCAAAGGCGTCGATCGTCTGGGCGCCGCCATCGGCACACCGAGCCATATGGACGTGATGCAGAGCGGAAAGCGAAAGCGGCGCGGCCTTTTGGTCTGGCCGGTCGGAGCCTCTTTCTGCAAATCCGAACTTTATGGCTGCTTGCGCAAAGATAGGCCGACAGACGAACAACTTGCCAACGGTGATAAATACCCCGCTGGGTTTTGTCACTTCCCCAAACATGGCGAGGAATATTTCAAGCAGCTGACAGCCGAACGATTGGTAACGGTTAAAGACAGGCGTGGCTTTCCGCACCGCGAATGGCGAAAGCTGCGCGAACGCAACGAAGCGTTGGACTGCCGTGTTTATGCCCGCGCCGCCGCATCTGCGGTTGGTATTGATCGCTTTACGGATGCTGTGTGGCAGAAATTTGAACGCGCTTTGGGCCACGAGACGAGAAACGAAGAAAAGCCTTTGATTGCTGATCAAAAACCAGCAATCGCTTTACGTAGAACAATTCCTAGCAGCTATGTTTAGCCCTGACATCATAAACGGAACGGATTCTTTGAGGGTCTCATAATATACATGCATACCGCGCAACGGATCCAGCCCATTGTCCGCGCGATGTGCAAGCTCATGCAAAACAAGCATGTTAACAACGGCATGCTCTTTGGTAATGTCGATGAACTCATAATCCGGCATAATTCCGTCGTCCATAATATGGGGCACAAGTTCTATTGCCATTAATTTGAATACAGGATCGCCTTTTCTTAAAACTATCTTATTCATAGCACCAGCAACGATATCTGCTATTTGAATACACGGCTGTTCCTTGGAATCAACAAAGGCAATTGGTCTGGACATATTCCACGTCAGTCTTTGTTCTTTCCCAAAAAGCTCCATGTCAACGATGTCGGTTTGTCCGATCATGCCATTCAGTTCTGGTGCCGCAGCTTTAAGTGGTTTGGATGGATCACAGTCAACTTCGAGCACTGCATGACGTTTTGACCACATTGCAAGATGCGAAAACAGATTGTGTAGCGACATGTCAAGGATCCATCGTCCGCCATCACACATACTTTTGATGTCTTCCGTCTCTCGATGGATCAGATGTTGATATCCGTTGGCAAAGCGAATGATGGTGTCGAGTAATTCGTCCATTTGACCATGAGGAGCAAACAAGGATGGGGCAACAGAAGGATCGAATGTACGCATAAAACCAGAAAACTCGGTTACAATGGTCAGTGCGTCCTTTTTGGATGTAACAATCTGCATAAAAATGAACATAGCCACAAATCGGTGCAGATTGTGGTCGTAAAAGAGTTTGTTGTTTGATTGTAGTACTGGCTCATAAATGTATTCAAAAAACTTGCAAGCAAGCACTAGCATTTTATGGTCGATAGACACCATATAGCGGCCCCTAATTTTCTTTAAGAGGTCTAGAACTATGCGTTGGCCACGCTCCGTCGAAAGTAAGCTTGATGATTTGAGTTCCGGTCCCTGAAGAGAGGGATTGTCGTGCCTAATTTGATCAACAAGTTCCTGCCCTTCCTTTATGCATAGGTCGGTCGATGCAAAAGCGAAGTAAGGCTGGTCGGCATTGAGCAAGTCATTGCCAGTAAATCCAGCCTCATCACAAGATATTAAACGCGGAATAGACATGACCTACACACTAACTCAACGCGATGCCTTGCGGCAAGCCATCGTGAGCGGCGTTTTGCGCCTGACTTACGATGGAAAGACCGTGGAATACCGTTCCATGGCTGAGTTGAAGGCCGCGCTCAACGATGTCGAACAGGCTTTGGCGCGGGACAACGGCGAGGTTCAGACCCGCCGGATCAAGATTTACGCTGAGAAAGACCTCTGATGAACCTTTTTTCTCGTATCGGTGCTGCGGTTAAATACGCGGCGACTGGACGCTTATCCATGTCCACGCTTGTGGGCGGGTTCGAAGGCGCCATGACACAACGGCGCCTGATCGCGTGGAAGGCGACGCAGGAAAACATTAACGGATTGCTTTCCGCCGGAGGCGACCTCCTTCGCGCGCGGGCGCGGCAGATTGTCAGGTCTAATCCTTACGCATCAAATGCTGCCGACAGTTTTGTGGCAAATGCCGTGGGTGCCGGTATCAAGCCATCCAGCCTTGTTCAGGATCAAGCATTGAAGGATGAAATCCAGCGCGTTTGGCTGGCATGGACGGACGAAGCGGATGCCGATGGTCTGACGGACTTTTACGGCCTGCAAGCCCTTGTCGCGCGCGCAATGTTCGAGGCTGGCGAATGCTTCATTCGCTTCCGATCGCGCCGCCCAGAAGACGGGCTGACGGTGCCTTTGCAGCTGCAGTTGCTGGAAGCCGAGATGCTGCCTTTGTCTAAGACGGAGCTTGGCACGACAGGCAACCCCATTCGCTGCGGCATCGAGTTTGACGCTATCGGACGGCGCGTGGCCTATCATTTTTATCGTAAGCATCCGGGTGACAGTACCGAAACGGGGAACAAGGGCGATATCGTCAGAGTTCCGGCTTCGGAAATCCTGCACATCTACCGTCCCCAGCGTCCCGGTCAAATACGAGGCGTGCCATGGGTCGCGCCTGCGCTAGTTAAGCTGTTCCTGCTTGATCAATACGATGACGCAGAACTTGATCGCAAAAAGGTCGCGGCCTTGTTCGCCGGTTTCATCACCAAAGCATCGCCCGAAGATAATTTGTTGGGCGAAGGCGCTGCGGATGGTGCCGGATCCGCCATCGCGGGGCTTTCACCGGGAACTATGCAGGTTTTGCTGCCCGGTGAGGATATCAAGTTTTCTTCACCTGCCGATGTCGGCAATTCTTACGAGCCTTTTCAATATCGCACGACGCTTGCGGTTTGCGCCGCTCTGGGCATGCCGTACACAAACGTCACTGGCGATCTGAAAGCGGCCAATTATTCCAGCATCCGCGCTGGCACCGTCGAGTTTCGGCGGCGCCTTGAGCAGTTTCAGTTCGCCACGCTGGTTTTTCAGATGTGCCGCCCTATCTGGCAACGCTGGCTGCAAACCGCCGCGCTGTCAGGTGCGTTGAACATGCCCAATTTCGCACGCGATCCAAGCCGTTATACGGCGGTGAAATGGATCACGCCGAAATGGGAATGGGTCGATCCGCTCAAAGACCGTCAGGCCGAAAGAATTGCGCAAGAGCAAGGCTGGAAAGCACCCAGTGACATTATCGAGGCCGAGGGCAACGATGTTGACGAAACATATCGTCGCATAGCCGCCGATCAAAAGCGCATGGAGACGCTCGGTATCAAGTTGGGGCCGTTGGGAGATCGATTGCCAGCTTCCCAAGAAACCCCGCCAACGGACGCGCAACAAAACCAAATCAATAGCAACGATCAAACCCTATGACATTTCTCCCTCATCTTGCCGGACGGGTGTTCGACACGCCCGTGTTGATCGCGCGCGCCAAATTGGACGTCATTTTGGGCGTTCTCATGCCTCGTCTTAATGGCGAAGCTCTATCTTTTGCACAACCTACCGCGATGCGCGGCTATGACGTAACGCCCGAAGGCATCGCGATCATCCCCGTTATCGGCACGCTGGTACGTCGCACAGTCGGGCTTGAAGCGCAAAGCGGCCTGACGAGCTACACGAACATCGGACAGCAGTTGGCCGAGGCCGTAGCGGATCCCAATATCAAAGCCATTCTTCTGGATATCGACAGCCCCGGCGGCGAAGCTGGGGGCGCATTCGATCTGGCAGACCAAATTTATGCGGCGCGCAAGACCAAGCCTATCTGGGCCGTGGCCAACGAAGAGGCTTTTTCAGCGGCCTATGTCATCGCTGCAGCGACCAGCAAAATCTATGTCTCTCGCACTGGGGGTGTCGGTTCCATCGGTGTTATCGCCGTTCACCTCGATCAGAGCCAAGCGGAAGCGGATGCTGGCCTTAAATACACCGCGATCTATGCGGGGGCGCACAAAAACGATCTGTCGCCGCATGAACCGTTGTCCGATCCGGCAAGAGCCACGCTGCAAACGGAAGTCGACCGTGTCTATGAATTGTTCGTCTCCACGGTGATGCGCACACGCGGGATGACGCAAGAGGCCATTAAATCGACCGAAGCCGGATTGTTCTTCGGTGCCGATGCCGTCTCCGCCGGTTTAGCCGACAAACTCGGCACCTTCGACGATGCCTATGCCGATCTTCGTTCTCGCCTGACGCAGCAGCGTCTGGCGCTTTCACCCATTCGTAACCTAAAAAGAAAGGATAAAACTATGACCGACCCCATTGAAGCCTCTGCCGAGACGCAAAGCGTCGACGCGAGCCTTATCGATCCGGCTCCCGATGTCGAAGCGATTACGGCGCAAGCGAAGGCCGAGGCTCAAAAAGAAGCCTTGGCTTATGTCACGGAAGTCACCCAGCTTTGCCAAATCGCTGGCATGCCCGACAAGGCTGCGGACTTCATCGCCAAAGCGACGCCATCCGCCGAGGTGCGTAACGCCTTGTTGACGGCCAAAGCCGTCGCGGACGAAGCGACCGCCATCGCAAGTCAAATCCCAACCGCCAATTCCACAACATCGGCTGAAAACAAGATCGACGCGGCGGCGATCTATGCAAGCCGTAATGCACAAAAGGAGGACTAACCCATGACTGTTCTGACAGAAGGTCAACATAAAGCCGAGTTTATCGTATCTGAGGCCAACGGCAGCTTATCCCGCGAAGTCATCAAGGTGCTTGCCGGACAAGTCCTGCAAGCTGGCCATGTTCTCGGCAAAGTGGGCATCGGCACAGCGACCGGTGTTGCTGTTTCCGGCAATATTGGCAACGGCACGATTAGCGATGTGTCTGCAGGTACTGGCGTTAAAGCGGGAACCTATGGCGTCACCTGCATCGAACCGGCTGCGAACGGCGGGACATTCGCCATCGAAGAACCGGGCGGCGTTATCATCGGCAGTGCCATGGTCGGCACGCCCTATGTCGGCCAAATTAACTTCACGTTGAACGACGGCGCGACCGACTTTGCGGCGGGGGATCGCTTTACGATTGCCGTCAGCGGCGGTTCGGGGAAATACAAGGAATATAACCCCGCCAACACCGATGGGTCGCAAACCGCTCTTGTCGTTCTTCTTGATCGCACAGATGCCACGGCTGCTGATCGAGACGCCGTTGCGATCGTGCGTCAGGCCGAGGTCAACGCGGCGGAACTTTTCTGGTTCGCGGGCGCGACAAGCGCACAGAAAACGACAGGCGCCGCGCAACTCAAATCCCAATTAATCATCACTCGTTAAGGAGAACATCCCATGCCCACGCTCGATATCTTTAACAACGACGCCTTTTCCGTGGTGTCGTTGACCGATGCCATCAACAAACTGCCTTATGTGCCGGGTCAAGCCGGTCGCTTGGGGTTGTTTGAAGAAACAGGCGTCAGCACTACGACCGTTATGCTGGAGGAGATCGAAGGCGCACTCAGCCTGATCCCCACCACGCCACGCGGCGCGCCTGCCGTCCAGAACAAAGTCAACAAGCGCAAGGCGCGGTCTTTGGCCGTTCCGCATTTGACGCTGGAAGACACCATTCTGGCCGACGAGGTTCAGAACCGGAACAGCTTCGGCCAACCGGACGCTCTTGCCTCGGTGCAAACGGTCGTTTCGAACCGCTTGCGCGATATGGTCAAATGGCACGACATCACGCTGGAGCATCTTCGCATCGGCGCGGTCAAGGGTCAGATCCTCGATGCGGACGGATCGACGGTGCTTTATGACCTGTTCTCCGAGTTTGGGGTCAGTCAGCAGGCCGAGATCGATTTTGATCTTGATAATGCGAACCCTACGGCGGGTGTTCTTAAAAAGAAGTGCCATGATATCACCCGTAAGGTTGCGGATGAATTGGGCGGCGCATCCTTCACCTATATCCACGCCTTCTGTTCGGCCACGTTCTTCGATGACCTGACAACGCATCCGGATGTCGTGGAATCCTACCGTCGCTATCAGGAAAGTGCGTTCCTGCGAACGGGACAGGCTCGTAAGGCCGTGGAATATGCTGGCATCGTGTTCGAAGAATACTATGGCGGCAACTCCGGCGGCAATTTCATCCCGACCGACAAGGCACACTTCTTCCCTGTCGGCGTGCCGGGACTGTTCCGTCAATACAACGCGCCCGCCGATTTTGTTGAAACCGTCAACAGCCTCGGCCTGCCACGTTATGCCAAGCAAGCCGTCGATCAGGAGTTCGGTCGTTGGGTTAAATTGCATACGCAGTCGAACCCGCTTCCTATCTGCACGCGTCCGCGCGTTCTGCTCAAGGCGAAGCGCACCTAATGTCGTTTGCTTTCATGATCGCGGCGTTGTTCGCGGATCCCGTCTTATCCAAACCGGCTGTTTATCAGCCGCAAGCGGGATCTGTGCTCACGCTGCGTGTCATGGCGAAGCAGCCTGACGTTCTAACGGGCTTTGGCGATGGCCAAATTCATACGGCAACGGCTCTGTTCGATGTGCAAACAGCGGAAGTCGCCCAACCTATGGTCGGGGATCGTCTAACGGTCGATGGTTCTACGTTCATCGTCCAATCCGAACCGACTGCCGATCGTGACCGCTTGATCTGGACATTGAACACGAGACCGGAATGAGGCTTTTGGCCGCATTGCAAGGTGATCTCAAAAAGATCATGGCGGATGAGGTCAGAGCAGCGGAAGGCGCCGTCACTTCCGGCGTCCGACAAGCGACCGATGGCTTGAAGCTTGAATTGCGTGGGCAAGTGACCGGTGCTGGCCTTGGCCAGAAACTGGCCAACACATGGCGCGGACAGGTTTATCCCAAAGGAGGCTTGAGCCTAAACGCCGCCGGATATGTGTTCAGCAAGGTGCCACAAATCGTCGGTGCTTTCGGTCAAGGCGTCGTGATCCGCTCAAGCAAAGGCTTTTACCTCGCCATCCCGATGCCTGCCGCAGGAAAATCTGCTATGGGCAAAAGGATCACGCCCGGACGATGGGAGCAAGCCAACGGCAAGCGCCTGCGCTTCGTCTTTCGTCGAAACGGGCCGTCTTTGCTGGTGGCAGACGACATGCGCGCGCGAACTGGAAAACGCGGTGGGTTCTCAGCGGCAAGCGCCTCGGCGCTGCGAACGGGTCGCGGCCTCACCACGGTGCCGATCTTTATTCTCGTGCCGCAAGTCAGTCTTAAAAAACGGTTCGATATCGACAGCGTTGGCCAAAAGTGGATCGGCCAACTGCCGCGTCTGGTCATTCAGAATTGGAAAGAGGTTTCAGACAAATGACGACACGCGAAACCGTCCTGCAAGCTTTGTTTGAACAGCTGCAAACCATCGTCGGCCCCAAGGTTCTGCGGAACGATGTTTTGCCGGAGAAGGTTCCTGCTGGCGGGCTTCTTATCCTGCGCGATGGCGATCCCGGTGAACCGGAAACGTTGCTTTCGCCGCTTTCCTACTATTGGGAACACCACGCCTCGCTGGAGGTTCTTGTCCAAGCGGGTGAAGCGACACAGCGCGATCAAATCATGGACGCGCTGTTTCAAAACATTGCCGACGCAGTTGCTGCCGATCCGACGCTCGGCGGTCTGTGCGACCGAGCAACGCCGCTTGCAGCCGACACAAGTTCCGTTGTCGTCGAAGGCGCGGGGAACGTCAAAGCGGCCATCGTGCCGATTGAGTTGATTTACACGACCACCAGCCAACTCGGCTGAGGTTTCTTTAACATTGGAGGGTTATCATGGCACGTGCCTATGGCGCGAACGCGCATCTATTGGGTGATTTCGAGAGCGTTTATGGAACGCCGCCCGTTGGGAACTTTATCAAGTTTCCGTTTGTGTCCTCAAACCTCGGTTCGGAACAAGGTCTTATTGCCTCGGATCTTTTGGGCACAGGTCGTGATCCGGCGCAACCGATCCGTGATGTGATCAAGGTCGAGGGCGATGTAGTCGTTCCCGTCGATCTGCGAAACTTTGGCCATTGGCTGAAGGCTCTTTTAGGCGCGCCCAACACCACGGGCGTGGGGCCGTATGTTCATTCGTTCGTGTCCGGTGCGACAAGCCTGCCCAGCCTCTCGTTGGAAGTCGGCATGCCGGAGGCTTCGGCTTTCTTCATCAACATGGGCGTGCGCGTCAATTCGATGCAGCTTTCCTTTGCCCGCTCTGGCGGTGCAAGCGCGACGTTGAATTGTATCGCCCAAGGTGAAAGCCGCGCAACGGTAAGCGCTGATAGCACGCCGACCGAAGCTGTCATCACGCGCTTCAACCAGTTTCAAGGCTCGGTCAAAAAAGACGGCGCGCAACTTGGCAACGTCACGGGGGCGCAGCTGACTTACAGCAACAATCTGGAGCGCATCGAGACGATCCGACCTGACGGCAAGATCGACGGCGCCGATCCTACCATTGCCGCGCTAACGGGTTCGATCGACGTGCGCTTTGCGGATACCACGCTCATCGACGCCGCGACGAACAACACGCCTGTAGAGCTATCGTTCGGATACGTCATCGACGCAAGCCGTTCGATCCTGTTCACGGCGCACCAAGTCTATCTTCCCAAACCCAAACTCGCCATCAGCGGCCCCGCCGGTGTGCAAGCCAGCTTCAACTGGCAAGCCGCAAAACCTGATAGCGGCCAGATGCTGACCGTAACCCTTACCAACGATGTGGAGGACTACACATGATCCGTCTTGATCTGAAACGAGAACCTTATTGGCTTGACCTTGGCAACGGGGTGCGCGTCAACGTGCGTCCTGCTACCACGGCGCTTGTTATGGCCGCGCGCGTGACCGCGCTTAAAGCTGCCGATGAAGTAACGGACGCAGGAACGCGCAGCGCAACGCTCATCAAAAAGCTGGCCGAGCTTTCTATCCTTGAATGGGAAGGCGTCGGTGATAGCGAAGACAAACCCGCCGAGGTCTCGCCGGAAGCTGTTTCAGCACTGATGGATCTTTGGCCTCTCGCGGATGCCTTCGAGCGTTTGTATCTCGCGCCGACGCTTATTTTGGATCAGGAAAAAAACGGTTAGAGGCTCGCTGCAAATGGCACTTCGGCGGCGGGCCTGAATATTGTGGTTCTTGTGCGGACGCAGGTCTTTCTTGTAGCAAGGGCAAGCCGAACGCCAACGGCGAGCTATGCCCCTACTGCGCTAACGAGCCTCAAACGATGGAAGGCTGGGAAGCGTGGGATATCGCCCTGCGCTGCGCAGGTCAGCTTCGCATGGCGCAATTTGTCGTGATCGGGATCGACATGAACGCCGCGCTGAAGATTGCAGAAGCCTTGAATATTGATCCCACCAGCACCGCCGAACTCTTGCCTTCCTGCGAGTCCGGCATGGTTTCCGCAATCAACACAAAGATTAATGAGGGCTTAAAGTCGTGACCGAACGTAATCTCGCCATACGCCTTTCCGTCATGGAAGGCGGCAAGGTCAAGGCCGAGCTAAGGGAGATCGGGGAGTCCGGCGAGAAGTCGCTCAAGAAGATCGAGCTTGCCGGACAGCCCGCATCAAAAAGCCTTCTTGCCTTAAATGCCGCCGCGAATGACGTGCGCGGCTCTGCCATTGGCCTCACCAGCCAGATCGGGCCGCTTGGCTCGGCCATGGCGGCGTTGGGGCCAGCGGGGATCGCTGCTGGCGCAGGCTTGGGTGCGATGGTCATCATGCTCAAGAAGAGCTTCGATGAAGCTGCTTTGGCTGAACAGGCACAAAACCGTTTGCAGGGCGTGCTTCGCGCCACAGGCTACGCGTCCGGCCTGACAGGCAAAGACCTAGCCGAAATGGCCGAGGAGATGGAGCATTCGACGCTGACCAGTGCCGAGTCCGTCAAGAACGCGTCGGCTATCTTAGCGACCTTCCGCTCCGTCTCTGGCGACACCTTCAAGCAGGCCATCCACCTCGCGCAGGATATGTCCGCCGTGTTCGGGCAGGATCTGACGTCCTCCGCGACGCAACTTGGCAAGGCGCTCGAAGATCCCGTTGAAGGGCTGACCGCCTTGAAGCGTGTTGGCGTTTCGTTTTCGGATTCGCAGCGCGACGTGATCAAGAGCCTCGTCGAAACAGGCGATAAGGCGCAAGCCCAAAAGCTGATCCTCGCGGCGTTAGAACAGCAGGTCGGCGGCGCCGCTGCAGCTGAAACGCAGGGTCTGACGGGAGCCGCGCATCGCATGGCGGTGGCTTGGAGCGACATGCTCAAGGCCATCGGCCAGACCGAAACCGTTTCTGGTGTCGCAGGCGCGGCTTTGCGCCAGCTTGCGACGACCTTCGAAGTCACGACCGAATGGTTCAAAAAAGACCCAATCGCTCTCCAGCTGCGCGATGCGAAGAACGAACTGGCAGAAGTTCAAAAGCAACTGGATTGGCTTCAAAATCTTCCACCCCTCGTTCAGCCGCTTTATAAAGGCAACACGGAGTTTCGGCAGAAAAAAGCCGCCGAACTGCGGGCGGAAATCGAAAAGCTGACCAAAGCCGAAGAAACCGAAGCGGCGGAACGCGCCAAGGCAGATGCCGGACGCCTTTCCGCCGAAAAGGAAGGTCGCGCCGATCTGTTGATTCAGCAGCGCAAGGGTATCGACGAAGCTCTGGCCAAGCTGGTCGACAATCCTGCAGAAAAGATAGCCAAGATCAACGACGAACTTGGAAAAACCAAACAGCGTTTGGAAGGTCTGCGAGAAAAAGACAGCAGCACCGATACAGGTATCAATGCGGCGATCAAGCAAGCGGAAGAACTGGCCCACCGTCAAATCGAAGTCATTCAAAAACCTATTGCCGAAGCGGCGCAGAAAGAAGCCGAGGCCAATCAAAAAGTCATCGACGATCTGAAACAGAAACTCCTTGGTCTTAGCAACGAACGGCAGGCATTTATCGATCAGGCCGTCAGCCGCCTTTCCAGCAAAGCAGGCGATGCCGAGAAAAACCAGACACGCAATCTAGCCGCGCAATTGTTCGATCAGAAGTCTTTTGCCGAGGCGCAGAAGATCATCGACGATCTCGGCAAACAAATGGACAGGCTTGGCGACAAGCGCAAGGCGTTCATATCCGATGCCGTGGCAAAGCTGCCCGAAACGACATCGCAGGAACAAGTCGAACGCGCCAAGCAAATGGCGGCTGCGCTTTACGATCAGACCCAAGCACAGGAAAAACTCGACAAGCTCAAAGAAGAAGGCAAACAAATCACAGAAGGCGTGCGAACCGCCGAAGAAGCCTACACGGATCAAATCGCACGCCTGACTGAGATGCTAAATGCGGGCGCGATCAGCCAAGACATTTTCAATAAATCAAAAGACAAAGCCTATGACGAGCAACTAACTGGACGCACGGATGCGCAGGCCGGAGCAATCCGTGCCTTCCGCGCCTATCAAAAAGAAGGTGAAAACGCGGCGGGCGCGGTCGAGAAAGCCTTTTCGTCAGCCTTAAAGGCGACCGAGGACGCCATTGTAACCATGGTCACGTCCGGCGAGATCAGTCTCAACAGCCTTGATGACCTCGCCAACAGCATCGTCGCCGACATCACGCGCATGGTAGTGCAGCAATCGATCACAGGGCCGCTTGCCAAATGGATGGGCAGCAGCATGGAAAGCGGCGGCTTTATGTCCGATATCTTTGGCTCGATTTTCCATGAAGGCGGCATGGCTGGAGAAACGGCGCCATCGCGGCAGGTTCCTGCCTTCGTTTTTGCCGGAGCGCCGCGCTATCACTCCGGCGGCATCGCTGGGCTGCGTCCCGACGAAGTTCCCGCTATTCTCCAGCGCGGGGAAACAGTTATCCCGAAGAATGGCCGGACATCCAGCCCGATCAACCTTGTGATGAACATCTCAACGCCGGATGCCAACAGCTTTCGCGCAAGTCAGGCACAGGTCTCGGCAGAAGCCGCGCGGGGAATTAGTAGAGCAAGACGGAATCTGTAACCATGACCTTCCACGAAATTCGCTTTCCTGACGACATCGCCTATGGGGCGACGGGCGGGCCGGAGTATCTGACGACCGTTGTTTCAATGGCTTCGGGGTATGAGCAACGTAATGCCAACTGGTCGGCGGCGCGGGGTAAATGGAACGTGGCCTCTGGGTTGAAACACCAAGCCCAGCTTAATACCTTGATCGCGTTCTTTCGGGCGCGGAAAGGCCGCGCCTATGGGTTTCGGTTCAAAGATTGGACGGACTACCGCGCCACGAGCCAAGCCATTGGCGCAGGCGATGGGACGACGAAGGCTTTTCAGCTTGTCAAAAGCTATGTATCCGGCGCTGGCAGCGAGACACGCACGATAACAAAACCTGTGCAAGGCACCATCGCGCCTTATCTCGCGGGCATCAAACAGACATCGGGCTGGTCGGTGAACACGACAACCGGCGTCCTGACCTTTTTAACGGCGCCTGCACAGGGCATCGCCGTCACCGCAGATTTCGAATTCGACGTTCCTGTGCGTTTTGACACCGACAGCATGGCCGTGACCATCGAGCAGATCGATTTGCACCAATGGTCTGACATCCCCATCATAGAGATCCGCGTTTAACCCATGAAAACAGCCACCACCCAACTTGCCGCGCATGTCGCGGGCGAGACGACCACGCTTGCGACCTGCTGGAAGGTCACGCGCAAGGATGGCGTTGTCTTTGGCTTTACGGACTTTGACCGAGATTTGACGATCGATAATGTGGTTTATGCGGCGCGAACGGGATACACGCGCTCGGCCATCCATGCGATCTCGGATTTGTCCGTCGACAATCTCGATATCGAAAGCGCGCTGGATAGCGAGGCTTTGGCTGCACCTGATTTGCGTGCGGGCATTTGGGACAATGCCGAAGTGCTGATCTTTCTGGTCAATTGGGCGGCGCTCTCACAGGGCAAGATTATCTTGAAGCGCGGGACTATCGGCCAAGTGGAACTGAAGGACACGATATTCAAAGCCGAACTGCGCGGCCTGACGCAGGCGCTGTCACAACAAATCGGGGAACTCTACACGCCGGACTGTCGTGCTGACCTTGGCGACACGCGCTGCAAGATCGATTTAGCGGCTCTGACAATTTCCAGCACAGTTACGGTAGCAGAAGATCGTTACGGTTTTACGGATACCGCCAGAACCGAGGCGGACGACTACTGGACGGGCGGGCTTGTGACATGGACAAGCGGCGCAAACACAGGTCGCAAGATGGAAGTCCGAAGCTTTGCGGCTGGCGTGTTTGATTTGTTCCTGCCCATGCCGTCCGAAATCGCGGTTGGCGATGGCTATGCCGTCCAGCCGGGATGCGACAAGTCGTTTTCGACTTGCTGTGGGCGTTACAACAATGCCGTGAACTTTCGCGGCGAACCCCATGTCCCCGGTACGGACGCCGTTTTGAGTTATCCCGATGGAAAATAAGATCACACGATCCGATGCCGTTGCCGAAGCACGCGCATGGCTTGGCACGCCGTTTCATCATCAGGCCTCTGTCAAAGGCGTAGGCTGCGATTGTATCGGCCTGATTAAGGGCGTCGGCGTTGCGTTAGGGTTGGTGGATTACGATCCTGCCTCGCCGGAGGCGCAGGCCTTCGCCAATTACTCCATGCTGCCCAACAGTCGCCGTATGCGCGAGGGTCTGACGACTTGGCTTGTTTCCATCCCCGTTTCAGAGGCCACGCTGGCTGACATTTTGTTCATGGCATGGGGACGTGAACCGCAGCATGTTGCGCTGATCACCGACAAAGGCATCATCCACAGCTATTCCGGTGTCGGCAAAGTGGTCGAACACGCGCTTGACGAAGATTGGAAACACCGAATCGTTGCCGCTTATCGCTATCCGTATTTTATCGAGAATCCGTAATGGCTGTTCTTGCTCTTGGCCTCGTTGGCGCCGGTCTAACCTCCGCCATAGGGATTGGCGCGTCCATCGGTTGGATGGGCGGCGTGGTTCTGGGCAACCTGCTGTTCGGCGGCAACAAAGGATCGAACACCGAAGGATCGCGTATCAGCGATTTATCCGTTCAGACTTCCACCTATGGCGGCACGATCCAGCTTGTCTATGGCACGATGCGCGTATCGGGCAATGTGATCTGGTCGACGCCGCTTAAAGAAACCCGCCATGTCTCGCGCCAAAGCGGCGGCAAGGGCGGCGGTGGAGGAAGTTCGACCCAAACGACCTATACCTATTCGGTATCGTTCGCCATTGGCTTGTGCGCGGGGCCAGCGGCAACCGTCCGGCGCGTATGGGCGGACACAAAGCTCATTTACGATGCGACGGCCAGCAACACACAGGCCACGGAAAAATATCCGGGCGTGATCCGCATCCATACGGGCGGCGAAGACCAACAACCGGACAGCACGATGGAGATGCATCTCGGCTCCGGCAACGTGCCGGGCTATCGAGGGCTTTGCTATCTGACCTTCACAGATCTGCAGCTGGCCGATTTTGCCAACCGCATTCCCAATATAAGCGCCGAAGTTGTCGCATCTGGTGCGATGGATTGCGATGCCGTGATACTACCGAAGATCCCCAGCATGTTCCGCGATGGCGGCATCATCGATCCCGCGCGTGGAACGCTTATCGGCCTAAATGCCTCACGCATCTATAAATATGATCTCGTCAATAACAGCCTGCTGCTCAATGCGCCGCTTGGCGACGATGTTTATGGTGATCTTCAGGGATATGATAGCGAAGGCTATTTTTATCATGCGACAGACGCTTATGGCGTGGGCATGCATCTGGCGAAGCGGCATCCAGACACACTGGCTGTTGTAGCTAAAACCAAAAAGCGCATCGATTTTAGCGTGAGCGGCAAAGTCATGGGCGATAAGATTTTCGTCCATCGTTTTCGCAAGGTTTATGATCTCGATTTCAACATCATTGCCGATCTGTTGGATTACTTCCCCCTGTTGAGCGGCCACGAAGCGCCGATGTGCGCCGATCCGGATGGCCGTTATTGGCAGGCGGCAAGCGACAAAATTCGCCGCGTCAGCCTCGATATGTTCAATAACGGCGAACTAGCCGAATGGGACATCTCGGCATGGACGGAGGGACAGACACCGGACGCCTTGTTCTGGGACGACACGACAGGCCACCTATTTTTCAAGATTAACATTTTGAAAAGAATCGTGAAATGGCATCCCGACAACGGTTTCGCGGGCCACGTGGATAACGTTGCGCTCTCGGCTGGCTGGACGCTTCAATCCGATTGTGCCTTTCCGCAGAAGGGTCGCCTCTGGTCGGCGGGAGACTTGAAAGCCACGCTGGTCGATCTGGTGAGCATGCGGATCGAGAAGACCATCGACCTGATGCCGTTCTTGCCGACCTATGCGACGCATTTCAGCGGCTGCTATGAAAAGTTCACGCACAGCGTGATCATCATGACCAACGATGGCGAGGTCAAATATCCCCTCGAACGCTATGGCTCGGATCAGGTGCCTTTGTCGTCCATCCTCACGGATCTGTGCGAGAAGGCAGGACTTGCCCAGACGGACATTCTGACGAACGAAGTCAGCCAATCTGTTCGGGGCTACGTCATGAGCCGTCGAGCCTCGGCAAGGAACGCTATCGAGCCGCTTCTGGGCGCGTTCTTCGTGGACGCGGTAGAAACGGACGGTGTTTTGCGCTTTATCCCGCGTGGACAGGATGCGGCGGCGACCATTCCTTATAACGATCTAGGCGCCGTCGAAGGCTCCTCGAATGACGAGCCGCTGCGCGTGACAGAAACGCGCACGCAGGAACTCGAATTGCCGCAGCGCATGGATTTGACGCACTATGATCCAGCCCGCGACTATCAGACCAACACGCAAAACGCAGCCCGCAACAGCAACGCCGTCACGACTAAAGACCAGCAGACTGTCGAGCTATCGATCGTTCTGTCAGCGGATGAAGCCGCCCAGATCGCGGATAAGACACTGACCAGCGCATGGGTAGGACGTAACGCCTTTACGCTTAACTTGCCGCCCAAATGGCTGCGGCTCGACCCCACGGACGTCATTAAAGTGGCGTTGCCGGATGCGACGCTGGCGCTACGCCTGACGCAGGTAGATTTTGGCGGCAACAATATCGTAGCCTGCAAGGCGGTGGCGGAAGACGAGATCGCCTATACGTCCTCGGCCTCTGGCACAGGCGCGGCTCTGTCGGCAACGATCATTCCCATCGCTACGCCCATTTCGGCTTTTATGCTGGATCTGCCCATGCTGCGTGCGGAAGATGATGGGCTTGGTCTGTATTACGCTTTCGGCCTGAGAGATGGCGGCAGCGCAAGCCTTTACCGTTCACAAGACGCTTTGGCGTGGAGCATCATCGCGACAGGATCAGCGGCTCCGGCCTTTGGCTGGGCTGCAAGCGTTCTGGCCGCTCCACTCAGTCCATGGTCATGGGACGAGACAAACAAAATCCAGATCGCTTTGAGCCACGGAACCCTCGACAGCAAAACGCCGCTCGAAATCTTGAATTGGAACAATGTCGCTGTCCTTGGCGATGAGGTCATTCAATGGCGCGATGCAACGCTTCTGGCCGAGAACCTTTATGAATTGTCCGGTCTTCTGCGCGGGCGGCGCGGCACCGAATGGGCCACGGCTTCGCATGCGATCGGTGAGCGGTTTGTAGTTCTTGCAACGGATGGCTTTTACCGCACCGCCATGGCCTCGACCGAGATCGGGCAGACTTCCTATTACAAGGCCATCATTTCTGGCGGAGACTGGGACGATGCGGCTCAGACGAGCCTGAAATACAACGCCGCAAGTCTGCGCTGCTTCTCACCCGTTCATATCGTCGGATCCCGCGACGGTTACGGCAACCTGACCCTTTCGTGGGCGCGCCGTCCGCGCTGGAACGGCGAATGGCTGGATAGCATCGATGTGCCGCTTTTTGAAGACATGGAAGCCTATGAGATCGCCGTCTTGAACGGCGACACGGTTGTTCGGACTCTTTCATCCAGCGCGACAAGCGCAACCTATAGCACCGCCGACCAGACGATCGACTTCGGCGCGGCGCAGAGCGTCTTGTCTATCGCCGTTTATCAAATCAACAGCACCATTGGACGGGGTTACCCCGGAAAGGCCACGGTTTAAGTCATGACGACAACCCCCAATCTTTTGATCGACCATATTGCCGCCAGCCAAGCCCAGAAGGAAGTCACGGCCAACACGGCTTTTGACGTTCTGGACAAGGCCTTATGCCAGTTTACGAGCATCGCGCTGACGGACGCCAATCTGACGCTGACCGATGCGCAGATGATCGGTAATATGACGTTGAAGTTTACGGGAACGCTGACGGCGGCGCGAACGATTACGGCTCCGGCACGCGCCAAGTTTATCTATGTCGAGAACGGAACAACGGGCGGTTTTGCCATCTCGATCAAAACGCCGTCCGGCACAGCGATATCGGTAGGAATTGGCGAGAGAAAGCTCCTCTACTGCAACGGGACGGACTTTTCGATTGCGGCGGAGTCTGGCGCCGCACCTTATGACATCGGCGGATCCTTCGTCGGCAAACCCAGTGCGGGGGCAACCATTATGCGCTTTCCGATGCCTCGCGCAGGCCGGTTCCTCTCCGGCATGGCGCTTAGCAAGGGCGTGGCAGCGGCCGCCGCCACAGCAGCCGTCTCTTTCTCAATCCGCAAGAACGGGATCGAATTTGCCACTATGAACTTCGTTGCGGCGGCGACGAGCGCGACCTTCATCTGTGCTGCCACGACCGACTTTGCCGCAGGCGACATCTTTACGCTTGTGGCATCGGCCACGCCTGACGACACGCTCGCCGATATCGGTTTTGCGTTTGCCGGACTTCGTATCTAAAGGAGAACATCTCATGGCTTTGCGCTTTATGGACGGCTTCGATCACTACACGACCACGGCATCTTACGGCTATAAGTACAGCACTTACACCGTTTCGGCGGCTCCTTCGACTGGACGTAGAAGCGGAAGCGCTGCAGCGAGGCTTGGAAACTATGGTGGCGATTACATCCAGAAAGTTATGGACGATCAAACGACATGGATTGTGGGATTTGCCTATAAACGAGAGGCCGCAGGAAATTCTGAACTGCCGCTTGTTCAGCTCAAAGACAGCACAGGATCAGTACAAAGCGGTCTTTATATGCATTGCTCTGATGGCCTTTTAAGGCTTTGGCGAGGAGATATGTCGACTTTGTTGGCAACATCATCTTCGGCTATCCCGCTAAACACTTGGTGCTACATCGAACTGAAAACCTTTATCAACGACACGACCGGAACGCTTGAGCTTCGTGTTAATGGCACGACTGTCGCAACATACACGGGCGATACAAAACAATCGTCATCGCTTAACACTGCGCGCACAATCCGTCTTGCTGGCGGAGTCTATTCTTCTTCCTATTACGGGTTCATCGACGATCTCTATGTTTGCGATGGTGCCGGAACGACCAACAACGACTTCTTGGGCGACTGCCGCGTTGACACGCTTTATCCGAACGGGGTCGGCAACAGTGCACAATTCACGCCGACAGGCAGCTCGGCCAATTGGGAAAACGTCAAAGATACGACCATCGACGAGGACACGACAAACAACGCCAGCGCAACATCCGGCCAGATCGACAGCTTTGCTTTCGGAGACCTTTCGAACCTCGGCAGCAGCGTCTTCGGCGTTCAGAACAATCTTGTAGCAAAGAAAGATGACGCTGGCACACGAACCATGCGCTCCGTCACGCGGATCGGCGGCACAAATTATGAAAGCGCCGATTACTCTTTGGGAACAACTTATCTCGACTATGTGCAATTGCAGGAACAAAACCCTGCGACCGCCGTCGCATGGACGGTTGACGCGATCAACGGAGCCGAGTTCGGCTACAAGGTACAGGCATGAGTGCCTTTGTAACACAAGTCGCTGTCGAGACGCTTTCAAAGCCATCAAATGCAAATCTTCGGGTCACGCAGTCTGCACTTGAAATCCTGCAGCGACCAACCGTTGCCAAAGCATGTCTCAGCCAAGTCACAGTCGAGGTTCTGCGTCCGAGCGCCGCAGCATCAACAGGTTCGATGCAACAACCGCTCATTATAATTATCGCAGGATAAGCCCATGCATCAAACACAGCCCATTCTTATCGAGCCGGAGAAATCTGCCATGAACGAACCAGAGTATTTTCGCGCCATAGGCAGATTGGAAGCCCAAGTGCAGGCTCTAACCACCGCTGTCAGCGAATTGAAGACAAAGCTGGATGGCATGGACACCCGCCTGATCGACCTCGACCGTCTTGCCAGCCGATGGAAAGGTGGCTTCGCCGTTGTTCTTATGCTCGGTGCGTTAGCGGGATTCATCCTCGACAACGCTTTGCGGTGGGTCTCATCGAGACAATAGCCAATGATTTCAATTTATTACCGATAATAGGATGCTGATATCTATTAGACTGCCTTGAAAAAATGAAAAAAGATTGTTTGGGGTGGTAAGAATCTTTCTCCACATCTATAATTTAGCAATGCAAGCTAAAGGAAGAGATATCATTGAGTTGTTTGGTTTTAGCCCAGACGATACGAGCGTCCAAGCCTTAAAAACTTGGAAGCAAAAAAGCTGCCCATTTGTCAGCTTTCCCTGCACAAAGACCAATCATGACCAAACGGCGGTCTATGGTACATGCTCCGTGTCTTGTGGCGCAAGCCACGAAGATGGTTCTGAAATCATCATCTGTCCCAAGCGACTTTACGCCGACCAATACAAAATCTTTAATCACGTTCTGAAAGATGCGTGGCCTAAAGGCGATAAGGCTCTGATCCTCGGAGGCTCCCCGAAAGAGTTACAAACAAAAGCATTAAGCACACCTAGGCCAGTTGTCGCTTTCGGGCAAGGATCCGGCAAAGAGATCCAAATAAACGCGAACGGTAACATGAGTATGGACTGGGTTCTTCAGTCATATACAAAAAAGGGAGACGCTCTGATCCCAGAAGATTTTATCGGGATGGAAATTCAGAGCATCGACATCACAGGCAATTACAGAGCGACTTGGAACGCTTACCGCAAAATCAAAGAAGGAGAAACGGTTGCGGACATCCCTAATTCAGGACACGGTCTGAACTGGGCTAACGTCCACAAACGTCTCATTCCGCAGATCATTCGCAAAGGCAATATCTATCGGCGAATGGAACGCTGCATTGGCTTTTACTTCCTCCTGCCTGATGCCGTTTACAAGAAGTTCGAGGAAGTCATTGGCGACATCAAAAAGGCAGATGGCCCCAGTCGAACAAACCTCTCCGTTCTGACCTTTAAGCTAGGCGCGCCTGTTTCGCAGGGCAAACAACGAGAACTGGTTCTCGTGCGGCGAGTCCATTATCCACTGGCGGAAATTGCCGCTGCTTTTATCGGAAATTCAACGGCTAATGCGCCGGACAAACTGGATGAGACGTTACGCTCTCTTCTTGATTAATTCGTACTCTTCAAAATCCAGATCGATCTGCGGATAAGCCCAGACATTTTCTGTTGGAAGAACGCTAACAGTTTGTTCGCTCAACCCTGCGTATATGGCGTTACCAATGGCCTTTGCAAGCAAAGGGGGAACGGCATTTCCAACTTGAGCGTATTGCTCGATGAGCGTCCCGTAAAAATGGTAGCGATCTGGGAAAGACTGAATTCGCGCCGCTTCACGAACGCTGATAATCCTGTCTTGCTGAGGATGAATATAGGTTCCCCAATGAGGATCGCACTTAGTCAGAATTGTACTTCCCAATCCATCAGGGTGCAGACGCCCGTAGCGCTTTGTATGATCGGACCGACGCGCACGCTTCATCCCCTTAGGGAGTAAGTCGAAAGGAATATCGCGCCAAGATCCACCGGGCGGAATATGTGGCAACCTCTCAAGGTTCGCCTTTCCAAGTCCAGCTGCCGTGTGGTTATACAGCTTTGAGCTGCCCTGTCTCACAAACTTTTGATAGGCGTTCTGCACCGTGCAGGCGTAGGACATGACATCATCGCCACCGCCGTTCTCAATTTCCGGCAAATCTCCTAGCGCATCGGCTACCGTCGTGTTGCGCTTTAGGCCCTTCAGCTTGCTTTGGTCCAAGATCAGGCTTCTTCCAAGATATGTCGTGGCAAAATTCGCACGTCCTTCTGCAACGCAAGTCGGGGTGGGATACAAAGAGGCAGAATCCAAACCAACGCGATTTGCGATGAAGATTGTGCGCCAACGCATTTGCGGAACGCCATAGTGAGCCGCAAAAAGAATCCTAACTTCCGGGGCATATCCGAGCTGTCTCAAGCTCGTTAAAATCGCAGCAACCGTTTCCCCACGTTCAAACGACAACATGCCGGGAACATTTTCGATCAATACAACCTTCGGAGAAAAGGCCTCAACAAACTTAAGGTACTCAAGAAACAGGTGATTGCGGGCATCATCTACGGATCTTACGGGTGCGTTGACGCTAAATCCCTGACAAGGGGGGCCTCCGGCAAGAAGATCCAATTCTCCTTTTTTCAGTCCAAGCTGTTTTCTAATTTTTTGAGCATGTATGGCCCGAATGTCGTCGGTTCGGATGATGGCTTCGGGGTGGTTCTTTTGAAGCGTGACGGAGTAAGCCGGAGAAATCTCATTTGCGAAAACGGTATCGAACCCGGCTTGCCTGAGTCCTTCGCTTAAACCGCCTGCTCCGGCAAAAAGATCAATGCATGTTTTTCGCTGTGTGATCATAGGAGCAAGTCTTTCAATACCCAATTACGTCGTCGTTGCCGATTTTTCCAAACAGATTAGCCGAAATGCGTTGATTCGGCCTCTTTAATGTCAAAAGACGTTATATCACCAGTTCTGAGCAGTCCAGTTTTATTCTGGTTTTGTTCTCATTCTTTGGGCGCGCCTTCTTAACAGAAGCATCCTTTTTCTATTTTTATTTCAACAAGAAACCATCCACGCCCTCAACAACCACGCCCTCAACAACCACGCGTCTCGTCCTGTCCTAGGAGGAGAACATAAACCATGGAGAAAAACAATGACCTCTTCCACGACCTCTCGCGGTATCCGCAACAATAATCCGGGCAATTTGCGTCGAACGGACGACCCATGGCAAGGTCTGACCGAAACGCAGGGGGACACGAACTTTTTTGTCTTTCAATCCCCGATTTACGGGATCCGTGCGCTGGCCCGAACGCTTATCCAGTATCAAGACGAGCATGGTTTGCGAACAATCCGTCAAGTCGTCGGTCGTTGGGCCCCAAGCGTAGAAAATGACACTGTGGCCTATACGAAAGCCGTTTTCGAGGACACAGGCTTTGCACCCGATGTCGTTCTCAATATGCACAAATACGAACACCTGAAGGCGGTGACCCTCGCAATAATCAAACATGAAAACGGCCAGCAGCCTTACACGGCAGCACAGGTCGACAAAGCCTTGGTTCTGGCTGGTGTAGAGCCTCCGTCCAAGAACCTGCAGCGGTCGCGCACCGTAAAGGGCGGACAAGCCGCTACGGCGGCTACCGTTGGACTTGGGGCGTTGGAATCCGTTCGCGATAGCCTCGACCCTGCGCGTGACACTCTTCAAACGCTGGTGCCTTACCTCGACATCGCGAAATGGCTCTTGCTGGCGATCACGTTGATCGGCATCGGAGTGATGATCTGGGCGCGTATCGATGACAGCCGGAAGGGTCTGCGCTGATGTGGACACTTTTAACAAGCTGGTTTTCTAGCAACTTAATCAAAATCGTCGGCTGGGGCGCGATTGCCGCGTCTGTGGCCGCAATTTTGTTCGGCGCAAGGCAATCTGGCCGCACCGCCGAACGCTATGACCAACTCAAGAAAATCGTGGAGATCAAAGATGCCCAACTTCGTGCCACGCTGGATGCTCCTCGCACTCGCGCTGATCTCGTTAAGCGCCTGCGGGACGGCAAGTTCTAACCCCGCCTGCGTCTGCCCACCGATCAAGGAATACAGCCGAGATTTTCAAAACAAGCTGGCCAAGGAAATTGCAGTATTGGATGAAGATGCCGCTGTGATTTTGGCGATGCAAGATTACGCTTCGGTTCGAAAACAGCTAGAAAAGTGTCGATAACAGAGTTTAGGGCAAGATTTTGTCGTCAAGCGCAAGTCTTGCATTGGGTTCTCCCATTGCCCAGCTCAATCTGGATAGTGACATGTCCAATACTATAGTCATCGCGCAGTTTTTCTCTCAATTCCGAGAGAAAATCGTCTCCGGGATGCGCGCCGCAAAAAATCAGGTGAACCGACAGCGCGGCTTCTGTAGTGCTCATGCCCCAAATGTGCAAGTCGTGCACTTCCTTCACGCCGGGTAATCCGGCAAGATATTTTCTGACTTTCTCATGATCGATATTTGCCGGAACGGCATGCAGGGCAAGATTGGCAGAGTCGCGCAAGAGTCCCCAAGAACTCCATCCAATCACGATGGAGATCGCCAAACTGACGACCGGGTCAACCCAGAGCCAACCCGTTTGCGTCATAATCAACCCGGCAATGACCACGCCCAAGGATACCGCAGCATCGCTTGCCAAATGCATGAAAGCGGCTTTGATGTTTAAGTCATTCTGTCCCTTGCTGAACATCCATGCGGTTACGCCATTTATGAGAATGCCTAATGCCGCAACCCACATCACTACATTGCCGTCCACTTGCTGGTGAACACCCAGCCTTTGAACGGCCTCCCAAGCAATGATGCCAGTCGAGATCAGCAACACGATGACATTAACCAGCGCTGCCATAATGGACGAACTGCGCAATCCATAGGTATAGCGGCCAGATGGCGCTCGTTTTGAAAGCCGCCATGCGCCCCATGCAAGCAGCAGCCCTAAAACATCGCCAAAGTTATGCCCCGCATCGGCCAGCAACGCGAGAGAGTTCGCCTTAAGGCCATAAACAATCTCCGCAATGATGAATGCGGCGTTGAGCGAGGCGGCTACAAGGAAGCTTCGTCCGAAGTTTGTGGGAGCATTTGCGTGATTGTGCCCGTGGTTACAGTGATCATGGCTGGACATTGGTTGTTGACACCCTAACATCGCGAAAGAATGCGTTATTTTACTGTTTCATTTTCCGGTAAAGCAACCCCGACTTTTTTGCCTGTCATTTCCTCACAGATTTGCTTCATGGCTTCGACGTGACGCGCGTTGGATGGATGTTTGTCCTTTAATCCTTTGGCAATTTCGCTTCCGCACTCTTGTGCGAGAATTGCGCGTTTTTCATCCGGCGTCCTTCCCTGCATTTGGTTCTCGACGGTCGTTCTATAGCTGGTGCAACCGCCAAGAACGGCCAGCAGCGCAGTAGCAACAAATATGGCTTTAGAGTTCAGCATGATTTACTCCCGTGTGTCAGGCGCTGAAATTGTCGATTTGCGCTGGTTTGGATCGTAGTTTTCGTCAATTAACTGGCAGAGCGCTTTAAGGCGTTTTGTTTCCTCTGTCGTGCCCAAGCGATGGCGCATAAAGCTGCCACGGTAGCGATCTTTCCTTCTGATTGTGCTGTCCCGCGCTTCATCCAGACAGGCTTCGCGCAAGATTTCCTTCTTTTCCTCCAGCGTTTTCCCTGCCAATCGTTCAGAAAGCGGCAAAGACGGGATTGCCGGGTCTGAGGCACATGCGCTCAGCAGCACGGCAAGAAGGCCGATACAAAATACCTTTCTCATAGTTCCTCCTTTTCGGTTACTTCTTCAGCAAGGTGAAAATACTTATAGAGGGCGGGCAGCACCAAAAGTGTCAGGAAGGTCGCCGTCATTAGTCCGCCGATTACGACGATAGCGAGCGGCTTTTGCACCTCAGCTCCCGCGCCGTGGGAATACGCCATAGGCACATAGCCGAGCGATGGAACGACGGTCGCCATAATCATGGCGCGCAACCGATTCAGCGTGCCTTTGCGAACGGCTTCTTCTTCCGGCATTCCTTCCTGCACCAGTTGATTGATGCTGTTGACCATGACCAGCCCGTTCAAGACCGAGATGCCGGAGAGCGCGATAAAACCAACGCCAGCCGATATCGAAAAAGGCATCCCGATCAAGAGCAGCGTGAAAATGCCCCCGATTACAGATAAAGGGATGCCGCTGAAAACAAGCAAGGACTGTCGTACCGAATTCAGCGCGGTAAACAGCAGCAAGAAGATAAAGAAGAAACAGGCCGGAACGACGATCAGCAGACGTTCGCTGGCTTCCTTAAGGTTCTTAAATTGTCCGCCCCACTCAACCCAATAGCCTGCGGGCAATTTGACTTGTGCTCCGATTTTGGCTTGCGCCTCGGCTACAAACGACCCCATATCGCGTCCGCGTATGTTCGCCTGCACGACCATGCGGCGCTTACCGTTATCGCGGCTGATTTGGTTGGGGCCGTCCGTGATCTTAAGGCTGGCGACTTCCTTCAGCGGCAAATAACGCGGACGAACATGGGGGATGCCTTCCTTTTCATCTGCGGTTTCGCTTTCTTCCGGCAACAGAATCGGCAGGTTTTCGATGGTCGCCATATTGCCGCGAAGGCTATCAGGCAGACGAACCATGATATCGAAACGTCGATCCCCTTCAAAAACAAGTCCGGCTTCGCGCCCGCCGACCGCAATCGCAATGACGTCGAGCACATCGCTGACATTAAGGCTATAGCGTGCGATAGCGGCTCTATCGAGCACAATTTCCAAGAAAGGCAATCCCTCGGTTTGCTCCATTTTAACGTCGGCTGCGCCGTCCACACTTTGCAGAACACGCATCATCTCGCTTGCCGTTTTGCTCATAACCGAGAAATCATCACCAAAGATTTTCACAGCGACGTCGCCGCGCACCCCCGCGACAAGTTCATTGAAACGCATTTGAATGGGCTGCGTGAACTCATAGTTATTGCCCGGAATTTTACTCACGGCCTCTTCGATGCGTTTGATGAGTTCCGCTTTAGACAGCTTAGGATCGGGCCAGTCTTTGTTGTCCTTTAAGATGATAAAGGTATCCGTCGCATTTGGCGGCATGGGGTCGGCGGCCATCTCCGCCGATCCCGTTTTGCTGTACAAGAAAGCGACTTCCTTGAACTTGCTAACCGCTTTTTCAACTTCGAACTGCATTGTTTGCGACTGCGAAAGCGACGTGCTTGGAATGCGCAGCGCCTGCATGGCGATGTCTTTTTCATCAAGCGTCGGGATGAATTCCCGCCCAAGAAAACTGAATGTGATGAGTGATAGAGCGAACAAGCCCGTGACAATGCCGGTCGTCAAGAGAGGCCGCTTTAAGGCTCTTTCCAGCCAAGGAAGATAAAGACCCTTGGCCTTTTCCACGATAACTCCTTCGCCTTCTTTCACTTTGCCCGTCACAAAGAGAGCTATCATCGCCGGAACGAAAGTGATCGAGAGCACAAAAGCGAAAACCAAGGCAAGAATGACGGTCACAGCCATCGGCTCGAACATCTTACCTTCAATGCCGGTAAAGGTAAGCATGGGGACGTAGGCCATGATGATGATGGCTTGGCCGAAGACGATGGGCTGGATTATTTCCGTTCCGGCCAACCTCACTTCGTGCAGTCTTTCTTTGAGCGTAAGAACGTGGCCTTTTTCGTTTTGCGCGCGCCCCAGTCGATGCAGACAGTTTTCTGTCAAGATAATAGCGCCATCGACAATGAGGCCGAAGTCGAGCGCGCCCAAGCTCATAAGATTTGCGCTAACGCCGAGTTTCGTCATGCCGATAAAGGTCATCAGCATGGTGATCGGGATAACAAGCGCCGTAATCACGGCTGCCCGTATGTTGCCGAGCATCAAGAACAGCACAACGATAACAAGCAAAGCGCCTTCGGTTAGGTTTTTTTGAACTGTTGAAACGGTGCGATTGACAAGGTTGGTTCGATTAAGAACTGGTTTGGCTTCTATATCAGGCGGAAGCGATTTTCCTATCTCCTTCAGTTTCGTATCCACCGCTTCCGAAACCGTTCTGCCATTCGCGCCGATGAGCATAAGTGCTGTACCCACAACAACTTCCCGACCGTTTTCGGAAGCCGAACCTGTGCGTAATTCCTTGCCGATGCCGATTTCAGCAATTTCTTTCAGATAAATGGGAACGCCCCGTCTTGTAGCCACGACGATATTGCCGATATCCTTTTCGGAATTGATACGCCCGTCCGAGCGCACCACATAGGACTCGCCGTTTTTCTCGATGTAGCCCGCACCTACACTTTTGTTGTTCTTTTCCAACGCTTCAACGATATCTTTGAAGCCCAAGTCCAACGCCACCAGCTTTTCAGGATAGGGCTGGACATGGTACTGGCGCACATAGCCGCCGATGCCGTCTACGCCCGCCACGCCCGAAACGGCCTTAAGCTGAGGGCGAATAATCCAGTCTTCAACAGTGCGCAAATACGACGCCAGCTCGACATCTCCCTTGAGCTTCTGCCCTTCAGGCGTCAAATAGCTACCCTCGCTTTGCCATCCCGGTTGCCCGTTCTTGGCTTCCGCGCCTTTGCCGTTAGGGTGCAGGTAGCTCACTGTCCACATATATATTTCGCCAAGCCCCGTCGAGATCGCGCCCATGCGCGGTTCGGCTTCGGCAGGCAAATTTTCCTTGGCCTCTTGCAGGCGTTCGTTGACCTGTGCGCGCGCGAAATAAATATCGACATCGTCACGAAATACAGCCGTCACTTGGCTGAAGCCGTTGCGTGAAAGCGAGCGCGTACTGTCAAGTCCGGGAATGCCCGACAAGGCCGTTTCGACTGGAAATGTTACCTGCTTTTCGACTTCCGCCGGTGAAAGGGCAGGCGCTGTCGTGTTGATTTGAACCTGCACGTTCGTGATGTCAGGCACCGCATCGATTGGCAGGTTTTGCAGGGAATAAATCCCAAATGCCGCAACAGCGACAGTCAGCAACCCAACGAGATAACGATGGTGGAGAGAAAAGCCTAAGATTCGTGCAATCATTGTTTTTAATCCTCTTCTTTCGCCCCGGCTTTGCCGATATCTGCCTTGATAAGAAAACTGTTTTCGGTCACATAAGACTCGCCGGATTGCAGTCCATCCAATATTTCCGTCCACTGATTATCGCTGATGCCCGTCTTGATTGGGCGCATGACATAACGGTCTCCCATTTGCGCAAACACCGCCGTGTTGTTTTCCATGCGTTGGATTGCTGAAGTTTTCACGGCAACCAGCACTTCTTTTGCGTTCACTTCAACATCGCCGCGCACCGTCATGCCGGAATGCCAAAGGCCATCGGGATTAGGTAGCGTCACGCGCGCGACAATGGTCTGGCTCGATGCTTCGGCAATAGGCGACATGGTGGCAATTTGCGCTTTGCCTGTGTGCTCGCCCTCAAAACTCGTTACATGCACCATCTGGCCACGTTTGATCTGGTCAATATCGCGCGGGAAGATATGAAACTCAGCCCAAACATCGGAGACATTGGCAATAGTAAACAGCGGCTGTTCTCCCGCCACATCGCCAATATTCGTATTGCGCGCCAGAATAACCCCGCCTATAGGTGCTTTAACGGGATAAACCTGAAGGCTGTCGTTGCTTTCCACAAGTGCCAGCACATCGCCCATCTGAACGCTCTCGCCTTGACCTTTCTTGACCTCACGCACGATTCCGGGGAATCTGGCTTTTACCTGTGCCGTTGTGTTCTGGTTAAGCGTAATGCGGCCAGTTAGCGTAATGGTCTCACGCACAGTTGCGCTGCCGACTGTTTCAGTCCTGACACCCGCCGCTTCAGCGACATCCTTTGCAATCTGAGTGCTGTCCGCAGGCGCGGCTTCCGCCTCTTTTTGAACTGAAGCATCGGCTTCTTTGTCGCGGCTGCTCCAGTAAAGACCGCCGCTAAGGAGAAGGCCGGTAAGTGCCAACAAAAGAACTGGTTTATTCTTGATCATGGGGTTCCTCTAATGCGTTTTTTGTGGGGAGATGTGTTGCAGTCAGGCGTTCCACATTCGAACGTTGGATGTGGAATTCTTTCAGCGCTTCGATGTATTGCAACCGCGCGTCGGCCAACGTGCGCTGGGCATCCAACACTTCCAGATATCCAAATTTTCCCGCCTGATAGCCTTGGCGCGAAAGATCAAACGCATGCTCGGCTTCAGGCAAAATTACGTCTTTCAGTGTCGTCGCTTGGACATATGCCGTTTTCTGGGCTTGCAGGTTTTTTGTAAGCTCCGAGTTGAGCGCCAACTCGCTAACTCTTTGATCGACCGATGCCTTCGTTACCTCGGCCCGAGCCTTGGTGATGTTGCCCCGATTACCGTTCAGGACGGGAATTGGAATGGAAATCCCCACAAGAAAGGCCCTGTTGTTGCTCTCACGGAAATCACGCACGCCCGCATTGATGCGTGGGTCGGGTATCGCATTGGCTCTTTCTAACTCAAAGGCCGCTTCGCTTTTTGCAACCGCTGACTTCCAACGAGTGACATCAGGATTGCGTTCAAGCATTTCCTTGACAGCAGCCATCGTTGCTGGGGAAGAGATCGTGTAAAATCCGCTCGTATCGAGTTTGGCGACAGCGCCGCTATCATCCACGCCTATCAGGTTGGCCAAGACCTTGAGGGCAGCATCATGGTCACGCTCCGCTTTCTCCAAAGCGATGCGGCTGGTCGCCAGCGCCACGTTCGCCTTGCTTTTTTGTATCAGTGGCTCCCGTGCCGCTTCAACGCGACGCGAAACGGATTGCAAAACATCGTTGGCAAGGACTTGTTGTTCCCGCGCTTGCCGCACTTCTTCGGATGTCGCCACGGCTTCTACAAAAGCCTGCGTAACGTCTTGGATCAAATCGAGCTTCGCCGCCTGATGATCATAATTGGCAAGATCGACTCCGCGCTTGGCCATCTCAATACGGGCATCGCGTTTTCCGCCGATTTCCACCAACTGCGACACGCCATAGGTCACTTCGGCGGAATCAAACCCTTTATACTGGCCTTTCCCGGCAATATTTTCGGCGGCCACTTCCAATTCGGGATTTTGCCAGACTCCGGCTTGACGAAGCTCGCCTTGGCTGGATTGGCGCGCCGCATCGGACGATCTTATCTTCGGCGACTGTGTTAAGGCTCGCGCAATGGCGGCCTCAAGCGTCAATCCGCCTTCGGATTTTGGGTGAGTTAGCGCGTCAGGTGTTGTTGACTCTCGCTTGGCCGAACCACGATCCTGATCATCTTGCGTGTATTGCGGGTTGTCTCCAGCAAAAGCGCTATTGGACACAATCATTGCGCAGACAAGTACTGCGAAAAGTCTTCTCGTCATTACGAATCTCATTCGTTTGGGAAAAATATGCACACGACACACTCGACACCTTCGCAGGTGGGGTGACGTCAAATGCCGGAAACGGCAGAAATTAAACGTGCATAGGGGGCTTTAAGGGGGGGCGCGCACTGAACGAAATCACAACACTGTCGGCCATAACAGGCAGTTTACCGGCCTTCTTGGAAATATAGGTAAAGTAACCCGTTGGAAATCGAGATATAACGCTATGTTGGCAGGAACAATGTCCGCAGTTCACGTCATTCTGATTTTGAGTGTTCCCGTCCTTCTGGACATCTCCCCTAATCTCACTGACATGAGCCGGAGAAGCAGGAGCAGCAATCAGACATGCGTCAGCAGCCAAGGCTGGTGAAACAACCAAGCTAAAGAGGATCGCAATCAGCACACCGATTTTCTTCATGTAGGCGGGTCTATCATAAGAATTTTATGAAAGCAAATGATTTTGGAAATTTGAAACAACCATTTGTCAAAACAATTTAAGACGCCTTATTTTCGCCTTTTTCTTCGCGCGAATCCCGAAAGATTCGCCTTGTAGTTCAAATCTCACATTCAAGCTGGCCACAGCAACATGAATACCTAGCGGGATAGAAATTGTCGTAAGGGCTTCGTATCCACATTAATGCCCCGATGCCCCCTTATCGCGGCGTGCGACATTTCGCATAGGCCGGAACGATGAAGTCAGGGCGCGAAGCTGGGAGCATAAGGGCAATTTCGGTTTCAATAAGCAGCAGCACCTTCGTCGCAAACTGATCAACACTCGACATAGCCATTCTCCGTGAATTGGAAAATTAGCCGAGCGTATGGGCGATCAGAGAGGATGCCTTTTGATCACCATAGTAATCCCCAAGCATTTGACGCCGATCTTCGGCGTCGATTTCGGCACCGAGAGATCTGACTTCAGACCAGCATACGGTTTCTTTCTCCCCGCTTTTGAGAACATCGTCGGGAGATACCGGAACATACTGAGCTTTTAATGCCGTTGGATCACGAGTTTCGTTGTGCCAGTAGATAACTCTCTGGCGATCAGGGGTGATGTAGACTTGCCCCATAAGATCATCTGGGCGCACAGGAGGTTTTCCATCCACTGTTACATCGTGGAAGTGCTGCGCTCGCTCTTGGGCGCTTAATGAACGCGAGGGCTTGGACACTCTTAAAAACTCCACATCTTCCCAAAATTTAGCGTAGGGATAAAATCACAAGTGCGCATTAGCGCGACTGATCCAACCATAACTTCCTCCCATCGTTTTCTCAAATAGTTTCAGAATTACCCAGAGGGTCTGCTAAATTTTGTAGGCTTTTTTACCGACATGCGCCGGAAAGGAAACCACGGTCGGGCAAAGCGGACGAACCTCCGTGAGCATATTTTTCAGGGCGTCATTGCAGATCAATCCCGCATAATTCGAGAAGATTTCTTCGCGCTTTTCTTCCCGTTTATGCTCCCATTTTTTCGAGAGAGGCACAACTCTGGATGCCATCAACTTTCTCTCACCGTTCAAGAAATACTGCCGTTGATGGAAATCACGCCTTGTGTCCTCGTTATCGTTTGCTTCCATCCGGCCTTTCGACAAAAGAAGCTCAGCCCAGCAAATAACCTGAAAAGCTTCGTCTTTGCTGATTGCATAGAAATCATGCACCATTTTGCGCGGCAGTTCATTGACGGCGACAATCTTATCGTTGTTAACAAGCGCAGGCATCTCATAGTGATAAAAAATACGTTTGTGGTCGGCCCCGCAAACTGCAGTAGCGCCATATCCAAAAGCAGACTTGATATAAGAGCGGGAAACCCGCGACATCACATAGTCGCCACCCGCCTTAATTACATTTGGATCCGTCACGCCTTGTGACAGGAAGTATTCCTTTATGCCTACGTAGAGCTTGTTTTCAATAAAGAGAAACTTGCCAATTGGAGACCCGTCCAACCAAACTACGGGGATTCCTTGGCGCAGCAATTCCTGAACCATTTGATCGGTTCGTTTCAGGTTATCTATTCTCGGAGCATACGGTATAAATAGATCTTTTTCTGGTGAAACGATAACATCTGGGCCTGTGTATGAAAGGCTATATCCTTTGTGATCAAAGGCCAAAACACCGCCATGCCGAGCGGTAATTTCGCATCGAGCAATACGCCAAGCCTGTTCAGGGGACTTTCCTGAGAAAATATTGGATGGTGATGGAGTAGACATTGGTTCGTCCCTTACTGGTCGAACCGCTTGTCCCTTCGCGTTTTAGGTGGTGTTTTAGGAGAAGATGGGTTTTTATAAACAACTTGATCTTCTGCTGAATAATAACTTCCAACGATGCGTTGCTTGATCGGGCGCATATCCTTCTGTTTACGGTATTCAACGCCGGTAAGTTGGTCTTTTACGAGTTGATCAATGAGCAGTTTTTCGTCTTCGGGCGAAACTTCAAGATATTGCCCTGTTTTCGCATCCGTCTCAAAAGAAGCCGGGTATAAATAGCCACGGCGTTTTTCGAGATCCTTCACATAGACGTTAGGAATGGTCGTGATAAAAAGATCGTCACGAGCAAAATCCTCGCCCATCGTGATGTACATCATTTTTTGGCCAACGCGGTACACCACGGTTTCCTCTCCGAAACCGTTGTCGATCATTTCGACAGGTGTTTTGCTCGTTGACGGCATTACAAAGGGCATCCAAACCAAAGGCGTTTCATAATTTAAAGCTACGGATCCCAACATAACGCCCTCCAATGGCTTTCTCAAATAGTTTCAGAAATATTAACGGGTTAAAATGCCCTGCCGATGAACCCGAACACGAGGGGTATCTTACCAGAAAATGGCAAGCAAAACAATTTCATCAATACTTTCAACCACATAGTTACTTTTGTGTTAACAGGTTTTGGACGTTAAGGAATATGCGCAGAAATTATTGCGTTTTTCTCGGGCGGATTAACCATACCGCCTTCTCTTGCTGTGTTGGCGTTGCCATTTTCCACAAAATCATCCAAGTCCGCGCTCGTGTATCGCACGCTGTTTCCAACTTTGACATGCTTCGGGCCGGTTTTTCGCCAGCGCCAATGATCCATTAGGCGTGGGTTCACGCTCAGGTATTTGGCGGCCTGTTCGGACGTCATGAAGCGCGGCAGGTCATTGGTATTTTCGATGCACAGCAAGCCCGCAAGAGGAGCTAAGGCTGGTGGATCGACGGGAACGGCTTCAACATCGATGATCATTGGATTACTTGGTGGGGGAAGCGCTAAGAGGCATCCAAGTTCGTCGGTGATTTTGCTGGCGGCTTCAAGCGCCGGATCGGTCGCAAGGTGTGCGTAGCGCGCCGTCGTTTGCGTTTGGGTGTGGCCGAGCAACTTTCCGATCATGGGAAGGCTCATGCCCATTGCTACGGCGTTTGAGGCGAAGGTGTGCCGAAGATCATGAATGCGGACATCTTCAATCTCCGCCCATTTACGGATTTTTTGCCACGTGGATTGCAAATCATAGATGGGTTCCTCCGGCTTGCTGTCAGAGCAAATCAAATACGGGTTGCCGTTCTTGTGCGGCAGATGACGCAACAGGTCGATAGCCGTCCGACCGAGGTGAATGAACTTCGGGCCGGTTTTGGAATCCGGCAATCGGATGATCCCGCGATCAAGCAGCACATATTCCCATTTGCAGCACCGGATCTCTCCAAGACGAGCACCGGTCAAAATCAGCAGACGGAAAGCGGCAATGGCATAAGGCGAGCAGAGCGTCGCTTCTTCCGCCATGCGAAGCGTTTCGCCCAGTCGACGCATCTCGTCGGCGGAGAGATAGCGCTCGCGTTTGACCTCCTTAAACTTTTTCAGGTGGCGGCAGGGGTTTGATCCGTCCTGACGCAGACCCCACAGCTCCGCGAGATTGAACATCTTGGAAAGCACAACCATGACTTTGTTCGCTTTGTCGGGGCTACTCGCAAGTTTGTGTTGAAGATTGGCGATGTCCGCGCGTGTGATGCTGGCGACCTTTAGGTGGCCAAGTTCTGGGATGATGTGTTTGTTCAGGAGATGCGTGTACTGAGCGCGGGTGCTTGGCTTCAGATGATCCTTGCAATGTACATCCTGAAACCTTTGCCCCAGATTGCGCACATCTGGAGCGGCGGCAAGCGCCTGCTTATCGCCGGAGGGATCGCCGCCGCCCCGCACAATGGCCAGAGTCTTTGTTGCCTTGACGCGCGCCTGCTCGACAGTGAGGACGGGATAATGACCAAGTGTGCAACGTCTGGCTCTGGTGCCCACGCGGTATTGCAGGACGAAGATCCTCTTTCCCGATGGCATGATGCGCACACCGAAGCCCGGCAATTCATCGTCAAAGATGAAATAGTCCTTGGCCTTGATCTCGGCGGATTCCAATGTGCGTTTCGTCAGTCGTGCCACAGCGTTCGAGCCTGTCGTTATTATGGTTCTCGTCAGCCATGCGCGCCGTTTCATGGAAGCACTGTGGAAGCAAGAGGCTTCAAACCGGTGCGTAAAGCTGATAACCAGACAGTCGCTCTATAGGTCGCTGGAAGTCAACTAACACATTGATATAGCGTAATAAAAAGCGTTTCTTCGCATTCCTGCGAAGTTGTGCAAAATAGGCCGAGCGCAGTTTGGTAAGGACGGGGTCGGAGGTTCGATTCCTCTCAGTAGCACCATTTTTTCAATGAGTTATCCGCATTACCTCCATGAGTTGGGCAGTCTCGGCGGGGATGAAAGAATTATGAATATATGTCATTTGTTGTTACACTCTGAGGCGTTGCTGTAGATATCTTTGGTAGGTAGCCATGAAAAATTCATCCATCATCGTCTTAGGTTTAGCTTTGGCCTGTTCTGTGGCTACGTCTGCCATGGCAGCGCAGGATCGCTTGAGTGCCGAGCGCGGCTCATTGCAGCGTCAATGGGATAGAATACAGCCTCAATCTCAGGTGCTCCACGCTGAGCAGGATGATGTTGCAGTCGGGGGTGCCACGTCTCTGGGCGCCGGGCGTACGTCCATAGGCAGAAGCGGGACGCCGCTGGCTGCGGGAGGGAGTCCGCTTGGAATGCGGGGCAGTCCTCTGGGTACGGCGCAATCTAATCTGGGTTATGGTGGTTCTCGGGTGCAAAATCCAGGCGGCGTGCTTAGTTCGCAGACAGCACCGCTCAGCAGTTATCAAAACGGCCTACAGATTGCTCGCTAATGCTGTGAGACGCTCGCTCTCGTTCATGACCTTGTAGGCCCCGCAGTATTTCCGGTTTGTAAGACGTATTTTCGGGGCTATGCTGCTGTTCTTCCGCGCACACTACGTCTTGCGTTTGATGGTTTTGGCTGGATGAACGCGGTCTGCAATGCAGTTTCGGTCGGCCTGATATCTGCATTCCGCATTTTGCCACAGCGCCTATCTTTCCCTCAAGCTTTCATGCCCATATTGTAAGAGTGGGCTAAGGAAGTATTCGATCACGCGGCGTTTGCCGGTTTTGATCTCCACTGTCACGGCCATGCCGGGGCCAAGATGCACCTGTGTGCCATCGACCAGGATCGTAGAGCGTTCCATTCGGACGCGGGCGGTATAGATGAGGCCGCGTTTCTCGTCATTGATGGCATCGTGCGAGACGGAAAGCACCTTGGCATGAAGGGTGCCGTATTTGGTGTAGGGAAAAGTTTCGATCTTAATCTCGGCGTTCTGATTGGCTCTGACGAATCCGATATCCTTATTCTCGACGAAGGCTTCGATTTCCAAAGCGTCGTCGCGCGGCACGACGACCATCAACGCCTGGGCCGGCGTGACGACGCCTCCCACGGTATGCACCGCCAATTGCTGAACTGTGCCTTCCACCGGCGCGGTCAGAGTCATCAATTTGCCGCGCGTGTCGGCTTTGAGCAATTCTTGCTCGGTCGCTGCGGCTTTTTGCATGCCGTCATTCAGGCTGTCCAGATGCGTGCGGCGTGTCTCGGCGGTAAGCTGGGATTTTTGTCCCTCGGCCTCACGCAAAGCGGCCTCGATCTCGTTCAGGCGACTGCGCTGCGCGGCCAGATCCGACTCCTGTTCGATATGGGCCTGTTGCTTTTCTAGATAGGCATGCTTGGATACCGCGCTGCGTTCCAGTAACTCCTTAAAGTCCTGGGCGCGCTGGCGCGCGAGGGGAGCCGTTTGCTCTAATTTATGCACCAGTTCCCGAGTTGATTCCAACTCCGCCTGACGCTGCGCAATGGAGGCATCCATGCGTTCCAGTTTGGCCAGATACTCGCCATGCTGGCCCGATAGCCAGGACAGCGCCTCTTGCCAGCGTGATTCATCCAAATGAGCTGGCCGTTGTGGCAGTTCCAGCTTGCCTGAATCCAGCGCCGCCAGCATGGCTTTCGAACGCGCGGCCTGCAATTGGGAGAAACCCAAATCGCCCGTTAGGCGGTCACGGTCTGCCTGGGCGTTTGTGGCATCCAACTCGATCAGCACATCTCCGGCTTTGACAGATTGCCCATCATGAACATGGATTGCCTTAACCGTGGCGGTTTCGATCGGCTGGATGGTCTTGGTGCGGTCTCCTGGCACGATGCGTCCTTGGGCGGTGGCCACCATGTCAATCTGTCCGAATGTCGCCCATAGCACAGCCAACAAGGCAAAGCTCATGATAAGCCACATCGCCATGCGCGGCGCAGGGGATGGCGGCGTTTCCTGCAACGCCAACGCAGCGGGTAGAAATTGCGCTTCATGCGGCAAACGCGCCGGGCTATCCAGCTCTTGCCGATGCCGCCAAGCGTGACGTAGCACCGCCGCATAGCGCTTCCACAAATCCCCCCAAGCCTTGCTGTGTAATGTCCAGGTCATGGCGGCCTATCCCTGCTGCAATCGGTGCAGCCGTGCATAATGTCCGGCTTGACGCTGCATCAATTCGGCATGTGCCCCAGCTTCGACGATGCGGCCCCGGTCCAGCACAATGATCCGATTGGCGTCCCGCACAGCGGACAAACGATGCGCGATGATGATCACCGTACGGCCCTGGCAAATGACTTTCATATTGTTTTGAATCACGCGCTCGGATTCATAGTCCAACGCGCTGGTGGCCTCATCAAAGATCAGGACACGCGGATTGGTCATCAACGCGCGGGCGATGGCGATACGCTGACGCTGTCCACCCGAAAGGGTCGCGCCATGCTCGCCCACCATCGTGTCATAGGCTTCGGGAAGCTCCAGGATGAACTCATGCGCACCCGCCATCTTGGCGGCGCGCATCACGGCTTCGAGCGGCGCTCCTGGATCGGACAAAGCGATATTGTCGCGGATCGATCGGTTGAACAGCACATTTTCTTGCAAGACCACGCCGATCTGCCGCCGCAGTGACGATGAATCGGCCAGAGCCAGATCCATCCCATCGATCAGCACGCGCCCACGTTCAGGCACATACAGCCGTTGCACCAATTTGGTCAGCGTGCTTTTACCCGACCCCGAACGACCAACGATGCCCAGTATCTCACCCGGTTGAATAACCAGTTCGATCCCGCACAACACTTCTGGCCCATCCGGGCGATAGCGAAAGGTCACATGATCCAGTTCGATCCGCCCCTTCAGTGCCGGAAGGCTGCTTTTCGCCCCCGCCGTCTCTCGATGCGTGTTCAGGATATCGCCCAGGCGCTGCATGGAGATACCGACCTGCTGGAAATCCGTCCATAACTGCGCCAAGCGCATCACGGGCTGCGCCACTTGTCCTGCCAGCATGTTAAAGGCAATTAGCTGGCCGACCGTCAGATGGCCTTCCATCACCAATCGTGCCCCGACATACAGCGTTGCCACCGTCACCAGTTTTCCGATCAACGAAACGCCATTGCTGGCGAAGTTACCCAAAGCAGTGGTGCGGAAGCTGGAGGACACATAGGCCGCCAATTGGTTATCCCATTTGCGCGTCCATTGCGGCTCGACCGCCATGGCCTTGACCGTATCAATGCCGCTGATGGTTTCGACCAAAAAGGCTTGGTTCTCGGCACCACGATTAAATTTCTCGTCCAGTCTCGCGCGCAATAAAGGGGTAACGAAAGCCGACAAAATGCCATAGCACGGCAAGGACAACACCACGATCAAGGTCAGCCAGCCGCTGTAGCACAGCATTACCGCGATAAAAACCACCGAGAACAGCAGATCAAGGACCAAGGTAATGGCGTTGCCCGTTAGGAAAGAGCGGATATTCTCCAACTCCCGTACACGCGCAACGGAATCGCCCACGCGCCGCGCCTGAAAATAGGCCAAGGGCAAGCCCAGCAAATGGCGAAACAGCCGTCCCCCCAATTCCACATCAATGCGGCTGGAGGTATGGGCAAAGATATAACCACGCAGGGTATTCAACGTGACCTCGAACAGCACCACCACGCCAAGCCCTACGGCGATCACATCCAGAGTCGTCATGCCTCGATGCACCAGAACTTTATCCATCACCACTTGAAAAAACAGAGGCGTGATAAGCGCGAAGATTTGCAGCACAAAACTGACCAGAAGAACCTCACCCAGCAAACGGCGATATTTGACAACGGCGGGGATGAACCATGAGAAATCAAATTTTGCCATCTCTCCCGCCAGCGAAGCGCGCGAGGTGAATAGAATCAATTCCCCCGTCCAGCGCGCATCAAGTTCTGCGCGGCTCACCGACTGAGGGCGACCAACAGCAGGATCCTGGATCAACACTTGATCCTCTTGTGCGCGCGCCACGATAAAGAATCCGCCCGCCCGATCTACGGCGATAGCGGGCAGCGGCGCGCGATCTAAACGTTCGATCTGCGTGCGCGTCAGCTTGGCATGCAGGCCCAATTGCTTGGCCGCCAAAAGAATCTCGGCTTGACCCAGCCTATGACCGTCAGATGCATGCTCATGAAGGATTTGATCGGGATCCGCCGCTACGCCGTGAAAGCGCGTCATCATCACAAGGCATGCCAGCCCCGAATCCACCACCGCCCCCGCAGTAGCTGCAGGATTGATTGTTGGTTTCTTGACGGAATCTTGCTCGGACATGCCTGTGCTCGTATCAAATAGAAAGAGGTATATTATTTCATAATCGTTTTAATATTTCGTGACCAACGCCACCGAAACACACTATAAGTCACGAAATACTCTACCCATTTAGGGGGGGGGCAAACGAAGCCCCCCCATTCCAACCCCCTACTTACGCCCAATTCGCGGCGATCACGCTGGCTAACGCCGCTTGGTAATTGCCGGGCAAGGTCGTCTGACCCATCACGGGTGGCGTGAAGCCCGCCATAGCGCTAACCAGATTCTCGACTTGGCTGTCCAGCAGAGTCTTGGCGTTAGAGGATTTGATCTGCTCGACATGATAGGCCTTGCCTGAATACCAGTTGCTGACAGTGACCTTATCCGCAGTGCCGATTAAGCTGACTTCCAGATTGTTCCCCACATGACGGAACCAGATTTGATCGCTGTTTGCTCCCGACAAAAAGGACAGAACATCCACATTGCCCGTGGTAGCGTCATTTTCCGTTAGAATGTCCGAGCCATCTCCTGCGGCAAAGTTATAAGTGTCATTACCCGAACCGCCCGTGAGCTGATCATTATCAGCATTACCAACCATAATGTCATTTCCAGCCCCGCCGCTGATGATGTCATTCCCAGCCCCGCCACGCAGCACATCAGCCCCTGTGCCGCCGAAAAGACGATCATTGCCGTTCTCGGCCCACATTTCGTCATTGCCCGATCCACCGGCCAGCATATCGTCGCCCTCGCCGCCGACCAGCTTATCGTTGCCGCCATTGCCAAAGATCTGATCATTGCCGCCATAAGTGCGGATGGTTTCCGCCTCGGCATCGCCCCAATAGATATCCGCCGCCGTGTTCGTCGTAGCCGTGCCCAAGGTGATATTCGTGCCGTAATTGCCACCCCACACCCAAGAGTCATAGGCGTAAAGACCCGCATAAGACCCATCATCGAATTGCAGCCAATCGATCGGACGATAAGCCGAATACTGATATTTCAGCAGCACATCATCGGCCGCGTTCAGCTTGATCAACACGTCATTCGTGGCTCCGGTCACCGAGAATCGTAGCGCATCGGTATCGGCCAGCCCTTGGATCAACAGCGTGTCCGTCCCCGCGCCGCCACCGCTGGCGTCATCGAGCACATCATGACCGTAACCGGCGGCAAAGACATATTTGTCATCGCCCAGACCGCCATAGAGGACGTCGGACCCAGCCTCGCCATAAAGCTGGTCATTGCCATCATTGCCCTGAATTTGGTCATCGCCCGCCCCGCCATACAAGGCGTCGGCATCTCCCTCGCCATAGATTCGATCATTGCCAGCGCCGCCCCATATGTGGTCAAGCCCTGCGCCACCACGGATCGCATCATTCCCTGCATCACCGTTCAACTGATCCGCGCCGTCTTCGCCATAGAGCGTATCATCGCCATCGCCGCCCCAAGCTTTGTCGTTGCCGGTGCCGCCTTGGATAAGGTCCACCCCGGCATCGCCGTTTAGTTGATCGTCGCCGTCTTGACCATAGAGCTTGTCATCGCCGAGGCCGCCCCAAGCTTTGTCGTTGCCGGTGCCGCCTTGGATAAGGTCCACCCCGGCATCGCCGTTTAGTTGATCGTCGCCGTCTTCGCCATAGAGCGTATCATCACCATCGCCGCCCCAAGCCGAGTCATTGCCGATGCCGCCTTGGATAAGGTCCACCCCGGCATCGCCGTTTAATTGATCGTCGCCGTCTTCGCCATAGAGCTTATCATCGCCGGTACCGCCCCAAGCTTTGTCGTTGCCGGTGCCGCCTTGGATAAGGTCTAACCCGGCATCGCCGTTCAACTGATCCGCGCCGTCCTCGCCAGAGAGCGTATCATCACCATCGCCGCCCCAAGCTTTGTCGTTGCCGGTGCCGCCTTGGATAAGGTCCACCCCGGCATCGCCGTTTAATTGATCGTCGCCGTCTTGGCCATAGAGCTTATCATCGCCGAGGCCACCCCAAGCTTTGTCGTTGCCGGTGCCGCCTTGGATAAGGTCTAACCCGGCATCGCCGTTTAATTGATCGTCGCCGTCTTGGCCATAGAGCTTATCATCGCCATCGCCGCCCCAAGCGTTGTCGTTGCCTTCTCCACCGGAAACTCCGTCATTTCCATCACTGCCCCAGCATGTATCGTTGCCGTTGCCGCCGGATATCCCGTCATTCCCCGCTTCGCCGTTCAGCTGATCATCGCCATCGCCGCCCGAAATTGAATCATTCCCATCACCACCCCAAGCTTTATCATTGCCGGCCTTACCTTCAAGATTGTCATCCCCAGCATCGCCGAATAGCTGGTCATTGCCATTGTCACCTGAAATCATGTCATCCCCAGCATTGCCGTAAAGCTGGTCATTGCCATTGTCACCTGAAATCATGTCATCCCCAGCATTGCCGTAAAGCTGATCATCGCCGTCTTCGCCAAACAGCCTGTCATCGCCATCGCCGCCCCATGCTTTGTCATTGCCCACGCCGCCGAATATCCAATCATTCCCGGCATCGCCGTTTAGTTGATCGGCACCGTCTTCGCCATTGAGCGTATCATCCCCGTCTCCGCCCAATATTTTGTCATTGCCGGCACCCCCTAACACAGAATCGTTACCTTCCCCCGCATCGATCACATCATCCGTCGCCGCACCTACAATGCCTGTTATATTGTCATCCCAATCCGTCCCGAACGTTTTCATTGAAAGTCCCGCCAGGGATATCATCTGTCCGTTTGACAACTTGATATAGTCTAACCGATTGCTTACAGCATGATAGAACTGACCCATCACCGTAATCAGATCAAGCCCCGCGATCACAATCGCCAGGTTCTGGTTGCCATCATGGTAATAGGACACCTGCGCTGCCGTAATGCCGGCCGGAGCCAGCAACACATCCTGCAGATCGTTGCCCTCCTCATAAATGCGGTCATAGCCGGACGAGGCAACATAGATGTCATTGCCGACCCCACCTTCCAACACATCCGTCCCAATGCCGCCGTCTAATTTATCATCAGACATGCCGCCATATAAAGAATCATCCCCGCCGTAGCCATATAAAGCCATCTTAAAAGTAGGAGAAGTCCAGGTAAAGTCGTGTCCATAAGAGAATATACTGTCATTTCCCTCAGTCCCATAGGATGAAACCGTGATGCGATTGTCACCTTTCATAGAATAGACCACACCATTCGCCAAACGTAAATTATCTATATTTGTGATGCGTCTATCATTTATGGGAATAGTGGAAAATTCCACATACTGATTTTCTTTTAGAGCTATTTCTCCTAAATTAGCTACATGAATCTTTAATGCATAACTATCAGAATATGAGGCATGATAATGATCAGTATATTCAAAATTTAAATTAGATAGAGTCACGCCAGTCGGCATAACTATCGTATCATTACTGTTATAAAAATAGGGTGTGTTATTGACACGATATGTTGAATTATCATCATAGCGATCATAACCACTTGTATAAATATACGTATCATCCCCGCTTCCACCATAAACATCATCATCGCCATCTCCACCTTTAAAAGTATTATTTCCAGAGATGCCTAGAATATCGTAAGAACCTACGTCTCTTAGAACATCATTTCCGGCGCCGCCATCCAGTATATCGTTGCCTACGTCTCCATATAATTCATCTCTCCCCTCACCGCCGTATAACGTGTCATTACCTTCACCCCCATATAATGTATCGCTTCCCGTCCCGCCGTATAATGTATCTTTGCCTAAACTTCCTGCCATCCAATCATCGTCTTCATCGCCATAAATAACATCATTGGCAGATCCCCCAATGATATGGTCATATCCTGTATTGCCATGAAGCGTGGCATTTACCATCAGGCCGGATATACTGATAAGGTCATTCCCGCCCATGCCATTGACGCTGACATTTTGCGTCCATGCACCCGATGACGAGTATATCGTGTCATTATAATTGGTGCCGTAAGAGATGGGGACGTACATATTGGTGTACACGCCGCCGGCATCTGTCCCATACCCATAGGTATGCTGCACAGGGGGAGGCGCAGGCTGATTCATGTGAATCAGATATGTGCCGCCTGCCGCGCTGGCCGTAGGCGTAATGGTAAAATCCGTAAAAGCCCATCCCCCGGAAGACGGATAGATCCGAAAGCCAGGGTCCGATGAACCGCGCAGCACCACCAAAGCGCCGTCAAGGTCGTCGTCCAGCTCGCTGGGCACGACATAAATCATCTTGGTTGTCGTGTCGAAAATATAGGCGCGGTTTTTATTGGGCAGGAAAGGCAAAGGGGTGTCCTGCGCGCCGATGGCGATGGCCTGGATCGGCACGCGGATCATGCTGCCCACGGCCACAGAACAAACTCCCGCGTCCCAGTAAACGCCATCATCCTCGGTCACGCGATCATTCAGCCGCCCTAACAGATCGGCGCTATATCTCACACTGGCGGCGATAGAGGCCAGGGTTTCTCCCGGCTGCACCAGATGAAACCCCGTGCCCGGCACATTCACCGCGTCCCGCGCGCTGGCCAGCAGATTGGCGCGAATGGCTGTTAAGTCCGTCACCGCCGTACTGCCCGCCGGAAATGTTTTGATATGATTGGCGATATTCGCGGCCTCCTGCTTCAACGCCAAAGCCACAAACACCCCCGCCAGCGGATTGGCGGTAAAGTTGATGCTGGTTGCGTTATCGTCAGTTTCCACAGCTGTCACGCCCAGCGCTGCCGCCAGGTCACGGAGGCGGCGGCTTTCCAGGCCCTGTTTATAAACGCCCTCGGCTTTATTATTAAAGAACAGCACATCGGCCAGGAATGCGCCGATATTGCCTTGCTGAATATATTTTCCCTGCAAATCCCCATAAACCCCGTTATACTTTTCGCTGATCAACAACGCATGCAGGCCGTTATTCGCCAATGTGTGGCCCTCATCACCGGCGTTCAGCTTCGGATCCGTGATCTTACTGATCAATTCAGGCTCGTATCGGCGCTTCATCGCGGCGTTCAGCAAGGCCAGGCCTTGAGCCTGCGTTAGGCCCTTGGGTGGCTGGTCCGTGACCGTCCCTGCATAATCATTCTTGAAAGCGGTATTGAGTGCCGCCAATGTCTTTTCGTCCCCAGACTTAATATAACTGACCAGCAATTCGCGCGTACTATACATTGTGCCGCCGACATCATTTGTCTTAGCATCACTGATGGCAATCCCCGCCGCCGTGAAATCGGCAATAATCCCCGCACCCGTCTGCTTGCTGATGTCATAGCCATAGCCGATAGTGTAGTCCAGATTCCCCGGTTTCCCATACTTTCCTGCTGCGGGAAGGTTACTTCCTCCCAAATAAAGAGGCCTGTTCTCTCCCTCCTGGAGCATCTTGTTACGCACGGCCAGATAGGCGGCGTTATCAGCATAGTTTGGAAAAAGAACGGCGAATTTCGACATGTTGGTTACTCCCGACTTGTGTGGATCAGTGGTGGCCTGGTGCGAATTTGATTTTATGCGTGATGCTGGATTCGATGTAACACAAGTCATCACCGGGTGGTCGTGCCGCATCGGCCACGACCATCAGGTCATGCGGGGTAGTGCTCATCAATATAAGGTAATATTTGCCGTGAATATTCGCAAAATGGGCAAGACTCGGCCCCCGATCAAAATTACTCCATGGCATTTCATCCTTCTGCAATTCAGCAGAAATCTTAGGAAATACCAGCTTACCTTGATACCCCAAGAGACTCCTTATACCATTGACGGCAACCCTTACCGATTTTTCCATCATTTACCTCTTCATATGGCAGGTATGATTTGTAATAAGACCAGTCTTCCATTTTCAGTTTATCTGCAGGAATATCCCACTCCAAAAGCATGAATGGTGGCTGGATTACAGAGCGATACTTATCCGACGGATTCGTATGGATCGTCACCAACCGATCCACGCCGTCATTCTTATAGGGCAGGATTTGCCAGTATTCCAAAGGTGCATCACCAATTGCAAAGCGACTGCCGTTATCGCCAGATGTCCCGCCTTGAATAAAATTCCACTGGGTGAAGATGGGATCGCTGAACAGCGGGTTTTGGGAACGATAGAAATCGTGATGCCCCCAGCGGAGGTTTTCGATCTTATCCGGTCGCGGCATCGGATGCGTGACTCGCCGGATGGCTTCCTTAGGATCCATACGCAGCGTGTCGTTCAGCGTCTTCACGATCACCTTGCACACCGGATCGCCATCATAGACCAGCTTATAGGTGCGGCGTGGCCGCAGCCCCCAGCCGCCCAGGCAGTCGGGCGCGTAGCAGCCCAGTTTGTCGCAGGCCTGTGCTGGCACGGTGCTTCTTGCTCGCCCGCACGCGCCACCCCATGAGACTTTGGGCACGCCTTCTTCAGCATCGGCCTGCGCCGCACCGCTGGGCGGCGTTTGCGCATACACCGCGCTTGGCATCATGCCCATCAAGGCCGATCCCAAAAGAAAGACGGAGAGGACAGAGCGCGAAGCGGAAAAGGTCATCAAATCACCTCGAAGTTAAGCGGCCAGCGCAGTTGCAAATATGTTTCTTGTCCTTACACGCCCGGATATAGCGCATCCGCGCGTGCCGTGCAATGGAAATAATGTCGATTTATTACATACCCTTGGTTGGTTAATGCGCCGATCGCGCGTGCTATACAGCACACCGCCAACATTGTTTGTCTTGGCATCGCTGATGGCGATCCCCGCCGCCGTAAAATCGGCAATAATTCCTGCACCCGTCTGCTTGCTGATGTCATAGCCATAGCCGATAGTGTAGTCCAGATTCCCCGGTTTCCCATACTTTCCTGCTGCGGGAAGGTTACTTCCTCCCAAATAAAGAGGCCTGTTCTCTCCCTCCTGGAGCATCTTGTTACGCACGGCCAGATAGGCGGCGTTATCAGCATAGTTTGGAAAAAGAACGGCGAATTTCGACATGTTGGTTACTCCCGACTTGTGTGGATCAGTGGTGGCCTGGTGCGAATTTGATTTTATGCGTGATGCTGGATTCGATGTAACACAAGTCATCACCGGGTGGTCGTGCCGCATCGGCCACGACCATCAGGTCATGCGGGGTAGTGCTCATCAATATAAGGTAATATTTGCCGTGAATATTCGCAAAATGGGCAAGACTCGGCCCCCGATCAAAATTACTCCATGGCATTTCATCCTTCTGCAATTCAGCAGAAATCTTAGGAAATACCAGCTTACCTTGATACCCCAAGAGACTCCTTATACCATTGACGGCACCCTTACCGATTTTTCCATCATTTACCTCTTCATATGGCAGGTATGATTTGTAATAAGACCAGTCTTCCATTTTCAGTTTATCTGCAGGAATATCCCACTCCAAAAGCATGAATGGTGGCTGGATTACAGAGCGATACTTATCCGACGGATTCGTATGGATCGTCACCAACTGATCCACGCCGTCATTTTTATAGGGCAGGATTTGCCAGTATTCAAAGGCCGTATCGCCGATCGAAAAACGGCTTCCATTCTCACCATGAATCCCGCCCTGTATTAAATTCCACTGGGTAAAGATGGGATCGCTGAACAGCGGGTTTTGTGAGCGATAGAAATCCACACCCCTCCATCTGAGTTTTTCGATCTTGTCCGGGCGCGGCGTCGGATGCGTCACGCGCTTGATGGCTTCTTTGGGGTCCATACGCAGCGTGTCGTTCAGCGTCTTCACGATCACCTTGCACACCGGATCGCCGTCATAGACCAGTTTATAGGTACGGCGTGGCCGCAGCCCCCAGCCGCCCAGGCAGTCGGGCGCGTAGCAGCCCAGTTTGTCGCAGGCCGTGGCGGGAACGGCTTTTCTTCCCTGATCGCACGCGCCGCCCCATGAGACTTTGGGAATGCCCTCTTCATCATCGGCCTGCGCCGCACCGCTGGGCGGCGTTTGCGCATACACCGCGCTTGGCATCATGCCCATCAAGGCCGATCCCAAAAGAAAGACGGAGAGGACAGAGCGCGAAGCGGAAAAGGTCATCAAATCACCTCGAAGTTAAGCGGCCAGCGCAGTTGCAAATATGTTTCTTGTCCTTACACGCCCGGATATAGCGCATCCGCGCGTGCCGTGCAATGGAAATAATGTCGATTTATTACATACCCTTGGTTGGTTAATGCGCCGATCGCGCGTGCTATACAGCGCCGCCAGTTTGGCAAAACCGTCAACCGAGGCGCTGCCCAGCAGCTCGTTGCCATTGTCGATCAGCCCATTGCCGTTCAAGTCTCGGCACAGCAACCCATCGCCACCCGTCACCCAGGCCAGGTTCTCGGCCATGCCGTCATTGTCCAGGTCAAAATAGACGCGCGGGCGCGATTGGTCTAAGGCCGATACCTCGACCCCGTCTCCGTCCAAGTCCAACACCAACGGCGACACATTCCGCTGCGGCGCGATCTGTTGACGAATCTTCTCCAGCCAGGGGGGAACCGGATCGGCTGCACGAGATTCTCTGGCACTGGGGCTGTAGCAATCCGTCACAAAATGTGAAGGGCCAGGTCCTTGCGCAATCAAGGTTGTTGCCGATACCGTCCGGTGCATCAGGAATACCGGAAAGGATCGAGCCTATGTGCGGCATTGTCGGTGTGGTGGGATGTGAGCAAGCGGTGCCTTTGTTGATCGAGGGCCTTAGTCGTCTGGAATATCGCGGCTATGACAGCGCGGGCGTGGCCACATTGGTGGACGGCGTGATCGAGCGTCGTCGCCAGCAAGGCAAATTGGAAGGCCTGCGCGGCAAGCTGCAATCGGAGCCTTTGTCTGGGCGCGTGGGGATAGGTCACACGCGCTGGGCCACGCATGGCCGCCCGAACGAGACGAACGCGCATCCGCACGCCACCGACGAGGTGGCCGTGGTGCATAACGGGATCATCGAAAACCACCGCGCCTTGCGCCTCGAGCTGGAAGCCCAAGGCTGTGTGTTTAGCAGCGAGACGGATACCGAAGTCGTCGCCCATCTGGTCAGCCACGAACTGCGCCAAGGCAAGACTCCCGCCCAGGCCGTCGCCGCCAGCTTGAAACGCCTGGAAGGCGCCTTTGCGCTGGGGATGATCTTTGCCGGGCACGAAGACCTGTTGATCGCGGCGCGGCGCGGCAGTCCCTTGGCGGTGGGCGTTGGGCCTGGACAGCAGGTCGCCATCGGTTCGGACGCCTTGGCCTTGGCCCCCATCAGCGACAATGTAATTTATCTAGAGGAAGGCGATTGGGCGCAACTGACCCCCGGACATGTCGAGATCTACGACTCCCATGACGCGCCGGCGCATCGCGCGATGCAGCCAGGCCAGCTTTCCGGCGCGATGACCGGCAAGGGGTCCTATCGTCATTTTATGAGCAAAGAGATCGCCGAGCAGCCCGTCGTGATCGGCAACACGTTGTGCAGCTTGCTTGATGAAGCGCAGCGTAAAGTGGCGACGCCAGGAATCGCGATAGACTGGGACAAAATCACGCGCCTGACCGTCACAGCATGCGGTACCGCCTATTACGCCGGGCTTGTGGCCAAATATTGGTTCGAACGTTTGGCCGGAATGCCGGTCGAGGTGGATATCGCATCGGAATACCGCTATCGCGGCGGGCCGGTCGATCCGGCGGGTCTGTGCGTGGTGATCTCGCAATCGGGCGAGACGGCGGACACTTTGGCGGCCTTGCGACATGTGCGTCAAAAGGGCCAAAAAGTCCTGGCCGTCGTGAACGTCCCACACAGTTCCATCGCGCGTGAAGCGGATTATGTGATTCCGACTCTGGCTGGTCCCGAGATCGGCGTGGCTTCGACCAAGGCCTTTACCACGCAATTGGCCGTGTTGGCGTGCTTGGCGATCCAGGCCGGCGTGGCGCGCGGCGCGCTTACGCCCGATGCGGCGGCGGACCTGGTCCAGGCATTGACCGAGGTGCCTGCCCAGATCAACGAGATTCTACACCGGGAAGCCCAGTTGCAACATATGGCCAAGGAATTCGTCGATGCGCGCCATGCCCTCTATCTGGGGCGCGGCAGCACTTTCCCCCTGGCCCTGGAAGGCGCGCTGAAGCTGAAGGAGATATCCTATATCCATGCCGAGGGGTATCCGTCGGGCGAGTTGAAACACGGCCCCATCGCCCTGATTGACGACAGCATGCCCGTGATCGTGCTGGCCCCGCATGACGAGTTATTCGAAAAGACGGTCTCGAACTTGCAGGAGGTCCGCGCGCGCGGGGGCCGCAGTTATGTGTTCAGCGACGCGGCGGGCCTTTCGCATATCGACACCACCGCCGGTTTCGAGATGCCGACCTGTCATCCCTTGACCGCGCCGATTCTCTACGCCATCCCCATGCAGCTTTTGGCCTATCACACCGCCATCGCCAAAGGCACCGATGTCGATCAGCCCCGCAATCTGGCCAAAAGCGTGACGGTGGAGTAGGTGATCGCCCCTAACAACTGACTTCTTTAGGAGGGATCCAGGCGATTAATATGTGGCTAGGGGGATGGCACGATGCTAGGATGCAAATAGACCAGACATGATAGGTCAAAGCCGATGCGTCAGGATATGCCCGCACTATTCTTAGACCGTGACGGTGTCATTAACACCGATACAGGCTGTGCGACGGATCGTCACAATTTCTCGTTGATGCCAGGTGTGGCCCCTGTACTGCGGCATATTCAGGGGATGGGGTGGCGGCTGGTGGTGGTGACCAACCAGTCCTGGATCGGCCACGGCCATCTATCGTTGCAGGACTATCGTGATGTCACCGATCACATGCGTAGTTTGCTGTCGGCGGAAGATGTCGTCTTGGACGATGTTCTGCACGCTCCCTATCATCCCCATGCTCAAATTGAAGCCTTTCGATGTGAGAGTTTCTGGCGCAAACCGGCCCCGGGTATGATCTTGGATGCCGCCCAAAGTCTGCGCATTGATCTATCACGTAGCGCCATGGTCGGTGACCGAGCCCGTGATGTGCAATCGGCACGTCAGGCAGGATTGGCGATGTCCATCTTCATAGCTTCGCCTTTGCCTGAGACGGGCATGCCCGATCCTGATGGACCGAGCTATGCCGATCATGTGATTGAGCATGTGCGCGAACTGCCGGTGCTGTTGCGCAAAGCCAGCATACCTTCCTTGTTGGGTTATATGAACGCAAAAGGTGTAGGGCAGCGTTTGCCGGGGCTTCCTATTTAGCCGACTGGCAATCTAATAGCCATAAGTCATACACAGGATGTTCCAGGCCGGATAAAGAAGGACTGGAGGCATACATCCAGCCGCGAAACAGCACAACAGGCTGGGTACCTTGGCGCGATTCGTTGATCTCCAGATAGGCTGCGGCCTCGGGCTTTTCCTCGGGCGGCGTTTTGGCGCAAGCGCGTACGGTTACATCGAGTGTGCCAAAATGCATGGGTACGCCCACCGGTGCCAGAAAGCGTTCGGCCTTAGCTGCCACCTTGTCCAGTCCGCGCAGCACAGCGACGGGATAATATTCCATTGGGACCGGGGGTGGCTTTGATGTCTCTGATGAAGACGATACGGCCAGAGGCGGCTCGGTCGCAGCCTCTGGCTGTTCGTCAATATTCGCGCCGTCCTGATCATTTGAGTTCTGATCCGGTAAGAACGATTCATTGGGTGGCACAGAAGTATCCGCCGCATAGGCAAGGCATGGCATTCCAGCCAAGACATACAAAGCCAATATCAAACCGAGAATCCTTACTCGGCTTCCTCTTAAATGCGTGGCCATCTCGGGCGGCATCCGTGCGCTCTCTTATTCTTCCGGATCTTCCATTGCGGGCAAGGGCGCAGGATTTTGCATGGGCTTGGGTGCTGGCACTGCCGTGCGCGGAGCCGGGGGCAGTGGGGCCGGAACAGCCGAACTGCTGGACGGCAGCGCGCTCGGTGCGCTCGGTGTTAGAGCTGGCGCTGGGGCGGGAACAGCCACAGGTGCCGCCGCAGGGGCAGGTGCCGCGCCTTCGCCTGATTTCTGACGACTGAAGACCACTTGGCCGATCAGGTCTTCTAATCTCATCGGAGGTTGTGTGCGCGTTAGCTTGCCGGTGCCGTCATTGGCGATCAGGTCTTCTTCCACGCCGATCTCAAGCGACAGATAGCGCCCACCCAGCAGACCTTCGCTGGCCACCACCGCCACCGTGTCGCTGGGAATGCGAATCTCGGGTGCCAGTGTAAAGCGCACATCTGCCAGGAAGGTCTTTGGATTCAGAACCTGGCTGGATATGGTGCCGACCTTGACGCCGTTGATGCGGACATCGCTGCCCATGTGCAGGCCTTCAATATTCGGGAAGGCGGCGGTGATCTCGTAGCCTTCCACTTTGCGCAGATCGGCGCTGCGATAGGCGAAGGATAGGAAGAACGCGGCCACGGCCAGAACGACGGCGCCGATGACGGTTTCAATGACATTCCGTTTCATGAGGATTTACCTTCCCTGGAGGGTGGAGGAAACAGCCCTTTCGGACGCCGATGGTGCCGTGTCCGAAGGCGGTTGCCAAGTCTGAATATCAGCCGTACTGGCCGGACGTTGCCCGCTTGCCATAGGATGACCTGGCGGCAGCCAGGCACCGGGCAGGCCCGACAGATTGGGCCGATGGGATTTCAGCCAAGAATAATGGGATTCGCGCGGATCCAAGGGCACGTCCAGCGTGTGGTGCAGCCAACCATGCCATCGTGCCGGAACCGAACTAGAATCGGTCTCGCCAGGATAGATCACAAAGCGCCTCTCGCGCTGTCCGGGCCGTGTACGGCGGGCGCGGTAATAGCGATTGCCCGCCTCGTCCGTGCCGACCAGGCTGGCGCAAAGGCCAACCGCCAGCAGCGTACCGATTTGGGACAAACGCCGAATCCAAGAGAGTTTTCCAGTCATCACGAAGCTTTATGACAGCCTCCGGCCTCGGGGGCAAGATGGCTGCGCAAAGGGGGTCGCCCAAAGGCTTGCAGTCTGCTATCGGTAACGGCGGGAAAAACGTTCATGAACAAGAAGGTCGCCGCTGCTCTTGACTACATCATCCACATCTTCCGCCGACCACCATCCCACGGAATCATGGCCCTTGCTGAAACGCATGGCCAAGACCTATTTGCGTCCTCATATCGGGACGCTGGTGGGGGCTTTGTTGCTGATGGCCGTGGCATCCTCCATGACGGCGGCCTGGGCCAAGCTGATGGAGATGATCTTTGACGGCTTCCAGTCGCGCCAGACGGATCGTTTGATCGAACTGAGCCTGATTATCCTAGGGTCCTTTGTGTTGCGCGGCTTGGCCACTTATGGCCACAGCGTGTTGATGAGCCATATCGGCCAGCGCGTGGTGGCCACCATCCAGAATCAGACTTATGGCCATTTGATGAATTCGGATTTGTCGTTTTTCCAGGATAACGCCTCGGGCACTTTGATTTCGCGCATGACCAATGACGTGGGCATCATGCGCAGCACGGTGGTGGAATGCCTGACGGGCAGCGTGCGCGGCGTGTTGACTCTGGCCTTTTTGATCGGCGTCATGTTTTGGCAGGATTGGCGCTTGGCGCTTGGCGCATCGCTGGTCTTTCCGTGGACCGCGCTTTATGTGGCGCGCAAGGCCAAAAAACTGCGCCGCGTGGCCTCGCACACCCAGGCGGCGGTGGCCAGTTTTGCCGATGCCCTTAATCAGACCTTCCAAGGCATTCGACATGTCAAGGCCTATGGCATGGAATCGCATGAGCAGAACCGCGTGGGCGGTCTGACCGAGCGCATGTATGCGCTGGCCATGAAGGCCGCGCGCACCGCATCGGCCGCCGCGCCGATTACCGAAGTCTTTAGCGGCCTGACCATCGTTTTGGTCTTGCTGTACGGCGCGTGGCGCATCGGCGAGGGACAAAGCACGGCGGGTGCCTTGTTGTCATTCATGACTGCCTTTTTGCTGGCCTATGAACCGATGAAGCGACTGGCGCGCGTCAATCCGCAGATGCAAGCGGGCATGGCGGCGGCTGAGCGCATTTTCGCCATGTTGGATACCGCGCCTCAGGTGGTGAATACGCCAGGGGCCAAGACTTTGCCGCCGGGTAAGCATGGCTTGAAGCTGGAGAAGGTCAGCTTTCTTTATGCCGATGGTAAACCGGCCCTGACAGAGGTGGATATCGACGTGCCGCCTGGCCGCACCGTCGCCTTGGTGGGACCATCGGGGGCGGGTAAGTCCAGCGTCATCAGCCTGATCCTGCGTTTTTTCGATCCTCAGCAAGGCCGCTTGCTGATCGGCGGAACGGATATCCGCGATGTGACGCTGGAAAGCCTGCGCGGTCAGATCGCCTTGGTCAGTCAAGAGGCCGTCTTGTTCAACGAATCCGTGCGCACCAATATCGCCTATGGACGGCCAGGGGCCAGCGACGCGCAAATCGAACAAGCCGCCCGCTCTGCCAGCGCCCATGACTTTATCGCCGCCTTACCCCAAGGCTATGACACGGTGATCGGCGAGAACGGCTTATCGCTTTCCGGAGGTCAGCGTCAGCGTTTGACCATCGCCCGGGCCATGCTGCGCGACGCGCCCTTGTTGTTGTTGGACGAGGCCACATCGGCGCTGGACGCCGAATCCGAACGCGCCGTGCAGGCCGCTTTGCGTCAGTTGCAACAAGGCCGCACCACATTGGTGATCGCGCATCGGCCTTCGGCCTTGGCGGATGCGGATTATGTCTATGTCCTGGACCATGGCCGCGTTGTCGAGCATGGGACGCCCGCCGAGCTTATGGGCGGCGGCGGGCTCTATGCGCGGCTTTATGGTCTGGGTAAACCCGCATCATCATCTGTTGATGGAGTCTGATTCGATGTCCTCTTCTCGTTCCTTTGTGTCTCGGTTTATGGCGACAGGCTGGGCGCGGTTTCTGCTGGCGGCCTTGGCGCTTTACCTGTTGGCCGTGGCGGGGCTGACCTTGGCGCAACGTCACTTGATATTCCTGCCCGAACCGCGCGCCTTTTCCATCGAGAAATGGCGCCCCTTGCCGGTCGAAGTGATCCCAGTCACCACGCCCGACGGGCTTACGATCTCCAGTTGGCATGTCCAGGCCGAGGATTCCGCCCGTCCCACGATCGTCCTATTCCACGGCAATGGCGGCAATCCCGATGGTCGCCTGGATAAAGTGACGCCGTGGCTGAATGCGGGCTATGGCGTGGTCGTGGCGGGGTATCGCGGCTATGGCGGCAATCCGGGCCAGCCCAGCGAGGAAGCCTTGACCGCCGATGCGTGGCTTTTGTTGGACAGACTGGCGCAGCGCGGCATTGCCGGAGCATCGCTGATTCTATACGGCGAGTCTTTGGGCACCGGCCTGGCTGTTGCCATGGCGACTGAGCGTTCGGTGGCGGCGCTGGTTCTGGAATCGCCATATACCTCGCTGGCGGATGCGGCATCGCATCATTATCCGCTTGTGCCGGTCAGTTGGCTGTTATGGGATCGCTTTGATTCTCTTTCGCGCATCGGACAGATCAAGGCCCCGCTGTTGATCCTGCATGGCGAGGCGGATGATGTGGTGCCGGTGAAACTGGGCCGCCAGTTGTTCGAGGCCGCGCGCCAGCCCAAGCAAGGCATTTTTCTGCCCGGGCTGGGGCATAACGATCTGTTGGCTCCCGAGACTCAGTTGATGGTGCTGGATTTCCTCAAACCGCTGCCCGACGCCACAAGATGAGCGGTATGCCCGATTCTCCGTTGTTGGAAGTGCGCGACCTGGCCGTGGATTTCGCCACGCCGGGCGGGACGGTCCAGGCCGTGCGCGGGGTCAGTTTCTCGGTGCATCGGGGCGATACGCTGGCTTTGGTAGGCGAGTCGGGGTCGGGTAAATCCGTGACGGCTCTTTCCTTGATGAATCTTCTGCCCCAAGGTTCGGGCTGTGTTCGCCACGGCAGCATTTTGTTTAAGGGGCAGGATTTGGCTTTCGCCACGCAAACGCAGTGGCAAGAATTGCGCGGCAATCGCATGGCCATGATCTTTCAAGAACCCATGACCTCGCTCAATCCCTTGCATCGCGTAGGAAGGCAGATCGCGGAAAGTCTGATTTTGCATAAAAGGCTGGATAAGAACGCTGCTCGGGCCAAAGTGGCCGAGCTGTTGCGCCTGGTGGGGTTGGAGGATGCGGGCCGGTTCATGTCGGCCTATCCGCACCAATTATCGGGTGGACAGCGGCAACGTGTGATGATCGCCATGGCACTGGCCAACGATCCTGATTTGTTGATCGCGGACGAGCCGACCACGGCGCTGGACGTGACGGTGCAGGCGCAGATTCTGGATCTGTTGCTGGAACTGCGTCAGCGTTTCGGCATGGCTCTGTTGATGATCACCCATGACCTGAATATCGTGCGCCGCTTGGCCGACCGGCTATGCGTGATGCGTCAGGGGCAGATTGTCGAACAAGGGGCATCCGCGCCGATTTTCACTTCGCCTCAGCATGATTACACCAAGGCCTTGCTGGCCGCCCAACCGGGCCTGGCCCCGCCGCCGCCTGCCGCCCCTACGCCCGAGATTCTGGCGACAGAAGACTTGCGGGTGCATTTTCCCGTTTTGCGCGGCGTGCTGCGTCGTCCGGTGGATCATGTGCGGGCGGTGGACGGCGTATCGCTGCAATTGCATGCCGGACGCACTTTGGGCGTGGTGGGCGAGTCCGGATCGGGCAAGACGACCTTGGGGCTTGCCCTTTTGCGTCTGATCGACAGCCAAGGCCCCATACGCTTTGAGGGTCAGGCGATCCAGGATTTGAAGGGCAAGGCCCTGCGCCCCATGCGCCAGCGCATGCAGATCGTCTTCCAAGACCCCTATGGCGCGCTTAGCCCGCGCATGACGGTGGGGCAGATCGTGGCCGAGGGCATGGAGATTCATGATATCGGCACCCCCGCCCAGCGGGAAGACAAGGTCATCGAAACCTTGCGCCGCGTGGGACTGGACCCACAGGCGCGGCATCGTTATCCGCATGAATTCTCGGGCGGTCAGCGTCAGCGCGTGGCCATCGCCCGCGCCTTGGTTCTGCAGCCGCGCTTGATCGTCCTGGACGAGCCGACCTCGGCCCTTGACGTGTCCATCCAGGCGCAAATCGTGGGCCTGTTGCGTGATCTGCAAACCCAGATGGGCTTGGCCTATCTGTTCATCAGCCATGACCTGCGCGTCGTGCGCGCCCTGGCCCATGACGTGATGGTGATGAAAGACGGGCGCGTGGTGGAATCCGGCCCTGCCGACCAGATATTCAACGCCCCGCAACAACCCTATACGCAAACTTTGTTCAAGGCCGCCTATCTGAACGCGGGGTGATGTGATCGTTCAAGGTTCGAACTTTGCTATAGGCCATGAATATGATGATGTGCTGGATGGGATGATTGCGGCTATTCGCCGTCATAATATGATCTTAGATCGCTTGGTATCTGGCATTTTCTTAGAACATATTGGCTGCATATCCTTGGCTGCTTAAAAATAAGGAATATATTCAGAATTGTTATCAATATAGTCGTAAAGATATATATTTCTTTATTATAAGTAAAGATCATATAAAATATATATATAGAAGACATCAACGAAAAAAATAATATTAACAGTAATATTGTATCAATAATATTCAATATGAAGAAGTAACCATCAAGTATGATGGAGCCATCATCTGGATATTTATATATATGCTTATATGATATACCCCCTTTTATACATATATCGTACAATGGAGAGGATGTTATTACATTCGTAACAAACCCTGATTTTTGAGGAATTTCTTCAGGTAGAAACGAAATTTTGTTATCATCTCTACTTATCCATTGTTCTAGATGAACATTATTCGTGTGAATCTTGGAATGGAAGCCCCTGGAAAGATTTATACTAATACACTCCGTTATGTCGGATTTCTCAATTTTTGCACCCGGATTCCAAATAGCTACAACTGTCATGTATTTGTATTCATCTGAGCCGCCTTTGGATGGTAGCTCATAACGTCTCTTTTTGTAGAAAAGAAATTTAGGTTTTTTTGACAAAAAAAACCTGCATGCCCATGCAGAAACGCCAGCTATTACTAGAACAACCAGGCCGGATATTATCTGCGGAACTACATTTTCAAGGAAAATATTTCCCGTCATATAGCTACCTCTCTATCTTTTTCAACACCGGGAGGCCGATGTTCTTAAAGGCATGTTGGGGCAGAAGATGGTTGTGCATGCTCTTGAAGACCAGTCCAAGGTGTTTCATTAAAGCGATCCAGCATAAATCATGTTTCCTTACAAACAAGGGAACACAGAGACACGATGGATAATGACCGAGTGTAATATGCATGATTCCATTCGTGTTGTGCAAGTGATCAAATGAATAGAAATGACGGCCGTTACAGTAACGCGCGTTATCATTTTTTGTATTTGCAAAGAATATCGAACCTATTCTGCGTCTTCAGCAAGAATCCTAATTAGTTACGAATGTAATTCCATAGGACCCAGGCAAACCTGTCCTAGTACCGTATCAACGCTGCCTAATCCTCAAACGCAGATTCCGGCTTGGGCGCAGCACCACGGCGGCCAGGGGACGAACGGGACGCTTGTTGATTGGAGCAAATTCAAAGCGGCGCGCCAGCATGGCCAATAGCAGAACCGACTCCAACTCGGCCAGCCTTGCGCCGATGCATATGCGTGGCCCGCCGCCGAATGGGAAATAGGCGCTTTTCGCGGCAAGGGCCTGTGCTCCCATGAAGCGGGATGGGTCAAAGCGTTCGGGATGCGGCCATAGGCCGGGATGCTGGTGCAGGGCATGGATGCATCCCATCACGGTTGTCCCTTGGGGAACTCTGACTCGTCCATGGCCGGGGAACGGTACCAAGTCGTCTTGCGTTGCTTGGCGCGAGATTGTCCATACGGGGGGATAAAGCCGCATGGATTCTTGCAAGACCGCATAGGTATAGGGCAGATCCGATAATAGGGTTTCGGCACGAGCTAGGTCATTGGATGACAAGAAATCTTCGGCCTCTTGCGCCATGGCATCCGCCACTTTCGGATGCTGGGCCATCAGCATCAGCGTCCAGGATAGGGCCTGGATGGTCGTGTCAAAGCTGGCGACCATGAAGAATAAGACTTGGTCGCGCAGGAAACGCGCATTCCGATCTCCGTTGTCGCAAGCGGCGATCAGCCGCGCTAACAAGTCGTTTCCTGCCGTTGTTTGGCGGCGGCGCGCGTCGATGATCTCTTGCGCCTTGCGGCGCAGCAGTGCCAAGGCACCCTTGCATGGCGGCAGTGCCAACGCCCATTCTTGCGGCAGGGTCATGGGCGACCACATGCGAAACTCCGTCTCGCGCAGCAAGATCATGCTGGCTCGCGCAAGGGCAGGGGAGTCTTGGCACTGATGGCCGAATAATCCTTGAAGCGCGATACTCATGACGGCGGCGGCAAGGTCGGGCGCTATCGCCACGGGCTTGCCGGTATCGGTCTCTCCCGCCCAGCGTCTCACCAGATAGTCACCCGCCGATTGAATGGCGGGGATCAGGGCTTGGAGTTGCGCTTGGGCGAATGCCGGTGCCGCGCCGCGACGTTGCGACCGCCAAGATTCGCCCTCGGCGATCAACAGGCTGTCGCCGATCACGGGGCGGAAAGGCTCATAGAACGGGCTTTTTCGGTAAACTTGCGCGGCGTCTTGCAGCACATGCCGCATGGCGATGGGATGGTTCAGCACCAACATGCGTTGGCCGCGCGCCTCCAGCCATACCACCTCGGTTGATCGAGTCAGGCGCTGGAAGAATTTCAAACGATCAAGCGTCAGATTCAGCATCAAGCCCCAGCCGCGCCGATTGGCGGGAATAGAGGCGGGGGGATTTAAGATGGGGCCTGTCTGGTTCTCGTTCTCGGCTTCGGTATCGGTTTGTGTCCAGCTTTGCTGTCTATGCGCAACGGGGCACGGCATCCGATGATCCTTTCTTTCTCAATGCCCAGGCTTGTGCGGGCAAATCATCGGGATGCAGCACAGGATGCGCAAAGCCCAGATGGCGGCGTAGGTCTTTGCTTTGCTCGGGCGGCATGAGGAAACGCGCGGCCACGCATTCATAGTTTCCCACTTTTTGCGCGGGACCCACCCAATCGGGCTGATAACCAAGACGGCTTGCCAGTCGCAGCATGGATACCTCGCATGCGGTCCATATCTCGCGCAGTTGCATCAAGGCCGAGAAATCGCATAAGGCGGCGATCATCTCACGCAGCGCCGCGCTGGATTCGGCCAGACTGACCCGGCCTTCCCCGTGCCGCTCGACGACAAAGCGGCTGGCTTCCCAGGCGGCGGGATCGCGGGGCATGGGCTGATGGGCGGGCAACAAATGCCCAAACACGTCGCCCAGCATCGTCGTGCCGGTACTGGGCAACAGCCGCCAGCAGCCGCGCACTTCTTTGCGCTGATTCAAGGACAGAAGGTAAAGAGTGTCGGGCAGGTCATATTGATCGACCTCTAACCCCCGTTGCACCGATACATCCCATTTCAGTTGTTCGCGCAGCACGCGCGCGCGCAATCGGTGCATTTGAAATAAAAGGTCGGATTTGCCGCTTTGCCCTGTCATCACAATTTCGATCATCGGGATTATCCCTTGGCTGAAAAGAATGAGGATGCATGTATTTTCATAAATCCAAAGGCGGGGCATGATCCATGAAAACAGGGGAATAACTAGTTACCATCGTATTTGTATTTGTGATGCGAAGGCATGCGGTTATGAGTACGATTGTATGCTTATTTCCATTCGCAAACCAACTGTGCCAGATGCTCGATCCACCGACATAAAGAGGTATTTCAATGAATATCGTCCATCCAGAGTCCAATCCAACATTCGCCCAACTGTTGTCCTGCCATCTGGTGGCGCGGCGCGGCTATCGCGCGGATATCGATATCCCCGAATTTTTACCTGTGGTCCAAGCATGCGATATGGTGCTGGTGCGTCCCAATTTACAGGGTTTGCAGATCGTGGTTCTGGTGGATGGCGAGGCGGATCCGGATCGGGCATTCGCCTTGTCGCACGAGGAACTTCAAGCATGCGCCGCCAGATTGCGAGAAAGACTGGGGCAAGAGAAACTGGTGCTTTCCCTATCCGTGATCGAGATTCACGCGCGTCCCGTTAGCGTGGCGGATCGGCAAAGATTAAATCGACTGCCATGCGCCGCGCCTGTCCCGATGGTCACGCATGTCTGGCATGTCGATGTCACGCGCGGCGATATCTGGACGAATATGCGGCTGGGCGGTTTATTGAGCTACAAACCCATGCTGCAAAGCGTGTGGCGGCGGCGATGGTGTTCGCAAGATCGCCTGTTCCAAACGCCCCTTGTGCCGATCCCCGCGCGCCCCGGTCCGCCGGTTTTGACTCAAGCCATGCTGATTGCTTTATTGATCGTCTATGTGGCGGAGCTGATGCTTCAAATGGGGATGTCTGGATTCCAGTTCAGCCCCGATGCTCAGACATTGACGGCGATGGGCGGCCTTAGCAATCGAGCGGTACTGAAATTCGGAGAATGGCACCGTCTGCTAACGTCAACCCTGCTGCATGGCAGTGTGCTGCATCTGATCTTCAATGGCATCGCCTTGTATATGGCCGGTCTGGTGCTGGAGTCGATTTTGGGCCGCGCCTGGCTGTTTGCCTTATTCGCTATCGGCGGATTGGCTGGCGCTTTGTTGTCGTTGACGCTGAATCCTTTAAACAGTCTTTCCATCGGGGCATCGGGTGCCATCATGGCCTTGTTGGCGGCGGCCTTTATCGTCAGTTTCCGTTTGTCCTCGAATATCGATCGCGACAAAATCCAGATTCAGTTGATGCAAATTCTCATTCCCTCTCTGCTGCCTCTGACATTTGGCATAGGCGGACACAAGGTGGATTTCAGCGCCCATCTGGGCGGCGCTTTGGCCGGGCTGGCCATGGGCTGGGCATTGCTGGCCGCATGGTCGGACTCTTCGCCCCATCCGCCCTTGCGCGCTGTGGGGATGATCCTGGCCGTGTTGGCAGGGTTAGCCTATGGCGGCTCGGCTTTGGCGGCTGTCGATGCCTATCAGCGCATTTGGTCGCAGCAAGCTTGGTTGGCGGATGACAAATTGATGGAGTCGCAAGGTCGCACGCTTGCCCAGAGTCAAACGCTGACAGAACGCTATCCCCATGATCCCCGCGCCCATATGTTCTATGGCCTTCATCTGTTGCGCGCCATGCGCAGGGCCGAGGCCGAGCAGGCCTTTCGAACGGCGCTTGAGGAAGATGCGATCTTGACCCATATGCTGGATCCCGGTCTTAAACCCGCTCTTCAAGCGGCTTTGGCCGCCACTGTCGCGCTGGATCCGCACCGCCTGGCCGAGGCGCGTGGCTTGGCCCAACCCGTCTGTATCCAGACAGTTCATGCGGATATTCGCCAGCGTTTAACCCAATCGGGATTGTGCGACAGCCGTTAGATTACATACGCAGTGGCGACAGATGCGTGGCGATGCCGTCACGCAAACGGACATCTATGTCTGGCATAATGTCTTGCAACAGGCGGTCGCTGGCCCGGTTCATGGCTTCGGCATCGCTGACATCGTCGGCCAGGTTCATGCCCACGGCGCGATCCACCTCGACATCGACAAAGCCGTTATAACGACGGTCTGGCACGTCCGCGATCACTGAAAGCTTAACGCGCGCTTCGGCGGAAAGTCGGCGGCGGTCGCCTATGAACCAATCATCCGAGGGGATGATATGGATTTTCCCGCTCAACCGTGCATCGCGCAACAGAACCGTTACGCGGCCATCCATGCCCGAGGCGCGTATGTTGTCCATCATCCAGCGCTGAGCGGAGTCGGCCAGAGCCATGCCAAAGCTAGAATCGGGGGCCATACGGGGCAATTGATGCAAAAACCGTATCTCGGACACATTCAAGACGATGGGAGCCACCGGCGGCGGTGTCAGTACGACCGATTCGGAATCCATCTCGGCACAGCCTGTCGCCAGCATTGTGCAGATAAGAAAAGCGGCGCTCAACGCCAGACTCCGTAATGACCGGTGCGTTTGCATGATGTGTACCCTTTCTGTCGCGGTTTCTTGTCCCAGGAAACGCATCCAAGATCAAGCCTCTTGCGCCTGACTCCGCCATGCGCCCGAACTTGGCCATAATCGATCCCCACAGTGACGCCAAACCCGTGCGCAATCAAGACTGCTGAAGCTGCCTCCATGTTACACCGCCGTCGCAACAAATCCACGCCCCATCGCCGTCCGGCCAAGACGGCGCGGCGAAAATCTGCGCCTGCCAAGCCTCGGCGCGTGCATCGAGGGGGATGGTTGCGCGGATTGGTGCTGCTTGGCCTATGGGTGCTTATTGGATTGGCGCTGATGGTCAGTTGGTATGCGTGGGACATGCCCGATCCGCGACAGGCAGTCGAGGCCGAGCGGCGGCCATCCATTACCCTGCTTTCCAACGATGGCAAGGTTTTCGCCCGCTTTGGCGAATTCCACGGCGAAAACTTGGCCGTGGCCGACCTGCCACCTCATCTGGTGCAGGCCGTACTGGCGGTCGAGGACCGACGTTTTTATAGCCATTTTGGCGTCGATCCTTTGGGCTTGGTGCGAGCGGTTGTCAGAAACTTGGGGCGAGGGCATTTGAGCCAGGGCGGATCGACGATCACGCAGCAATTGGCCAAGAATTTGTTTCTGTCGCCGGATCGCACCATCCGGCGCAAAGTCCAAGAAGTGCTGATCGCGGTGTGGTTAGAGCGGAATTTCACCAAGGATGAAATCCTGGCCGCCTATCTGAATAAGGTCTATTTCGGGGCGGGCGCTTTTGGCGTCGATGCCGCTTCGCAGATTTATTTCGGCAAGAGCGCGCGCCATATCAGCTTGCGCGAAGCGGCTGTATTGGCTGGGCTGTTGAAGGCCCCTTCGCGCTATGCACCGACCAGCAATCCCAACGAGTCGGCCTTGCGCACGTCCCTGGTGTTGGACAGCATGCAAGATGCCGGTTTCTTATCCCCCGAACAAAGGGCGCGTTTATCTCTTGAACCGCCGCCTCCCCGGGCTAAGCCGGGGGCGGCAGGCGACGGCTTGTATTTCGCCGATTGGGTGATCGAGCAGGCGGCGGGATTGACCGGCGGAGATTTTGGGCATGATGTGATCATCCAGACGACGTTGGACATTAAACTGCAACGCGCCGCTGAACGGCATTTGGATTCCATCTTGGCGTCGGCCAGCGCGGACCAGGTAGGGCAGGCGGCTTTGGTCGCTTTGGCGCCCGATGGCGCGGTGCGGTGCTTGGTGGGTGGACGTGATGCGCGGACCAGTCCTTTTAATCGTGCGACTCAGGCCAAGCGTCAGCCCGGTTCCGCCTTTAAGCCGATCGTTTATCTGGCGGGGCTTGAAAGCGGGCTGGAACCGGACAGCATCATGAACGATCAACCGATCCGCATGCGCGGCTGGCAACCCGAAAATTATGACGGACGTTGGCGGGGGCAGATGCCCCTGCGCGAGGCACTGGCGCAATCCATCAACAGCATTGCCGTACAGGTGCTGCAACAGGCAGGTATCACAAAAGTCCGCGATATAGCGGCCAGGCTAGGAATCACCACGCCTATGGGCCGAGACCTTAGTCTCGCATTAGGCACCAGCGAGGTCACGTTGATGGACCTGACCACCGCTTATGCGACTTTCAGCCAAGGCGGGCATGCCGTATTGCCCTATGCCATCGAGGAAGTCCGCACGCCCCAAGGAACGGTGCTTTATCGCCGTCCGGACGTGTCCACGCCCCAAATCGCCTCGGAAGATCGCGTGTCGGCCCTGGTGTCGATGATGCGCGACGTGGTGACGGAAGGGACAGGCAAGCGCGCCGCCTTGGGCAGCCGTCCGGTGGCCGGCAAGACGGGGACCAGCCAGGATTATCGTGACGCTTGGTTCGTCGGCTTCACCGCCGACATGACCATGGGCGTCTGGATGGGCAATGACGACAACAAACCCATGCGGAAAGTCGTGGGCGGCAATTGGCCCGCGCAGCTATGGCATGACGTGATGGCCGAGGCCAGCGCCGGCCTGCCGGAACGCGATCTGCTATCGGGCGCGGTGGTGGCCGAGGAGGGGCAGGATCCCGTGAGCGTGGGCAACGGCGATCAAGGTTCGGACATGATCGGCAATCTCATCGACTGGATCGACAAGCTATAACGATGCGACCAAGAGCGTCCCTCAGAAGCCCGCGCCCGCCCGTCATATTCTTGTGATCCATACTTGTTGAGGGGGGCGGTTTTATATGAATAGGGCATGCCTTGTCGTGGGCCTCCCTCTCCTGACCTGGCCGATGGTGCTGGGGTTCAGAAAGGATTCTGCGATTCAGCCCCTTTCAGGCCATCCACGGCCCGTTAAAACCCAAAAGTCAAAAGACGGTCTCCAGGGCGAAGGCTGAACCATCGTTCACCCCAAACAGGCCCATAGGAGGGGCAAGGAAGGGCCTGTAGAAAAAAGCTAGGGTAAGGAGCATCCAGACCATTTCAGGCCATCCACGGCCCGTTAAAACGGAAAAGTAAAAAGATGGATCGGCAGGATAACGAGGAAACCGACAGACGCGACGAACAACGCCCCCTATCTGACAGGCAGGACGGAGAATAAGATAAGTCTAATTTACTTTAAGGACGTAATAAAAAAAATAATGTATGCCTAATTTAATAGGAAAACTGATTTCATTATCATAGATATGAACACAGGCACTCATGACACCCGGCGCATAGTGATCATATGAAAACGCAGTGTAATAACCAATAAAGTATCCAACAGTATATGTCGCGCCATACAGTGCAAAAGTATCATTTATATCGCTGATTCCAAGAATATTGTTTATTGCAGCGCATAGCTTTTGTTCAGAAATTGGTAGATATAAAACTAGCTCGTTACTATTTGTTCCAATATTTGGAATTGCCGCGTATCCACCAATAATATATGGAACATAATCTGTAGTCCAAAAACCTCCACCATCCAAAATTTTATTGGCTCCTTCTGGCGGTTTTTGTAGAACAACTCCACCGCCACTGACATCAAAGACATGGCAAGACTTATCTGATGGTGCATTTGGATTTGTATAGCCACTGACAACATTGTTTTCAAAGCTGATTTGTGTATCTGTGCAGCCCTTTCCCAATACCCTATCCACAGCAAATTTCACTTCATGGGCATATCCAAGAATGGCCGTTGCCTGTGCTTTGGCTTTGACGGCGGAGGTATCGCTATTGAACGAACCCGACCCCGCCGCAATGGCAGAGACCAAGACGGCCAGAATCGCCACGATGTACAGAATCGGCCCTATGGCAATGCCACGCTGATGGGTTTGCCTCATGCTGTTTGACCTTGCCATGCTTCACAGAAACGCAGCCCCCTTGAGAGCCGTGCCCCCCGTTACCCTGTGCGATCATCGGCTTCGCAGCCTGTACCACCCCCAATCCATAGCAATTTCATTCAGTCCCCGCAAACCAGCCATCCAGGATATTTGAAAGAAACCAACCGTTAGAGGGATCGAAACCGCCAAAAGTCAAAAGACGGTCTCCAGGGCGAAGGCTGAACCATCGTTCACCTCGAACAGGCCCATAGAGGCCCGTAGGAGTGGCAAGGAATGGGCTGTAGGGAAAAAAGCTAGGGTAGGAGCATCCAGACCATTTCAGGCCATCTACGGCCCGTTAAAACCCAAAAGTCAAAAGACGGCTCGGCAGGGTAACGAGAAGGCCGCATGATTAGCGGGGGACAAGAACTGAACGGAAATAGGTGTACCCACTTGCATTACGTGCCTGTCCACATCCCATCATTTTACCGATAGTTGCCTTGGCGTCATACCCAGATTCATTATCCTTTGTGTATGAACCGTGAAAATAAAGGTTTAAACTCCCCCAAATGCCACTAGAGTAATTATTCCCAGAACTTAAGATATCTACGCCAAGCATAGTATTAAGTGCGTTACAAACACTTGGCTTGATGTCATGCGTGACCATGACAAGAGATGCGGGACTTGAGTCAGAACGGCACCCAGCAGAAGGCCCACCCTGATACCCGCCACTGGCTGAGCCAACGCCACCAACACACGAGTTCCCATGGTAAACCCAATACCCATTCGTGTAACCTGTTTTAATAGCACTGTAGATATTATCATCAGGCTTCTTCCAAACAATGCCGCCACCATTGACATCAAAGACATGGCAGGATTTATCGGATGGCGCGTTCGGATTCTCATAGCCACTGACAAAAGGATTTTCAAAGCTGATTTGTGTATCTGTACAGCCTTTCGCTAGCACTCTTTCGACAGCAAATTTCACTTCATTGGCATATTGGAGAATGGCGGATGCCTGGGCTTTGGCGCTGACGGTGGAAATATCGCCATTGAACGAACCCGACCCTGCCGCAATGGCAGAGGCGGTGACGGCCAGGAGAGCCACGATGAACAGGATCGGGCCAATGGCTATGCCGTGCTGATGGGTTTGTCTCATGCTCCCTGTCTTGTGCCCGTCCTTGACGGAAACGCGGCCCCCTTGAGAGCCGTGCCCCCCGTTACCCTGTGCGATCATCGGCTTCGCAGCCTGTACCACCCCCAATCCATAGCAATTTCATTCAGTCCCCGCAAACCAGCCATCCAGGATATTTGAAAGAAACCAACCGTTAGAGGGATCGAAACCGCCAAAAGTCAAAAGACGGTCTCCAGGGCGAAGGCTGAACCACCGTTCACCTCGAACAGCCCCATAGAGGCCCGTAGGAGGGGCAAGGAAGAGGCTGTAGGGAAAAAAGCTAGGGGGCAAGGAGCATCCAGCCCCTTTCAGGCCATCCACGGCCCGTTAAAACGGGAAAGTCAAAAGATGGTTCGGCAGGGGAACGAGGAAGCCAGCAGTCGCGGCTAGTTTCTCCCGCTACCCCCCCCAAACTGTTCTGTTATGCAGCACATAGAAGAAGTAGTGAAGACCCAGCGGCAATCCTGGTGTTCCAGCATTTGGCATAGACAAATTTATACATCCAAATTGACCATGTTCCCCAGTGCCCCAAGAAGAATAGATGCCCACAAATTTATTGAGTACTACAGCGCCGTAAGTACTATTATTACCACCTAAATTTATTATTGCATTGCATATATCATCACTTAACCCGGGCAGAAGTATTGCTATATCGCCATTCGCAGCATTATTCGTGACTGCACCTCCCATGAGATTCATATAACCAGTAAACACATATGATTGATAGTTTAAGGGAACGGAACTCAAATCAATCCCGGATGGTGGATTTTTCCAGACAATACCGCCGCCATTAACATCAAAGACATGACAGGATTTATCGGATGGTGCATTTGAATTTGTATAGCCGTTGTCGATAGGGTTTTCAAAGCTGATTTCCGTATCGGTGCAACCCTTAGCAATCACTCTATCCACGCCGATTTGCAACTCATTGACATATCCAAGAATGGCCGTTGCTTGGGCTTTGAGTTTAACCGCCGAGATATCACCATTGAACGCGCCCGACCCCGCCGCAATGGCAGCGGCCAGGACAGCTAGAATCGCCACGATGAACAAGATCGGCGCTATGGCTATACCGCGCTGATTGGTTCGCCTCATGCTGTTTGTGGCCTTGCCATGCTTTACGGAAACGCAGCCTTCTCAAGCGAGAAGACCGCGCCCCCCGTTACCCTGTGCGGTCATCGGCTTCCCAGCCTGTACCGCAATCCCGGCCCTAGTGTAGCGTCTGCATAGCGCTGTTGCAATGAGGGGTCCAGGGGGGCGAGGCCCCCCTGTGATTGTGCGTCAAGTGCTGCAGCACCGAAAGATCAAGGCGTTGGATCATCAAAAATATGACGGGTGGTAAGATCAGACGCCTTAGACGAAATAATCGAAGACGTTAATGTAGGTATAATAATTATAGCTGTAACCGTCTCTTGGGTCTTGAGCATCGCCCACCATATTGGCGATGGAGGTGCCTGTGGATGTGGAGATCGAAGTTTTCTGGAATTCTGAGGCGGGTGTTTCCACGGTGTCATAGTCCTTACTGAATTTGCCCGCGCTCAGCTGAATGGCATAAGAGGGAGATTTTGAAACGTCGCCGCCTGTCTCGCGCGTGGTGCGCAGAACATAATTTCCGGCGGCCATATCGAATTTGTCCGCTCTCATCTTGTCATAGGCTGTCTTTAGGTCGCCGCTGGTGGCTTCGCTGTCGGCGATGACACGGCCATTTTGTAGGACTTCGACTCGAACAGGAGGCCGAGTTGAGGTATCAACGACGCTCTCATCATCTGTTCTACTGGTGGTCAGGGTCAGGCCCACTTGTGTCGATGCGCTGAGGCGAAAGCTGAAGTGATCGACGCGATCTTTGTTTGTGAGGGCGCTGACAACGGTCAGACGTGTTCGATCCGCCGTCAGCGTGCCGATGGCCCGGGCGTTCAAGATGTTCTCTCCGCTGACGTCTTCAGTCGCCTGACTATAGGAGAGCGGATTGCGATACACATCGGTGTCGATGGTCAAGGGCATGGGGTCCCCGCCTTATAGATAAACTGTCCGAGTCCATTTTTTCCCTAAATGGTTGAGAATTTGTTACGATGCGTGTGGGGTAAGCAGCTCCCCCCGAAAAACCTCTTTTATTGATCCTGCACACTCCCCGTCAGCAACCGATCTAACCGTGCCGAGAAAAGGGCGGCATCATGTGGGGGCAGGCCTTCCAGGATGCGGGCTTGATCCAGTAGCAGCCAGGCCGAGTCGGTCATGTGTTGATCCGCTTGGCCTTGCTGGGCGCGAGTCAGCATGGCTTGCACCAAGGGATGGCCGGGGTTGATCTCCAACACGCGCTTGACCGGGTCGGGCAATTGTTTGTGCATGCGCAGCAGTTTTTCAAGATGCATGTCCAGATCGCCGCCATCGGCCACCAGACAAGCCGCGCTTTCGGTCAGCCGCGCCGAGGCTCGCACGTCTTTGACGGCGTCCGACAAGGTGGCTTTCATCAGAGTCAACAAGGGGGCTAGATCGCGCGATGAATCGTCTTGCGCGGGGGCGGCTTCGTCGGTTTTCTTGTCATCACGCTTCGCGCCCGAGTCCATGTCCATTTTGACAAAATCCGCATCGCCGCGCGTGACCGAGCGGAACGGCTTGTCCTGGAAGGCTCCAACCATACTGATCCAAAAATCGTCCACGGGATCCGTCAGCAAGGCAACCTCGATTCCCCGCGCGCGGAATCCCTCAATCTGCGGACTGCGCTTTAAGGTTTGCGCGTCGTCGCCCGTGATGAACCAGATGGCATCCTGTCCAGGCTTCATGCGCCCGATATAATCGGTCAGGGAAACCGGCTGGTCGGGCGAGGTGGTGGTGCGGAATCGCAGCAGGCCCAAAAGCGTGTCGCGGTATTCGCCGCCCGTGTCGTCGTACAGACCTTCCTTTAGCACCGAGCCAAAATTGTCCCAGATATTTGCGTAGGTTTCCGGCTTGTCCTGGGCGCAGCGTTCTAATTCTTGCAGCGCGCGCCGAGTGATGGCACCGCGCAGACGGTGCAAGATGGGGTCCTCTTGCAGCATTTCACGGCTGATATTGAGGGGGAGGTCCTCGCTGTCCACCACGCCGCGCAGGAAACGCAGCCAGGGAGGAATAAGGCCCTGCGCGGCCTCGGTGATGAACACGCGCTTGACATACAGCCGCACCCGATGGGCGCGCTTTGGATCGAACAGGTCCAAGGGGCGCGACGAAGGCACGAACAGCAAGGCCGTGTATTCCATGCGGCCTTCGGCGTGCCAATGGGCGGTCAGCGCCGGTTCGTCAAAGCTATGGGCCACATGGTGATAGAATTCGCGCAGGTCGTCTTCGCTGATCTCGGATTTGGGCCGCATCCAAAGCGCCTTGGCCCGATTGATCATCGGGGCCGTGTCGTCCTCGCCCAACAGGATCGGAACGGCGATATGGTCCGAGTAGGTATGGACGATGTGCTTGATGCGTTCCTCGGTCAGGAATTCATCGGCATTTTGCTTAAGGTATAAAGTGACGCATGTGCCGCGCGGCGATTGTTCGGCCTCGCTGACCACAAAATCGCTCTTACCGTCCGAACGCCAGCTCCATCCTTGCTCTTCGCCCGCGCGGCGGCTGGTCACCTCCACCATCTCGGCGACCATGAAGGCCGAATAGAATCCAACGCCGAACTGTCCGATCAACGACAATGGGTTCGAAGCATCCGCCGCCCCCGCCGCCTTGTCGATGAAATCCGCCGTGCCGGAACGGGCGATGGTGCCCAGATTTTCGATCAGCTCGTCCCGGTTCATGCCGATGCCGTTGTCGATGACGCTCAGCGTCCGCGCCTTAGGGTCCACGGATATGCGGATACGGAACGCAGGATCGCTGTCCAGTAATTCGGGGCGGGTGAGGGCCTCATAGCGTAGCCGATCGCACGCATCCGCCGAATTCGAGATCAATTCGCGCAGAAAAACATCGCGGCCGCTGTACAAGGCGTTGGCGACAATGTCCAACAGCCGGGCGACCTCGGCTTGAAAGCAAAGCCGTTGTTCGGCCATGGTGATGCTCCTCTGTTCGAAACGTTAACAAGTGCGCGACCTTCAAAGTAAATCTGTTGGCCAGGTTGTCAACTCTTTGGTTGTTTTCTCAAATGTGGATAGAAATCAAGCCCATATTGCGCGACATTTTGTCACGCAGACAAAAGTCCAGTTTAACCATATCTTAACGCTGGAAGTAAACTCCTCGGCACTGTATAACGTTCTGACTTCGGTGTAGTCTGGTTCCGGAATGGATGGCGGCCAAATGTCTGCTGACTTCTCGTACGGACAGACACTGAAGACGGTATGGGCCGGTCGTTCTGCAGAGTGCGGATAAGGCTGGCAACGAATGAAACGGTGCGGAAATAAATGCCACTTCCATGCCTCATTGTCGAAAAACGGTGGATCTGACTGTCCTTGTCCGGTAACCATCAACGCACGTGGAGGGAAGCATGCCTGATACGCTTTTTACGGGGCCAGCTGGCCGCCTAGAAGGTCGCTACAGCCCTGGTCGTTCTCCGATCGCTCCCATCGCGTTGGTGCTGCACGCCCATCCCCAATATGGCGGGACCATGAACACCAAGCTGGTCTACTCGCTGTTCAACAGCTTTGCTCAGCGTGATTTTGCCACGTTACGTTTCAACTTTCGTGGCGTTGGTCGCAGTCAGGGCAGTTATGACGGGGGCGAAGGCGAGCTTAGCGATGCGGCAGCGGCTCTAGATTGGCTGCAAACTGCCAACCCCAATGCGCGTTCGGTATGGGTGGCGGGATTCTCGTTCGGCGCTTGGATTGCCATGCAGCTGCTGATGCGCCGTCCCGAGATCGACGGTTTTGTATCGGTTGCGCCGCCTGCTGGCCGTTTGGACTTTAACTTTCTGACTCCGTGTCCGGCCTCGGGGCTGATTGTACAAGGAGGCAGGGATGACATTGCCGAGGAGACGTCCACGGCTGCCTTGGTACAGAAACTGTCTCGTCAAAAAGAAGTGATGATCGACTACCAGGTGATCCCCGAAGCGGGGCACTTTTTCAGCGATCATTTCCAGGATATGGAAAGCGCTGTGGGCGGCTATCTCGACCGCGTTTTGCGTATGCCTACCGCTCTGGCCGCCAGCGCCTGACAACGGTGCCCTCTATGAAGGTGTTCAGCCCAATGAGCCGAGCATCTCCATAATGCGGGGTAAGGGGCGTTTTACGCTGCCATATGAATGACGCCGCCGGTCATAGGCTCGGGTACGCCGGTGGTCTCGGGTACGGAAAGCGGCAGATGGTTCACGCTGCGTACGGCCATCCAGGCAAAGGCCTCGGCCTCAAGGGCGTCGCCGTTCCAACCCAGAGTCTCCACTGCCGCGACGGGCATGTCGCATGCGGTCGAAATCATCTCTGCCATATAGGCGTTATGCCTCCCGCCGCCCGTGACATAGAGCGCGCTTGGTCGTTGGGGCAGATGGCTCAGGCAGCGCCCGATTGCGCGCGCGCTGAAGGCGGTCAAGGTGGCGGCACCGTCTTCGGGTGACAGCGATTCCAGCCCTGGTGTATGCAATTCATCGCGGTCCAAAGATTTGGGCGGCGCGCGGTGGAAATAAGGTTGATCCAGCCAAGTATTTAGTTGGTCGTGGTGAATTTTCCCTTGGCGCGCCAGCTGGCCGTTGCGGTCAAAGGGCATTCCTGTATGGCGCATGACCCAATCATCCAGCAAAGCGCCGCCAGGGCCGGAATCAAATCCCATGATGTCCCGCTCGCCCAATCCCAGCCATGTTACATTGGCGACGCCGCCGATATTCAAGATCGCTGCAGGTCGCCCCTGTTTGCCTAAACGCGCCTGGTGGTATAACGGCACAAGCGGTGCGCCTTGGCCGCCGGCGGCCACGTCATGCTGGCGGAACTGGTTGACCACGGCCAGGTTCAGATCCGCCGCTAATCGGTCGCCATCGCCAATCTGCCAGGTAAAACGGTGCGCGGGATCGTGCGCCAGCGTATGGCCGTGAAAGCCGACCAGGTCGATATCGGATGTGTCCAGTTTCATCTGGTCCAGCAAATGCCGCACGGCCTTTGCATGCAAATCGGTCAAATCTTGTTCGATTTCCGGAATTTGTTCTGTCTGCTTGCCACCTAGGCATGAGCGCAGGCGTTGGCGGAATGCGGCATCATAAGGAAGTGTGGCAAAGCCCAAAGGCTCGATCACCTCGCGCCCATCGGTACGGATGATCGCGGCATCCACGCCGTCCAGGGAAGTCCCGCTCATCAGCCCCACAACGGTCACCAGAGGCTTCGCGTCATCGAGGCTCTTCACCTCGCGCTGTTTTTGTTGTTCCATGTCTCCGGCCCTCCCTGGCGAGTGGCAGACGAATATTCGGGAAGGATATACCAAAATGGATCAGAACCCAACACTTCAACGTGTAACCCCGCGTTTGCCGTCAGGGACGTTAGAGCTGCTGCCGCGTCAGCAAATTGCCTTTCAACATCTGATGGATACCATCCGATGCGGCTATGAACGCTTTGGCTTTCTGCCGATTGAAACGCCGGTTTTCGAATTGACCGATGTGCTGCTGACCAAGTCCGGCGGCGAGACGGAAAAGCAGGTCTATTTCGTGCAGTCCACGGGATCCTTGAAGCAGGGAGACACGCCGGATATGGCGCTGCGTTTTGACCTGACCGTGCCGCTTGCGCGTTATGTGGCACAGCATGAGCGTGAATTGAACTTTCCCTTTCGGCGCTATCAGATGCAGCGCGTCTATCGCGGCGAGCGGGCGCAAAAAGGGCGCGAGCGTGAATTCTATCAATGTGACATCGACATCATCGGCAAGGATCATCTGGATATCGGCTTTGACTCGGAGCCGCCCGCCATCATCAACCATATCTTTGGCGAGTTGGGCGTGGGCGATTTCGTCATCAGCTATAACAATCGCAAACTGCTGAAAGGCCTTCTTTCGTCATTGGATGTGCCCGAAGGCGAGGCGCAGACCTTGGCCCTGCGCGAGGTGGACAAGCTGGATAAGTTAAGCCCGGATGTTGTGTCTGAAAACCTTGCCAAACTGGGCATGGCCGAGGCCGCGCGGTCGCGGTTGCTGGAGTTGATGAGCATCCGTTCGGGCACGTCCGATGCCTTAGCCGCCTTACGCGCATGGAAATCCGACCATCCGCTTTTTGTGACCGGCGTGCAAGAAGTGGAACGTGTGGCGGCGGACCTAAAGGCCATGGGTGTCAGCGAGGATCGCGCGCGGTTGAACCTGTCCATTGTGCGCGGCTTGGACTATTACACCGGCACGGTCTATGAAACCCACATCAAGGGCCACGAGAATTTCGGCAGCGTCTGCTCGGGTGGACGTTATGACGATCTGGCCAGCCACTACACCAAATCAACCTTACCGGGCGTGGGCATATCGATCGGCGCGACACGTTTGTTTGAACAGATGATGGAAGCGGGACTTGTCGGCGCGGCGGACAGCACGGTCCAGGTGCTGGTGGCGCGTTTGGACGAGGGCTTGGCCTCGGATTATCTGTCTATCGCCACGGCTTTGCGCAAACAAGGCGTCAACACGGAAGCATGGCTACAGCCCGGCGCCAAGATGGACAAGCAAATGCGCTATGCCGATAAGGCGGGCATCCGCTTTGTCGTGATGATGGGCGCGAATGAGAAAGCCTCAGGTCAGGCGACGTTTAAGGATATGCGCAGCGGCGTGCAACAGACTGTCTCTGCCGGCGATCTGGCCGCGCATATTGCGGGGGCGCTGCGGTCTTGAACGCCGATGGTACGACCTTATCTGCGGTATTGGCCAAAGCGCGGGCGACATTAAAGGCCGCCGGGATTCCCGATCCGCAATTGGATTCGCGTATCCTGGCCGCCGCCGCCTTGGGCTTGGAGTCGGGCCAAACGGCCCTGCATGGCAATATGTTATTGAGTGAATCTCAACAGCAACGCATCGCGCGTTTGGTGGATCGCCGCTTGGCTCATGAACCGGTCGATCGCATCTTGGGCCGCCGCGCGTTTTGGACATTGGATCTGCGTTTGAACCAAGACACATTGTCGCCGCGCCCGGATAGCGAGTCTTTGGTGGAAGCTGTTCTTGGCGAATTGTCCGCGCATGACGCGCCTTTGCGTTTGCTGGATATCGGCACCGGCTCGGGGTGTCTGCTGCTGGCTTTGCTGTCCGAGATTCCCCTTGGCTGGGGGCTGGGTGTGGATATCGCTCCCGGCGCGGCGGCCATGGCGCGCTTGAATGCTCGGCTGAGCGGCTTGTCGGACCGGTGCGCCTTTGCGGTCATGGATGGTCATTCAGGGCTGGCCAAGCTCGCTCGGTTTGATGTGATCCTGTTCAATCCACCTTATATTCCCCGGGCCGATGTGGCGCGGTTGGCCCCCGAAGTGCGCGGACATGATCCGCATCAAGCATTGGTGGGTGGTTCCGATGGATTGATGTTTTATCGTCGTTGGATTAAATCGGCCCGCGCTTTGCTTGAACCTGGTGGCCTATTGGCGCTTGAGATCGGCCAAGGTCAGGCGGCGGCGGTCACGAATATCCTGCGCTTGAATGGATATGCGGTGCGCGTGCGTCAACGCGATCTTGCGGGAATAACGCGCTGTCTTTTAGCCCGGCTTAGGGGGCCGTCCCACCCAGCGCGACCGACATCCCCGCAGGGAAAGCCTGCAGCCAAGCGACCAGGATCAACGGTATCGTCACAGTCATCATCACCAGTCCTAACCAAACCTGGGCAGGCAGGGCCAGGAAGAAAACCTGAATCTGCGGAATCAGCCGAGCGATCACGCCAAAGCCGACATACAGCACCGTCATCAAGATCAAAAAAGGCGCGGCCAATTCGCAGCCCAGCATAAAGGTTTGTCCGACCAACCGGGCTAGACCCAGGCTGAATTCCCCAACTGGCAGGGCGGCTCCGGGCTTAAGCGTGGTGTAGCTGTCCGCCAAGGCGCGCAGCATCATGTGGTGCAGGTCTGCCGCCATGAACAACAACACGCCCGCCATACCGATGATGGCAGCCGGGGGCGAACCTTGACCGGCCATGGCCGGGTTGAAGATCGCCGCGCTATTTAAGCCCACTTGGTAGGCGATGACATTACCCGCCGTATCAAGAGCCGAGAGCATGATTCGCGCCAAAGTGCCGATGAATATCCCGATCAAGCATTCGCCCACGATCAAAGCCGTTAGCTCCGCCAACCCTTCGGGTTGAGGGGGCAACACGCCGCGCAGCGGCGGCATCATGAGAACCACGAGTGACAAGGCCACCAATAGGCGTATGCGCACCGGCACAAAAACCTGGCCAATGCCAGGCATGACCATCAGCATGGATCCGAGACGCGCGAACAGAAGCAGAGAGGGAAAGACCTGTTGCCCCATCATTTGGGCAGGATCGAAGGTCAGCAGGGAATTCATGACTCTTAGCCGCCGGTGATCATACGCTCGGCCAAAGCGTGCGTGAAATCGCTAAGCGTGGCCAGCATATAGGGCAGCATCAGCAACGCGCCGCCGAAGATGGCGATCATCTTGGGCACGAAGGAAACGGTCATTTCTTGAATCTGGGTCAGCGTCTGGAGAATGGAAATCAGCGTGCCGATCACCAGCCCCAGCAACATCAAGGGTCCGCCCAATTTAGCCGAGACGATCAGCGTCTCGCGGCATAAGGCAATCACTTCACCTTCATTCATGGCGACGTCCGTTCATTGCTGCTTTCCCACAGATAAGGAAAGAGCCGATATCCTTAAACAAACGCTAATGCGCCGTTTTAGCCACCCATATCATTTTGCAGGCGTGTAATGTGATGCCGCGGCCCGGAGACATTCATCTGACTGCCCAGGAATTCCACGCGGATGCGGTCGGCGAATAGGCCAGCCTTTAATGTCGGTTTGAAGGTCATCATATGCTGCATGCGCGTCTCGACGCGATACCCCATGCGACCCAATAGTAATTGCAGGTGCAAGGATGGGTCTCCCGGCTGTCCCGAGGAACCGAGTGATAAAGCATATTCCTGTGCGTGATAGCCGATGCCCACGCCAAAGACCAGGCCAACCATGATGCCGATGACGATTGCTGTAGTGGGCGGCACATTGGTGATCCTCCAATAGATCATTCCAAAGGTCAGAGCGCTGCCCAAGCCTATCAAGAGCATAATTTGAAGAAAGCTTCTGCCGCTTAGGTTATTCATACAGCCACTCCTGTCCGAGGATATCCCTGGTCTTTCTCATGCTTTTAACTAAGAAACCTTTCATAATCGTCAAGAAGACAAGTTAAATCTCGTTGCAAATACGGCCATATCTCCGGTTGACCCGCTCGCCATCAGACGCCATGATGCGCCGCCATGAAAGCATCATCCGCCGAATCCTTGATCATTGAACGTCCGTTTGCCGATTTATTGGGTGAGCGGTACTTGTCTTATGCCTTGTCCACGATCATGTCGCGGTCCTTGCCCGATGTGCGCGATGGGTTAAAGCCGGTGCATCGGCGTCTGCTATACGCGATGCGTCAGCTGAAAATGTCGCCATCCACGCCGCCGCGTAAATCCGCGCGCGTGGTGGGCGAAGTGATCGGCCGGTTTCATCCTCATGGCGATGTGGCTGTCTATGATGCTTTGGTGCGTTTGGCCCAGGATTTTAATCTGCGCTATCCGTTGATCGAGGGCCAAGGCAATTTCGGTACGCTGGACGGCGATAACGCCGCCGCGATGCGCTATACCGAGGCACGTCTAACGGACATTGCCGAGGCGTTGCTGGACGGCATCGACGAGGACACGGTGGATTTCCGCGCCACTTATGACGGCGAAACCCAAGAACCCATTGTTATGCCAGCCGCTTTCCCCAATCTGTTGGCCAATGGGTCATCGGGCATCGCCGTGGGCATGGCCACCAGCATTCCGCCGCATAATGTGGGCGAGATATGCGAGGCGTTGCGTCATTTGATCGCCACGCCCGATGCGGGTTTGGACAAACTGGCCAAACTGATTCCCGGCCCCGATTTCCCGACAGGCGGCGTCCTGGTCGAGGACCGAGCGGCGATTGTCGAATCCTATCGCACCGGCCATGGCAGCTTCCGTCTGCGCGCGCGGTGGGAGGTGGAGCAGCTGGCGCGCGGCGCGTGGCAGATCGTAGTGACGGAGATTCCCTGGCAGGTCGCCAAAGGCCGATTGATCGAGCAATTGGCCGATCATATCACCACACGCAAGCTGCCCTTGCTGGACGATGTGCGCGACGAATCGACCGAAGATGTGCGCCTGATTCTGACACCCAAGAGCCGCACGGTGGAACCGACGGTTTTGATGGAATCCGTCTTCCGCGCCAGCGATCTGGAATCCCGCATACCCTTTAATATGAACGTCCTGGACGCCCAAGGCGTGCCGCGCGTGATGGACCTCAAGGAAGTGCTGCGCGCCTTCTTGGACCACCGCATGGAGGTGTTGCAACGCCGTTCACGCCATCGTTTGGCGGCCTTGCGCGCGCGGTTGGAAATCCTGGCCGGATACCTGATCGTCTATTCGCATCTGGACGAGGTGATCCGTATCATCCGAGAAGAGGACGAACCCAAACAGGCTTTGATGCAGCGCTTTCGCCTGACGGAGAATCAGGCCGAGGCGATCTTGGAGATGCGTCTGCGTTCGTTGCGCCGTCTGGAAGAGAAATCTTTGCGCGACGAAAAGAACCGCTTGGACGCCGAGAGCGCGGATATCGAATCCCTGCTGACGGACGAACCCCGACGCTGGAAAAAACTGGACGCGGAAATCTTGGCTACGTCCGAGAAATACGGCAAAAAGACCAAGCTAGGCAAACGCCGCACCCAATTGGCCGAGGCTCCGGCTGAAGTCGAGATTCCCGAAGTGATCGAGCGCGAGCCGGTCACGGTGTTCTGCTCGGAAAAAGGCTGGATCCGCGCCGCGCGTGGCCATATCGCGGATATCAGCGAGATTAAATACAAAGAAGGCGACGCCGCGCGTTTCGCGCTGACTTGTGAGACGCCCGACAAACTGCTGTTGCTGGCCAGCGATGGACGCCTCTATACGCTGGCTGTGGACAAGCTGCCGCGCGGCCGTGGCCTTGGCGAGCCGGTGCGCCTGATGATCGACATGGCGCCTGATGTCGATATCACCGCCTTGATTCGTCATGAGCCGGGCGGAAAATTGCTGGCCGCCAGCAGCGACGGGCGCGGATTCCTGGTGCCTGCCGATGATGTGTTGGCGCAAACCCGTGTGGGCAAGCAGGTGATGAATCTGGCCGATGGCGCGCGTGCTTTGTGGCTTATTCCCGCCCGGGGCGATCAAGTCGCGGTCCTTGGCACCAACCGCAAGATGGCGATTTTTCCTTTGGCGGACTTGCCGGAAATGGCGCGTGGCCGAGGCGTCATGCTGCAAAAATACGCGCCGGGCGGCGGCATGCGCGATCTGATCGTCTTTGCCCTTGATAAGGGCTTACCCATCCCCGGCAAAGCCGATGCGCGCGAAACCAAACTGCACCTATGGCAAGGCGCCCGCGCCGCCACCGGCCACCTAGCCCCGCCCGCCATCGCCCGCAGCGGCTTTGGAGTGCCGGGGGAAAAGGGTTAGCCCATTACTTCGGGAACATCCGGCATGACGGATCGAAGGGGGGCTCAGGTTCGTCCGTGGGGGGTGTTAGGCCCAGTTGGGTCAGCATCAGGCTGAAGGGGTCGGGCAGGGGGGCTTGGATGTCCAGCTTGCCGCCGCGCGGATGAGGAAGGACCAGGCGGCGGGCATGTAGGAACATGCTCTTTTCCTTTTGATCGGGGCGGCCATACATCAAGTCGCCCAGAACCGGAGCCTTCATAAAGCGCAGATGCGCGCGCAATTGATGGGTGCGCCCGGTTTGCGGCCACAGACTGACCAGGGCGGTCTTTTCCGTCGAATCCAAAACGCGATAGAGGGTGCGGGCGGATTGGGCCTGTTCCAGGTCCTTGCCGCGCGCGATCATCATCACCTTGCCTTTGCGGAACAGGAATTGGTCGATCAGGCCGGAATCAGGTTGCGGCACGCCGCGTGTGATGGCCCAATAGGCTTTATGCGCTTCGCGTCCGCGAAAGGCGCTGGCCAGTTTGTCGGCGGCAAAGGGATTCAGGGCGATCAATAAGACTCCGCTGGTCTCACGATCCAGCCGATGGACCAAATGCACCGGTTGGCCCAATAAGGCGGCCATCACTCGATCCAGCGAGGTGGTCTGCCCTGTTCCGCCTTGCACGGCAAGTCCGGCGGGCTTGTTCAGGGCCAGCAGGTCGTCGTCTTGAAACAAGATGCGTTCGCGCAAGTCCTGAGCCAAACGCGGCGGCAAAGACATGCGCGCTTTGTCGGCCACCGAGGAAGACTCGTCGCTGAGAAAGGGCGGCAAGCGCACGATCTGGCCCGCCTGCAGGCGTTCCCCCGATTTCACGCGGCGGCTATCGACGCGGATTTGCCCCTCGCGCAGCAGGCGCAGCAGCCATATCTGTGTCAGTTCGGGCACATGACGCTTTAACCAGCGGTCCAATCGGACGCCGGTCTCATCTTCGGTGACGGTCAGCTTTCGTACAGGCATGGGGATAGGGTATACAAGGTTTTATGACGAATGAGAAAGTTTCACGAACTGCCCAAACACCGGCCAAAACCGCCCAAGCTCAACGACAAGCTAAGTTGGCCTCTGCCTTGCGTTCCAATCTGCATAAGCGTAAGGCTCAATCGGCCATCCAGGCCTCTGGCGCGACCTTGTCCAAGCTTGACGCGCCCCGGGAAAAGTGAGCAAATCCCAAACGAATTGACCGCGTACACGGGGCGAAAATGAGACTTTCCGATGTCGATATAAAACGACTCATGGAATCGGGTGAGGTTGTGGTCACACCCAGGCCCGGGGATAACTATCTAGGCTCGGTGTCGTTGGACTTGCAGCTGGGATCGCATTTCCGAGTCTTCGTGCCGGGCCGCGCGTCCGGCGTCGATCTGATGCCTTTGGACGGGCGTAAGCCGACCGACGAGGTGGCGGATCTGATGGACGATGTCCATATCACCGCCAATGACATTTTCTATTTGCATCCGGGCGATTTTGCCTTGGGCGTCACTTTGCAGCGTGTGAAATTGCCCACGAATATCGTGGGGCGTTTGGACGGTCGCAGCAGTTTGGCGCGGTTGGGGCTGATGGTTCATGCGACGGCGCACACCATCGATCCCGGTTGGGACGGCAATATCGTGTTGGAATTCTTTAATTGCGGTCGTCTGCCTTTGGGATTGCGCCCTGGCATGCGGATTTGCGCCCTCAGTTTCGAAGAGCTGAAAACCGCCACCTCCAAGCCTTATGTCTCGCGCGAGGACGCCAAATATCGGCAACAGGAATTGCCCTTGGCCAGCCGCATCGGCATGGACGAGGCCTGTAAGAAGCAATCGGAGGCCGCATGAGCGCGCCTTTATCGTTTGAGCCGCTTTACTACAAAGAACGCCTGAATCTTATTAATCCCACAGGCGATGTCGGCGTCGCCACCTTGTGGACGCCTGTGAACACCGCCGTGGACTATATGAAGAATCTGGGCATTGATCTGGGGCCTGAAACATCGCGCATTGCCGTAGTCGCCAATTTATACGGCGATGGCTTGGCCCAAATGATTCGCAATCTGCTGTGGAATCCGCAAATCCGCCATCTGCTGATATTCGGCCAGCCCTTGACCGAGGCGGGGGCCGAGTTAGAGAATTTGCTGACCCTGGGCGCGGAGCCGGTCGAGGATATGGGGCAAAAACGCTTGTTGATTCGTGGCACCGATCGCAAGCTGGATTCCCATTTCGATCCCAGCCTGCTGCAGGGATATTATAAGATCAAGCGTTACGGTAAGCCCTCTTTGCCGGAAACCAAGCAAGGCGTGGGCACGTTCTTTAGCGACTTACCGCCTCCGGTTCCCGCCGCGCGTGATCGTATCGAGGCCCCCTTGCCGCAATTCAAGCCTAATTTCTTTCCATCCGAAGCGCGCAGCCATACCATCACGCGCCGTCGTCCCTTGGATGCTTGGGAAGAAGTGGTATGCCGCATCATGCGCTTTGGCGTGCCTTCGGTGGCGGGTGTCACCAAGCAACGCTTGGAGCTGCAAAACTTGAAGGTCGTCATCACCGAGCCTGTCGAAGACCGCGACGAGGATTTGCGGCCCTATGGATATTCGCGCGAGAAATTCGCCCGCTATCAGCAAGAATTCTTGTGCGGCGATGTGCCCGAGGATGTGCAGTACACCTATGGCAGCCGTATGCGCGGGGGGTGGCCCGGTCTAGATGGACGTACTGATGATGCCGTGACATTCATTGCAAACAAACTGGCCGAATCTCCCTCCGAGCGCAGCGCTTTTATCTCTATCTGGCATACCCCTGAAGATTTATTCGCTCCCGAGGAACGCAGCCGTCCTTGTTTGGCCAGTCTGTTCTTTCGTGTGTTCCAGGGGCATCTGACTCTGAACGCGACTTTCCGACTGCATAATGTGATGAGCGCGTGGCTGATGAACGTCTATGGTCTGATTGCCTTGCAGCGCGAGGTGGCTGAGAAAGCGGGTGGATTGCCCATCGGTCCCATCACCGTGGTCAGCCAATCCATTTCCATTGATCCCGACTCCCAAGACCGCTTTGCCGTGGCGCAACAGATACTGGCCAATAAGATCGATGATCTGGAACTTGACCGCGAAACCGGCAAACGTATCCTGCGCGAAGATCCCAACGGATATTTTACCTTTACGACGGACAACGAGACGAGCGAGATCGTCGTGGATCTCAAAATGGGCGGCGAGACGCTGCAACGCTATCGCGGGAAGACGGCGGAGTCGGTGGAGAATCAAATATCCCGCGATAACGCCATTTCAGATATCGGCCATGCGCTGTATGTCGGGCGGCAATTGGCGATCATGGAACAGAGGCTGAAAAAAGGGCAGGCTGAATCGTGACCACCCCGCCTATGATCTTCTTTGATATCGGCATGACGCTGATGCAAGGGCCTATTTCTGCCGCGCCTTCTAATCCTTTGGCCGAGAAGCTAGGTTTGAGCGCTGCTGCCCAAAAAGACCTGCGTCATCAGATGATGGTGACTCCGTTACTATCTTACGAGGCTCTGGCGCAATTTCTGGCCGATCGTTATGTGGTGCCCTTGCCCGCCGCCTTGGAAGCTTCCGAGCATGTTTGGAAATCTCAAGCGGGGGATGATGTCCAGCCTATACCCGGCGCGAGGGAATTGTTGCAGGACTTTAGGAATGCCGGGATGCGCGTGGGGTTCATCTCGACGATCTGGTTTCCTTATGCCCAAAGTTTTGATCGACTGTTTGGTGATTTGGCTGAAAGCGAATACCGCTTTATGTCCTATCTGCTGGGGCGTGAAAAGCCGGATCCCAGTATTTTTCAAGACGCCGCACGCGCGGCGGGATGTGAGCCTTCGTCATGCCTAATGATTGGCGATTCCTATGACAGCGATATCCGACCGGCCATCAATTTAGGCTGGAAGACGATTTGGCTGTTGCATCGGGCCGATAAAGAAGCCGCCTTTGTCAATGCGGTGTCAGCAGGAACTGCACCCAAACCAAGCCTTACCATCGATTCGATCACTAAGCTTGACGTGAAACGGTGCCTTGATATCTTGTCGCTATCCTAAAGGAGACGACCATGAAATTGCTGCGCTGGGAGATGATGTCTGCGGAAGAAACGCTGGACCGTTTGGCCCAGACTCGTTTGCGCGGACATGGACAGAAGCTGATCTACGAAAAGGCGCGGCTTTCATTGATCCAGCAGGTCGATACGGATCGCCTGGTTCCTGCTCAGCGTTATCTGTGGAAGCGGGATTTGGACAATGCCATGGCCATGCAACGCCTGTTCGCGCAACAGGGCTTAGACGTGTTTGCCTTGGAAGGCGCCGTCATGTTCTGGATCGAACGCGACGGCGAAGAGGAAGGCCCCATTCCCATGACGCCGCCCATCGTGGAAGAGTCGATTGAGGCAGACGGCCAGAAAATCTGGCTGATCAATGACGGCATGCACCGCATCGCCGCCGCGCGTTCCTTGGGCCAAAAGATCAATGTGGTCTTGGCCGAGAACGTCCCCACCGAATACCCCTATTACGCCTTCCCGGCTCCGGGTGGCTGGCAGGATGTGCAGACCTATGATGTGCGTCCCGAGGGCGCGACGAAAAAGCTTTATCGCTTCCCCGAGACCTATAAAGACCTCTTCCGCGATTTTAACGATGTCTTTCCCGGCATGCAAAAAGACCGCCGTCAGGCCGAGGCGGCGTAAGCCTCTCTTGCCGAGATATGTGCCGGCTGCCGGGTTCCCACATAGAACCATTCCTCGCCCAGCGGACAATCGTGCCGAGGGAGAAGGATGTAACCGTCTTGCTGGGCTGTGACGGGAGTTCCGTCGGCACGGATGGCTAATATGTCTCCTGCTTTGACGGAATCAGCGTGTTTCCAGTCCTTCGCCAGTTCGCCGCCATCTGTGCGCCAATAGACATGTTCCAGTCTGATGCGCAGCCGGGCAGGACGGGGCGGGACCTTTCTTACTGACGACAGCAGGCCAGCGTGAGACATAGCGCGCAAGATGGCGGTCATGGCGACTTGTACAGATGCGGGGTCTTTGTGCCAGCCGCATTCCAAAGTGACGGCGGTTGCCCCATATTGACGCGCATATTCCGTGGTGCCGATAGATGTGCGGTCATCAGTCTCGGCCACCTTACCCAGCAAACGGGCATAGGCATCGCTCCAACCATAAATTTCGGTCTCTTGTCCAAGGGCCGCTCGATAGGCGTCTTCTCGCTGGGATGGCGGACCGGCAAAGAGAAAGGCCGGCCCTTTCGAGTGATAGGAGTGCAAATCCAATAGGAAATCGCATGATTCCAGCACCGGACACAGGATATTCCCCAAGTAATCCTCGTACAGAACAGGCCGTGCGCGGCGGCGCAGGTCGCGATTGAGATTACGGTCGATATATCGCACGCCCCTCTCATAAGCCAAGGGATTGGCCACCGGCACGAAGGTCACCGCGCCGCGTGCAAGGGTGATGTCCTTACGGATCAAGCTGTCCACGATGGTGCGGATGGCCGCCGTGCCGCAGGTCTCGTTGCCATGGACGGCCCCCAGCACCACCATATGAGGGCCAGGCTGTATCGCTGCGAAACGTAGGATTTCTATGGTCATGGGGGATCCTTTCAGGCAACCGAGTAGGACGGAATAAATGGGATAGGGGCGTGACATCTCGATGCCGCCATCACCGGCTCAACATTCATTCCCAATAACCGACAGGGCACCACAAAAGTGATGCCGTTGCGGGTGTTGTATTCGGTTCGCTCGGCCATGACATGCGCGCCCATGGCCGTATAGAAGGCCTGTGTTCCCGGCTTGTCGCGCAAGGCATTGATGACCATGCCGTTATACCCCAGGCGACAAAGCTCGGTCGCTGCCCGGGCGAAAAGCTGGCGGCCGATGCCTTGGCGCTTTTTTGTGGGGTCGGGATACAGCCAATGCAGCTCGCCACAGATGGCTGCGGGCAAGTTTGTGCGGATCTCGGGATAATCGTCTGCGCGTCCCACCATGAAAAAACCGACAAGCTGACAGCCTTCTTGAGCCTTCATCATGCAGGAAGGCTCATAGTGCCCGGCTAAAAATTTTGTGATGGCCTTGTCGAAATAGCCTTCGGCCATAGCCTGCGTGATATAGCCCGGGATCAGGGCTTCATCTTCGGCCAGCCGCGCCTTGGCGAATAGTTCCGCTAGGGCGGGTTGGTCTCGGTATGTCACGGGAGTTAGATGCACATTGTTCATCATCATATTTCTGTATCTTTCCATGTAATGAATCTGAAGGCTCTTTTCCTACGTATTATCTAAAATTTCCAATTGTCATTACTCATCCAATGATGCATTTTATGCATCATGGAGCTGGCGTGGCTGGAAGATTTCCTGGCATTAGAGCAAACCCGCAATTTCACGCGGGCGGCTGCCTTGCGTTGCACAACGCAATCCGCCTATAGCCGCCGTGTGATGCGGCTTGAGGAATGGTTGAAATGCCGTTTGTTTGTGCGTCATACGCGGCCCGTGCAGATGACTCCCGAGGGGCAAGAATTCCTGGCCCGCGCGCGCCGTCTGCGCGAAGACATGATGGATTCGCGCCGCGTGTTGGGGACTTTGGCTAGCCATTACGAATGCGCCACCCGCATCTACACCACCAACACACTGGCTATGGGATTCGCGCCCGATTGGTTGCGCACGAGGCAATCCACATCGCTGACCCTAATTGTTTCTTCGGTCACAGGCTGTATCGAGGCATTAAAGGCGGGGCGGGCTGATTCCCTCTTGCTGCCCGTAGTGCCAAGTCATGATGATGATTTGGCGGCCTTTCAGGTGGACGTGGTGGGGCATGACGTGTTGGCCTTGATGGGCGTTCCGGATTTACGTCAAACCATCAAGATGCGTGCAGGAAAATTGCAAGGTCCGGTGATGCGCTACACGCCCGGCACTGTCTATGGCCAATGGATAGAAGCTATGCTCGGTCTGCGCGGCATCGCTTTGGTATCGTCCGCCCCGTGCGAAAGTCCCTCCGCCGAAGCTTTGGTCTCCCTTGCCGTGCATGGATTTGGTGCCGCTTGGATTCCTAAAATCCTCAGCCGCGCGCCTCTTGTCGAATACAGGTTAGCCGACGACCTTCGCGTGCCTTACGACATCGGTTGGGTGCGCAAGATCCTATAACCGCCCACGCCCTGCAGGCTGAATGGTGACGGTCAGCCCGATGTGGTGACTTCGACGCGGTCCGCGTCCTTATCCGAATTGTCCACCGGCGTGCCCAGAGCGCGGATGTCCATACGCTCACTGGAAATGCCGGATTTCAACAGGAAGGCTCGAACCGCCAAGCCCCGTGACAATGCCAGGCGGCGCGCACCTTGAGTGGTGCCTCCCACAGGAGAAGAATAGGCGGTGATGGTCAAACGCGCGGACTGGTTGGCTTCCATCGAACGCAACAGGACGCGCAAGGAATCTTCCCCGTTTGCCCCAAGATTGTCGGACCCCGGCGTGAAGGATAAACGCACACGCTGCATGGGTTTTTCCGCCATGCTGGTGCTATCCGTGCTTTTTGCCGGTGCCAGCGGCGTTTCAGGCTTGACCGTTGGCACTGTAGCAGGCGCAGGAGCGCTAGGCGCGATCGCGGGTGGTTTTGGTTGCGGTGGAGCCACCGGCTTAGCCTGAGGCACAGTCGGTTGAATATTTGGCATAACGCTGTTTTGAGGGCTGGCTGGGCTATATGGCACGGGTGATGCGCCGCTCTTGTTTAATATCATGCGCACAGGCGGGATGGGCTTGGCCAGGTCTCGCACAGGAGGTGGCGGCAGACTGGGATTGGGCGCGGCCAACATCTTGTCCTGATCGGGAATGTTGGCCTCAGGCGCGGCTGTCTTGGGCAGACGAGGTATCCGCAATTTTTGTCCATTTGGCTCGGGTGCGGCAGCTGTGGCCGCAGTCGGTGATTCATCAGCCTTAGTAGCCGGTTCTTCCTGTGCCAATTGCGGTTGAGCATCAGGTTGTGTGGACGGCAAGGGGGCATCAGCAACGACCTGAGACGCCGGCGGTGGTGTTGCGGGATTTGAACGGTCTGCCTGTTGTTGGTTGGGTTTAGGATCATTCGCGGGCTTCTCCGCCGCAGATTCCTTGACGGCTGCGGGGGCAGTCTCTTTAGACACAGGTAAAGTGGGGGCGGCGCGCATAGCAGGTTCGGTCGAAGTGGGAACGGGCTCCGCCGCAGATCCCTCGCCACGCGTGAACAGTTTGCGCGAATGCGGCGTGGGTACCGGCTCATCCGCTGTTTGCGGTGACAAAACCTGCGGCTCGTTCATCAAAGCTGTGGCTAAAGGCGCAACAGGCAAATCCAACCCGCGTCCGATCTGGGCAGGACGATCTGCCGTATCCGTCTTGCTCGGCAGTTCAGGAACAGCAGGAGCGACAGCCGGTGTCGCTTCCTTGGGTGTAACTGGGGTCGAGGCCACCACAGGTGGCGGCGCAGGCGGTGTCACAATGCTCTGCTGGGCTGGTGCTGACTGTATTGCTGGGTCAGATGGCTTGGCATCAGCCGTTTTGGCTGTGGGTAAGGGTGCCGCATTCTCAAGCTGAGGTTCCAAGGGCTGGATCGGCTTAGGCGATTCTGGTTCTAGGGGCTTGTTGGGCACAGCGGATGCCACAGGATTCAAAGATGGAGCGACTGCGGGTGTAAGTGTAGGTTCCGCCACAACGGAATCGGACTTAGTTGCCGCCATGGCTTTATGAAAGGCCTGATCCAAACTGCGCGAGTCGAGCTTGGTAGAAGGCTGTACAGACGAAGAATCTTGTCTATGCCGGGCAAGAACCAAGGGATCTCGGGAATCAATCGGCTGGGCGATGGGCGTGGCGGCAGGTCGATCAACCCCCATAGGTACCTGGGCTGCAGCTTCAGGTGCCGTAGGAATAGCGATGCTGGACTGCGATGTCGGACGCGTGACGACTAAGCTGCGCGTCTCGGGGGATCGGTAGCCGCTGGGCATAGATATAGATGATGAAGGCACGGCAGCAGGCGCTGCGGGGTTCCTTAGCAAATTGACGGGGGACGGAATACCCTGATTGGAGGCCTTTTTAGCCTTAGAATTATGTCCCAACATGGCCTCGGGTGACAGCTCGTTGGCTCCCGGCCATTCACGAGGAAGTATCCTGCGTTCCGGGTTATATGTCTCCACACTAGGAGCTGTGTTGGCCGTTGTGTTCTTGGACTGAATGACCACCTGACCAGATTGAGCATGAGCTACCCATGGTGACAGGGAAAACAGCGCCAGTGCGGCTAAACCGCAACGCCCAAAACGAACGCGCCGTAACGCATCCTTTCCGGACAGGCCGAAACAACGAACTATAATCTGGCCGTAAGACAACGCACTCTCCCTGGAACGACGGCTTTCCCGTTGCCTGCGAACGATGTGGCATCTATGCCAAAGATCGATTCGAGGCGATACGCATATTGCCGCAAGAATGCCCGGAAAACAATGCTCGACGGGGATTTTTCTGTTTGGGCGTCTCATGGAACGCAATAGGCCGATTTTATCGGCACATTGTCTGGTGTTACGCCTTTCTGGTTTAAGGTGCTGGCCTTGCTTCGATGCTGATGGTCATAGCAAACAATATTTGCTATGGAATTGGCCGTGCCATCGTTCTAAGATGCCCCGCCGCTAGGTAGGGGCACATGGCGCGTGTCCGGGTGCGGATAGGCACATGCAGGAGTGTAGCTCAATTGGTAGAGCACCGGTCTCCAAAACCGGGGGTTGGGGGTTCGATCCCCTCCACTCCTGCCAGTGCCATGGTTATCCAGTATGGGATTCCCCGCACGGGCGAGTCGTTGATCGAAGGACAAAGGTTGAACGCTGATGATTAAAAACGTAGTGCAGTTCAGTCAGGAAGTGCGAAGGGAGATCGGCAAGGTCACTTGGCCGACTCGTCGTGAAACCTGGACGACCACTCTATTGGTCTTCATCATGACGGTGCTGGCCGCGCTGTTTTTTTTGTTTGTCGATCAGGTCTTGGCCTGGGTCGTCAAGCATGTCCTAAGCCTGGGTTCGTAGGAGGATGCAAACCATGAGTGAGACTCCAGCGGCGAAGGCCGCTTCCCCCCGGGCGAGCGGGCCGCGTTGGTACGTGATTCACGCCTATTCCGGCTTTGAGAAGAAGGTCGCGGCGGAAATCCGCAAACAGGCCGAGACCAAGGCCTTGAACGATATGATCGTCGAGGTCGTGGTGCCTTCCGAAGAGGTGGTCGAGATTCGGCGTGGCGCTAAGATCAAGTCGGAACGTAAGTTCTATCCCGGCTATGTGCTGGTCAAGATGGAGCTGACGGACGAGACATGGAATCTGGTGCGCAATGTGCCGCGCGTGTCGGGCTTTCTGGGCGGCGGCAATCGTCCTTCGCCGATCAGCGAGGCCGAGGCTCAGCGCATCTTGAACCAGATGGAAGAGGGCGTTTCGAATCCACGGCCTTCGGTGACCTTTGAGATTGGCGAGCAGGTTCGCGTATGCGATGGACCGTTCGCTTCCTTTAATGGCACTGTCGAAGAAGTCGATGAGTCGAAATCGCGCTTGAAGGTTTCGGTGTCAATCTTTGGTCGCTCCACGCCCGTGGATCTGGAATACGGCCAGGTCGAAAAGGTCTGATGCCCAAGATGGGGGTGCCCATGCGCCTGACGGTCTTGTCTTTTGTCCTAGCCTTGGGCTGCCTGGCCCTGGTTGGCTGTGGCTTTCGTCCCGTTTATGGGGGACTTGGCGGGCCTGTGTCGGGTGGGGAAAGGCTGAACGAGGTTTGGATCGGCACCATCCCGGACCGCAACGGCCAGATGTTGCGCAACATGCTGACTGACAGAATTCACGCCGAGGGCGTCCCGTCAAAGCCGCGCTATCGTCTGGATGTAACTTTGACAAGCGGCGAAGGCGATCTGGGGTTGCGTAAAGACGCCACCGCCACAGGGCGTCAGCTAACGATCCACGCATCTTGCGTGTTGACCGATGCGATCGAGGGCCGCCAGGTGGCACGTTGGGCGGATCGTAGTGTTGTGCGACACAATATCCTTATGGCACCCTATGCAACGCAGGTTTCGCGCGACGATGCATGGCAACGTGGGTTAACTGACCTAAGTGACAGCATCATCCGCAGTCTGACGGTTTACCTGCAGCCTGCCCCCAAAGCAGGGCAGAAAGCGCCGACACAGCCTTGATTTTGCGGGGCCACGTCCTACTTAGAAATAAGCCCATGTGTAAGATATGGGCCTGCCCCTTGATCTGGAGAGCTTTATGTCCAAGCATGCCTTGACCACGGCAGATATCCTGTCAATGGACGTTTATGAACGGGAGCGTGCCGAACGTAAACGCGCCATCCAGCCGATGAAGCGGTTGCGCCGTGTGGAGGTGGGGCCATGCGCCGCATTCTACTTCGAGAACTACGACACAATGTGGCTGCAAGTCCATGAAATGCTTTTCATTGAGAGGGGTGGAAACGAACAGCTGGCCGATGAATTGGCCGCCTATAACCCGCTCATTCCCAAAGGCAACGAGCTGGTTGCTACCTTAATGTTCGAGATCGAAAACGCCACAAAGCGGCATGAGCTTTTGGCCAAATTGGGTGGTGTCGAAGAGACGGTCAGTTTCACGGTAAATGGCTTGTCTGTTCGCGCAGTCCCCGAGGACGATGTGGATCGCACCACGGCGGATGGCAAAGCCTCATCTGTCCAGTTCCTGCATTTTGTGTTCGATAAGGAACAAATCGCGGCATTTTGCCAGCCAGGGCAAAGCATCATTCTGACCATTAGCCACCCGGCTTATGCGCATAGTGCCGTTATTCCAGAAGCAACGCGCACGGAACTGGCCAGGGATTTTGATCTTAACTTGTTAGCTTAGGCGGCCCATCGCTGCCTTAGATTAACGCAATATTAAGTCGCTTGCTGTGTAGTTTCTGGCGAAGCTCATCCCGCCACGCTTGCACAGGGAACGGACATGGCAAATTTCAACTTTGACAGACCGACACGTCTCAGATTTATGCGCCTGGATGACAAGGCCACGTCCCAATTACGCGAGACATGGCCCAAATTGGAACCGAAAATCCAGGGCATTCTTGAGGAGTTTTATCGTCATCTGATGGGGTTCGACGCCTTGTCCAAGATGCTGGGCGGACCTGACAATGTGAAGCGTTTGATCGGCGCGCAAAGCCAGCATTGGCGCGCTTTGTTCTCTGCCCAGTTCGACGATGCCTTTATGGATCGCGTCACGCGCATCGGCCAGGCTCATCAGCGTATCGGCCTAGAGCCGCGCTGGTATATTGGCGGCTATAGTCTGGTTTTGGAACGGTTGTTAGCGGCGCTTAGCGCGGTCGAATCCAACGAAGAACGACGCCGCGACATATCTGGGGCCATCACCCGCGCTGTGTTCCTGGATATGGACTTATCCATTTCCGTCTATCAGTTCGCCGAGATCGAGGCGCGCGAAAAGCGGTCGAGCAAGGTTGAAGAAATCCTAGGCAACTTTGATCACATCGTGGGCGGGATTATGCAAACCGTCGATCAAGCCGCTGATAAGGTCAGCGGCGCGACCCAGCAGGTATCCAGCCTGGCCAGCGAGACATCCTCACGTTCTTCGGAGGCGGCGCATTCGGCGCAGGAGGCCTCGGGGAATGTGCAGACCGTGGCGGCGGCGGCCGAAGAGCTGTCGGCCTCCATTCGTGAGATCAACAAGCAGGTAGCCGATTCCACGTCTTTGGCCACAACCTCGGTCGGCAAGACCCATGTCATTCAAAATACGGTGCGTACCCTTAGCGACGCGGCGGCCAATATCGACAACATCATTGGCTTGATCCGCAGCATTGCCAGCCAGACCAACATGCTGGCGCTGAACGCTGCCATCGAGGCGGCACGGGCAGGGGCGGCGGGCAGTGGGTTCCAGGTGGTCGCCAATGAGGTCAAGACCTTGGCCAAACAGACGGCCAAGGAAACCGAAGCCATCGGCGCGGTGGTGGCATCCATGCAAAAAGCGACGTCGCAGGCGGTTACGGAAATCAGCGAGGTTTCTGGCGATATCAGCCAGATATCGGATATCATCGCCTCGATCGCCTCGGCTGTGACCCAGCAAACGGCGGCGACGCAGGAAATAGCCCGGAACATTCAACAGGCCCTGGACCGCACACGCATGGTCAGCGACGATGTGGACATTGTCAGCCACAACGCTTCGGACACACTGTCAGCCACGAATGAGACGCGCGAGTCCTTGCAGAATTTTCTGGATCAGTCTCGCAGTCTGCAAGACAGCATCCAGAAGTTCTTCGAGCAAATCCGCGCGGTTTAGCCGCTTGCTTTAGCGGTATAGGAGCCGATCATCCTTCTGGGCTTGCCTTCTGCGTGTTGGGAATATTGTTTTTGTGTCGATGAAAGACAGGCAGATAGGCGCTGGTCTTGGGCATATCCTCCAACAACAGCCCCTGATGCAGAAAAAGCCCCGCCAGCCAAGGCATATAAGTCTTTCGTGGGGTGGGGTCGGCGTCCATAAGCTGCCGATAGGTACCTGGCTTTTTCGCCTCGATGATGGCTTTTAACTTGCTGCCCATGGAAACGGGGCTTGCTCTGATAAACTGTTTGGAACGATGATCCTAAGGTAGGCAATAGTCATATCGACATAAGAATGTCGCTTTCGTGGCATGGTTCTATGCCGCGTGAATCCTTTTCTTAGAAACTTTCTTACCCGGAAGACATGCCATGTCTTGCCAATTTATGTGTGGTGTGTATCGTGTGATCGATGTCGTGACTTTGAGTGGTTAGAGAATCGTCCATGTCCGCGCCTGCTTTGTCCTTACCTGCCGATCCTGCCTCGCTTTCATGGAGCGCCTTGGCAGTTGCCATTCGTCAAGTTGCCTTGCCTCTGATGTCTGCGGCGTGCGAGGTCAAGGCTATGGGCAGTGGAGGGGAGTCAGAGGGCGCGACAACGGAAGCTTCTGTCTTTGTTGAGCTTCTTGAACATGTTGTCCGTGCGACTGAATCGAGTTTGGCGCGTCATGGCGCCACCGATCCGGTCCCCGACTCGGTGCGTTGGGCCATGGCGGGAGCGGCCAGTTCATGCGTCGCGGCATTGTATCGCGTCAGTGGGCGCGTCCCCGAACAGCAAGAAATTGAAGGTACTTTGGCGGCCTTGTTGGAATCGCCGCGCACATTGGCGGTGTTGGGTAGTGCCGTGACCGATTGTCTGCCCAATACGGCGGCAACCTTTCGCGCCCGGTTGATTGACGCCCTGGCCCCTGTTGTCGGTGCCGTGGCCCAGTACTCTTATGGTCGTCCCGAACATGCTTTGCTGTCGGATGTCACTGCCCGCATCTTTAAGATGGGCGACCAGGTGACGCGCGCCCTGGCCCCGCGTGGGCTTTCGGCGGAGGACTGGCGCATTCTGACATGGAATGTCGTGCGTGCCTTGTGCCAGCTCTATTCGGACGCGCATTATGCCGAGGCGGATCGTTTATTGTATCTGGATCCGACCGAGCGCGACGCATTGATCCAGAAAAACAAGGGCGTGATGCCGATGGATCGTGTCTGGCAGGCATTTGATCAGCGAGTCAGTATGTTGGCGACTTTGGCCGCCTATCTAGAAATCCCCGAGACTGCAACCTTAGATGCACAGGATCTGTCGTAATCGGGACCTGTTGATGAAACATTCTTGACGCTAACGACTTTGCAAGGCTTGTTAGAGAATGATATAGGCCGTTGCGCGTCGCGCTTTGGCCATCGGCGCAACGGAAGTTAGGAAAATCATGCTTGCATCTCCACATGTCATTGCGGCTTGTCTTTTGGCGGCAGCCAATACCTACCAAGTGCCTCCCGCCGTGATGATCGGCATTTTGCATGTCGAGCGCGGCCGCGTGGGGGCTGAGTCTGGCCCGAACATTAATGGCAGCTTTGATCTGGGACCGATGCAGGTCAACACCATGTGGATGCCGCAACTGGCGCGTTATTGGGGTATTGATGCCCGCAAGGCGCGTGTCATGGTGCGCGACAATGTCTGTGTGAACATGAAGGTTTCCGCTTGGATATTAAAACAGAAAATTGGCGAAGCTGGTGATTTGGCGGGTGGTATCGCCCGTTATCATTCGGCCACGCCCGCGCTGGGGCAGCGCTATGCCCGCAAGGTGATATCGGCCATGGAGCGCCATGGCCTGATCGATCACGGACAGGGTGCGGGACGAGAACGGCGCGTGGCCCAAAGATAGCTTTAAGGGTTTTGACGTGCTAACCTCCCGCTCGTGAGATTCGCGTGTCCATGAGGGGGAGGTTGTTCGCATGACGGCTTTGTTGAGTGGCTGGCGGTTTTGTTTGTGCGCCAGTCTTATGGTGGTCCCGGTGACCTCTATGGCGGCACCTGCGGAAGGTACCCCAATCCAAGCTCCTGGAATGCCCGGCTTGTCCGCACAGGCCCCTGTGGCCCAGCAGACAGAGGCGCAGCCGTCTGTCCGTCCTGACCCTTCGCGTTATCTGCCTTTTCAGACCATCATGAAATTCGGCGGCAAGGTCTATTACATGGGCCGCCGCTATGGATTGGATGGCTGGTTCATTGTCCAGGAAGGCAAGATTCAAATCGCCTACACCACGGCCGATGGCATGGGCATTATGTTTGGTATGCTGATGTCCAGCGACGGTGCCAACATCACCAGTCAACAATTGGCGCAATTAAGCGCGTCTGAAGAAGACGTGCGCAAGCTGATGCAAGGCAATAACCCGCAATCGGGTTCAACGCCGCCGGCATCTCCTGCTTTCAATCCGCCGATGGCTACGCCGCCTTCCACCGCGTCGAGTTCGGTCCAGGCTCCGGCTTCGGGCAATTGGATCGAGTCCGCCAGTCGCGCGCCCGTTATGCCGCAAGAATCGTTGCTGACTCCGCCGGACAACAAACAGCTTTCTCCGGGCGAGCAGTTGTTGAGCGAATTTGCCACCAAGGCCCAGGGCGTCAGCATTGGCAAGCCTGGATCGCCGGAAGTGGTGATGGTGATGGATCCGCAGTGCTCGCATTGCAAGCAGACATGGCGCGATCTGTATGACGATGTAGCGGCGGGCCGGTTGCGGTTGCGCTTGGTGCCGACGGGCAATGACAATGCCGAGCATGATAAACTGGCTGCTGGCCTGTTGGCTTCGCCCAAGCCGGGTGAGGCTTGGAATAAACACACCAAGGGTGACAGCAGTGGCCTCGAAGGTATGGCCAGCCCAGATATGATCGCCGCTATCCACGCGAATCACGAATTGATCGTGCGTTGGGGAATTACCCGGACTCCTTACCTGATCTATCGCGGACGCGACAACCAGGTGAAGATTGTCGAAGGGAAACCCAAGAGCGTCAGTACGCTTATCGCTGATCTGCCGCCTGCGGCTCCTTAACGATCATTCTCCTAAGGGTGATCTATCGGCCATGTTGGACATCAAGTAAGAGGCGTAGGCATGAGTGAGGATGAAAACTCGGGCGGTCACGAGATTGCTCAACGCAAAAGCAATGCTTTGCCAACCCGCAAACCCTCTGCTTCGCAGGCGCTGGACGTTGCTTCCAGTTTAACTCGGGCCGTGCATGGTCATGCCAAACAGATGCAATCCACGCCTGCGGCCATGATCTATGGTTTGGCTTCGGGTGTCATGATCGTTCTGGCCGTGAAGTTCATGATTTTTGACGGGAGGCCTGTAGCTGGGATGATCATGATGTTACCTAGTCTAGTTTTGGCAGGGTTTTGTTGGCACTACATGAAAAATAACTAAGTGAGCATGCGAATCGGTTCTTGCCGCATCTTGCGGCGCGCGTTACCATCCCGACCAGGGGATTCGGTTTGATCGATTCCTTTGTTCGGCGCTATCTGTAAGAGGCTGCTGTCTAGTCATGAGTGTATCAATGCCCTCCACGATCCTGTCGGCAAGCCGACGTTCTCTAGTGCTTTTCGGAGCTTTGCTGGCTGTGGTCGGTTGCGCCGAAGATGCAAGGCCAGTCGTGCCGCTTGTGTCACCTACCGATCCTGTGACTTTGCGTTTGGCTAAGGCTGCCGAGCGCGCCGCCAATGCGCTGGATAACATCTCGCGTATTGATCAGGTGCGCACGCCGATGCCGCCGCCGCCTAATTTCGTCGGCGTGCCGCAGCAGATGTTGCAACCGGTCACTCTGACTTGGACCGGTCCTGTCGAGCAGGTGGCCCAGCAATTGGCTGAGAAGGCGGGTTATACCTTTGATAAGACGGGTGCGCCTCCGCCCGTGCCCATCACCGTGGCTCTTGACGTATTCGAGCGTCCTATAATTCAAGTGCTGCAGGACATCGGTCTGCAGATTGGCCGTCGGGCCGAGATGGTTGTCGATGGTCAGACACGTCGTGTGGAGATTCGGTATGCACCGGTTGAAGGCCTTTTGTAACGCCCTCTTGATAGGGGCCTTTCTGGCCTGGGTTGGCGGCTTGTCTGTCGCCAAGGCAGAAGATGTCGTGCGTGAGCCGGCACCGCCGCCGCCGCCTTTGGTGGAATTGCAGGCCAAGGAATTCAGCCAAAGATCGGATTTGGTTCCGACCAGTGGCTTGCAGATCCGTGGTGAGGCCATCCGTGAGGCTGCTTTATCTTACGGGGCTCGCGGTGGTTTGGCGTGGCGGACATTCGAGATTCAGCGTCGCTTGGCCGAGCATGAGTCCACATTGGTGCGGACATATGATTTTAAGCGTCTGTTGATCTCTGCTCCTTCGGGATTGCTGATCGAGCCGCCCGTGATTTCCGAGGCCGAGCGTGCCGTGATTGTGGGGAGCGGTGGGCAGGATGCCGCCGTGGCTGATCGAGTCTATCGTATTGGCCGCACGGCACGCATTGTGACGGCCGGGCGCGATTGGCGTCATTACCTGGAACGCGATTGGGGCGTGGTGGAGCCACCGCCCGAGGTGTTGTTCCCTCGCGATGAGATCGAGCGTATCCGTTGGCAGGAATGGGTGGCTAAGGGCTGGGAGGAAGGAGTCCGTCAGGCCGATGACATCTTCCAGGCCGATTTGGATCGTCTGACGGCGGATTTTGTTGGCATGGTGCGCTATCGCCAACTGTTGGCACAAGGTATCGTGACGCCGACTTACGCGGCGCAGAATGACCGTGGCGTCACTGGCGGCGGTAGGGAGCTGCGCATCGGTGATCGTGCTGTCAAGATCACATCGAATCCTCAACTGACAGCGCATAGCGAACAATGGACACCGGCTCAGCGCTAATTCCTGGTGCCGGTGGTGCGCCGCCTGCTCCCGCGCCTCTCAAGGGCACGGCTAGTCTTGTCGGTACATGGCCTGAAGAGCCTTTGCGCTTTCGCGAAGAAAATATCGATGATCTGCTTTTGTGGAGCTATCTGCAAAAGGCGTCGGATGTCACCATCCAGACCGATCAACCAATCTGGCTAGAAATCAACGGCATCGTCTATCCGGTGACGCAGCGGCGCTTGGATTCGGCCGATCTCGCGGCGGTCGTTACGCGCATCTATGGCGCGGATGCTTTGGCTAAGCTGGCCGCGGGACGTGATTTGGATTTATCCTATGAGGTCCGTCCCGAACGCAACACGCATATCCGCTTTCGTGTCAACATCACTGCTATTCTCAGCCGTGGGCGCGATTCTATTCAGCTGACTTTGCGCATTTTGCCCAATATCCCGCCCAGTATGGCCGAGCTTGGAATTGAAAGTGAGATTATTGACAAATGGGCCCCGCGCCAGGGGTTGGTTCTCGTGACAGGCCCTACCGGTAGCGGTAAAACGACATTGCTGGCCGCTGGGTGCCGTATGCTGATCGAGCGTCCGCAAGGCTGCGGCAAGTTGCTGACCTACGAAGCACCGATCGAATACGTCTATGACGCCGTTGTGGGTGAGCATAGCGTTGTTGCGCAAAGTGAGATTCCTCGCCATTTGCCTGATTTCGCCGCAGGTGTGCGCAATGCTCTGCGGCGCAAGCCAAATATTATTCTGGTGGGTGAAGCGCGTGATCGTGAGACAGTGTCGGCGGCCATTGAGGCCGCACAAACTGGTCATTGCGTCTACACCACGGTTCATACAATCGGCGTAGCGGCGACGATCCGCCGTATGGTCAGCGTGTTCGAACCGGAAGAGCGGGTTGAGCGTTCCTTTGCCATGATGGAAACCTTGCGTCTGGTGGTTACTCAGGCGTTGGTTCCTCGCAAAGATGGTAAAGGTCGTGTGGGTGTGCGGGAATATATGGGCTTTGACGAAGACTCGCGCGAACATTTGCTGTCAACGCCTTTGGAAAAATGGACCTTTGAGATTCAACGCTTGTTACCTGAACGTGGACGTAGCATGCAGCAATCGGCCAATTTTCTTTTTAATGATGGCGTGATCGATCGACGTCAGTATCTGTTACTCTCTAAGGGATTTGTTCCTGGCGAGGACACTGCTACGGGCAAGGACATTGTCTAATGTAAACTTTCTTGTGATGTGGGGGCGCGTGTTGCATTTCGTACGAAAAACATTAAATTTTGTCGATTAAACTGATGCCACACGCATGAAAGGGGAGGGGAATCCTGGATGGAAGAACATTGGCGAAACGCAATGAAGCCCATGAGGTTCCTGTTTCTGGATGTCCGTGTAGCGCTTTTTGTGTTCATTTGTTTGGTTCATTTTCGAACGTATACCGTTGTTTTAACTGTATTTATGATCCTTTTCTTTTGGATTCTTGAATGGCGCGGCTTGACCTTTAATGCGTCATTGCGGTCGATCCGGCTTTGGATAGCCGGTAATTATCGACCGGCTGTGCGCCAGACGGGGCGTCAGTATTGGGTGGATTATGGTGCCGGGCAACCTCCGGGGCATCAATGAAGAAAAAGCGGTTTCAAACTCTGGATGACTACGATGTCTTCCGGAAAGTGGTGCTGGTGCGCGCGGATCTGAACGTGCCGATGCAAAACGGCGTGATCACCGACATGACGCGCATTGAGCGTTTTGCTCCGACATTGTACGAGCTATCTAGTAAAGGCGCGAAGGTGGTCATCCTATCCCATTTCGGGCGGCCTAAGAATGGACGAGATGAATCTCAATCTCTTGGGCCTGTGGGCAACGCTTTGGAAGGCGTTCTGGGGCAGCCCGTTGGCTTTGTTGTAGATTGCATTGGTCCTACGGTCCTTCATGCCATATCGGACATGACTCCCGGTCAGATTTTGTTGCTAGAGAACACCCGTTTCTATCCCGAAGAAGAGCAGAACGATCCAACATTCGCGGCGCAATTGGCGGCCTTGGGGCAGTTGTATGTCAATGATGCCTTTTCGGCGGCGCATCGTGCCCATGCGTCCACCGAAGGTCTTGCCCATCACTTGCCGACCATGGCGGGGCGTTTGATGCAGGCCGAGCTTGAGGCTCTCGAAAAGACCTTGGGTGAGGCACAGCATCCTGTGATGGCGATCTGCGGTGGATCGAAGATATCCACCAAACTGGCTTTGCTGAACAATTTGGTAAGCCGGGTCGATATTCTTGTACTTGGGGGCGGCATGGCCAATACGTTCCTGGCCGCGAATGGGGTGAATATCGGACGCTCGCTGTGCGAGCACGACATGCTCGGCCAAGCTCGCGAGATACAAAAGAGGGCCAAAGAGGTTGGCTGCCAGATTTATCTGCCCGGCGATGCCGTGGTGGCCGAAAAGCTAGAAGCAGGACAAAAGGTGCAGACGGTTCCTATCAACGCCATTCCGGCGGACCAGATGGTGTTGGATATTGGTCCTGGCAGTATCAAGGCGATTATGAAGGCATTGGATGACTGCCCGACTTTGTTATGGAATGGTCCATTGGGTGCTTTTGAGGTATCTCCATTCGATACAGCCACGACATCTATAGCCAAGAACGTTGCCGAACGGACCAAGACGAAGAAATTGCTGAGTGTGGCTGGTGGTGGTGACACAGTGGCAGCTTTGGCGAAGGCGGGTGTTGCCAAGAACGCACTGACCTATGTCTCTACTGCTGGTGGTGCTTTTTTGGAATGGCTTGAAGGTAAGGAACTTCCAGGGGTTGCTGCTCTATTTCTCAACCGGTAGCTTAGCAGCTGGCGTATAAATCGCCATGAACATGCAGCCAGTGCTGATCTGGATGTCTGAGATCATGCTGACATATGCGTGGCCTCTATCCAGGCAGGAGTTCTGACGATACTCGAATATGCCACCAAGCCTCCTATTCTGCTTTCGAGATATCTGCCTTGATGCCAGTCAACCATTCTGTATGTGTGAACTTGAAGATTTTTTAAGCTTTCTGACGTATGAATAACCAAGCGTGTTAACCATATCCCAAGAATCGGATGCCGGCGCGTCTGCAGGTGTTCGACCGATTGGGTCATTCTAAGATAGGCGGTGTTGGCATGACTAAGGCGAAAACTGGGCGCATATCCAAGTCCCAACGGTTGTCGCGCAAGGCGATGGCGAAATCTTCCAAGACGACTGCATCGCAAAAGACCAATCTCTTGGCCTTGCCGCCTCCGCCCGCCGTGCATGAGGATGATCTGGCCTGGCTGGACCATCTGGAGTGCGTGGGGTTGGCCCTAGCTTCGGAATCGAGCGAGGCGATGCCAACGGTCGCTCAATGGGCGGCATGGCAGGATTGGCTGGCGCATTTGGCGACCCGTCCGGCCAAGCAGGCCCGTTTGGTGATGAAGGCTCTGCGCGACTCGGCGCAGATGGCCTATTACGCCTCGAACAGCTTGGCTTGTCCGAATATGCCGACCCCCATTGCTCCGTCCAAGGAAGATCGCCGCTTTGACGATGCGTCATGGAAGGTCTGGCCGTTTAATCTGTTCGCGCAAAGTTTCCTGATGGTGGAAGACTGGTGGGATGCGGCGACCACCGATGTTCGCGGCGTGTCCAAGCGCGACGAGGAGCAAGTCAATTTCATGACGCGGCAGATTCTGGACCGCTTCGCCCCATCCAACTTCCCGGCCACCAATCCCGAAGTGATCCATAAGACCACGCAGCGCGGCGGCATGAATATGGTGGAAGGTTGGCGCAACATGAATGACGATGTCATTCGCCACTTCCGCCGCGAAAAGCCGCAAGGCGCGGATGATTTCCGTCCCGGCCATGAACTGGCGACGACGCCGGGCAAGGTGGTGCTGCGCAATCAGTTGATGGAGCTGATTCAATACAGCCCCTCGACACCCAAGGTGCAGGCCGAGCCGGTGTTGATCGTCCCCGCCTGGATCATGAAATACTACATCTTGGACCTGACGGCGCAAAACTCGTTGGTCAAATATCTGGTGGATCAGGGACATACCGTCTTTATCATCTCGTGGCATAACCCCGATGCGCGCGACCGCGATATGGGGATGGAAGACTACCGGCGCATGGGCGTCATGGCGGCTTTGAACGCTGTCTCGGCCATCGTGCCGGGGCAAAAGGTCCACATGGCCGGATATTGCTTGGGCGGCACCATCTCGGCCATCTCGGCTGCGACTATGGCGCGCGATGGCGATGATCGTCTGGCCAGTTTGACCTTGTTGGCGGCGCAAACCGACTTCACCGAAGCAGGCGAGTTGATGCTGTTCATTAATGAGTCGGAGCTGGCGCGTCTAGAAGACGAAATGAGCGTGCGCGGTTATCTGGACTCGCGCTATATGGCAGGAGCCTTTCAATTGCTGCGCTCGAACGACCTGATCTGGTCGCGCATCGTGCGGCAATACATGCTGGGCGAAACCTCTCGGTTGAACGATCTGATGGCTTGGAACGCCGATGCGACACGCATGCCCGCGCGCATGCATGGCGAATATCTGCGCGCCTTGTTCCTGGAAAACAAGTTGTTCAACGGCCATTATCAATCGGATGGCCGCCCGGTGGCGCTAAGCGATATTCGTGCGCCGATCTTCGCCGTTGGCACCACGAAAGACCATGTGTCGCCCTGGCGGTCAGTGTTCAAGATCCATATCCCCACCGACACCGAAGTCACCTTTGTCCTGACCAATGGCGGCCACAACGCCGGCGTGGTCAGCGAGCCTGGCCATGGCGGGCGCGTCTATCAGATCCTGGCGCGTCAGGATCAGGATCGCTATATGGACCCCGACACATGGCTGAAAGTCGCCCCGCGCAAGGAAGGGTCCTGGTGGGTGGATTGGAGTGCCTGGATGAAATCCAAAGGCCAGGGCAAGCAAGTTGCCCCGCCACCCATGGGTGCGCCAGCCAAGGGGTATAAGCCCCTGTGCAATGCCCCCGGAACCTATGTCCTAGAACGATAAGCGAGGCACAAACCCATGACCGATCTGATTGAAAACCGCACCTATGACGAAATCCAGGTTGGCGACTCGGCCAGCGTCGTCCGCGTTCTGTCGCGGCAGGACATCGAGCTGTTCGCCATCATGTCGGGCGACGTGAACCCCGCGCATCTGGACGACGAATATGCCAAAGACAGCATGTTTCATGGCATTATCGCCCATGGCATGTGGGGCGGCGCGTTGATCTCGACGGTGCTGGGCACCAAGATGCCGGGGCCGGGAACCATCTATCTGGGCCAGGATTTGTCTTTTCGTCGTCCGGTTTCTGTGGATGATACGATCACCGTGACCGTGACGGCCAAGGAAAAGCAGGACGACAAGAAGATCGTTATCTTCGATTGCAAGGCCACCAATCAAGACGGCAAGGATGTCATATTGGGCGTGGCTAAGGTGATCGCGCCCAGCGAGAAAATCAGTCGTCCACGCGTGGTGCTGCCTGAAGTGCAGGTGATGCGCCACGAACGGCACAATGCTTTATTGGCGCGGTGCCAATTCTTGGACCCCGTGAAGACGGCGGTGGTGCATCCATGCGATGTATCCTCGCTGACAGGCGCGATTGAGGCCGCATCAAAGGGATTGATCGAACCCATCTTGGTGGGGCCCGAGGATAAGATCCGCGCAGTGGCCGCCGCCCAAAAGCTGGATATCGGCTCGTATCGCATTGTCTCGGTCGAGCATAGCCATGCGGCTGCCGAGGTGGCGGTGGCGTTGGCCAAGAACGGCGAAGTGAACGCCTTGATGAAAGGCAGTCTGCACACGGACGAGCTGATGGGCGCGGTGGTCAAGCGCGAGAACGGTTTGCGTACCGATCGCCGCATCAGCCACGTCTTTGTCATGGACGTGCCCACCTATACCTGGCCGCTGTTGATCACGGACGCTGCGATCAATGTGACGCCGGGCCTGGAAGAAAAGAAGGACATCTGCCAAAACGCTATCGACTTGGCCCATTATCTGGGAATCGAGAATCCCAAGGTGGCCATTCTGGCAGCGGTGGAAACGGTGAACCCGGCCATGCCTTCGACCATCGACGCGGCGGCGCTGTGCAAAATGGCCGATCGTGGACAGATCACCGGCGGCACTTTGGATGGACCTTTGGCCTTTGATAACGCCATCAGCGTGGAAGCTGCCAGGACCAAGGGTATTGTCTCTCCCGTCGCGGGTCATGCCCAGATTCTGCTGGTGCCTACCTTGGAGGCGGGCAACATGGTCGCCAAGCAGCTTAGCTATCTGGCCGAGGCCGACGGCGCGGGCATCGTGCTGGGCGCGCGCGTGCCGATCATCCTGACTAGCCGTGCCGATGGTGTGCGGTCGCGTCTCGACTCATGCGCCATCGCCTTGCTGACCGCGCACGGCCAGCGGGCAAAATTGGAAGCCAAGCGCGAACAGCAGCTGAAAAAGGGCTAAGCGATGAGCGCCGAGCAGCGGTTCAAGGAGTTCATATCCGGGCCGCAGCTCGACGCCTTCATCGGCAAGAAGGTGGATTACTACCGGTGCAGGTGGTGGGTCATGCTTAAAAAAGCCGGCTCCGTCCAGGGCCTGATGTTCAGGCCAAGCTGGAATTGGTCGGCGGTCTTTGCAGGGCCCATCTGGTTCATTTACCGGAAAATGTATGCCCTGACGGCGGCGGTGATCCTTTCGTTTGTCGTGGCGCAAACCCTTGAGGAACTGATGGGGATGGCTTTTCCCGTTCTTCAATGCGCCGTCTTGGTGGCGATGGGCGTGTTGGCGAATGGCTTATATGCCTGGCATGCGGCGAAAAAAATGGAGCTTGTCATCGCCCAAGACGGAGCCTTGACCGATGCGGGTTTGCATCGTTTGGGGGGGACGAGCCTGTTGGCGGCGTTCCTACTCTCGCTTGCTTTGACGGCGCTTGTCGCGTGGGGCGTTGCCGAGGCGCTTTCCAAGTTTCAGACCATGTCGGTCCCGGGGATGTCTGTCCCAGGAATGCCCGATCTTCTTACGGGTCAAATGATCAAATGATGTCCCGCCGCTAACGACAGGAGTCAGCCGTGTCTCATCCGTCTATTCTGGTCATCAATGCCGGTTCTTCCAGCATCAAATTCACGCTCTTCGAGAAAACCGCAAAGGGCGACCTGCCCCTGATCGGCAAGGGCGCGATCGAGGGCATCAACGCGGATGTCTGCACCTTCGTGGGCAAGGACGCCAAAGGCACGGTCTTGTTGGAGCAAAGCTGGAACGAGAAGCGCGACCATGCCGCTTCTTTGTCCTTTCTGCTGCCTTGGATCGAAAAAACTTTCGAGGGCTACGAGATGGTCGCCGCCGGGCATCGCGTGGTGCATGGCGGGACGCAATATGCCGAGCCGGTCAAGATCACCCCGCAGGTGATCGAATATCTGGAAGGGCTGATCCCCCTGGCTCCCTTGCACGAGCCGCACAATCTGGCCGCCATCAAGGCGGTGGCGCAGATGCATCCGAGCTTGCCGCAGGTCGCGTGCTTTGATACCGCCTTCCACCATACGCATATGCCTCTGGCCGACCGTTTCGGCCTGCCGCGCGCCTTGCATGACGAAGGCGTGCATCGCTATGGGTTCCATGGCTTGTCTTATGAGTTCGTCTCGCGCAGCTTGCCCGCCGTTTCGCCGCGTTTGGCTCAAGGCAAGGTGGTGGTGGCGCATCTGGGCAACGGCTCCAGCATGTGCGCCATGGATCAGGGGCGCAGCATCGACAGCACCATGGGCTTTACCGCCGTCGAGGGTCTGATGATGGGCACGCGCACCGGTTCGCTGGATCCTGGCGTGGTGCTGTATCTGTTGCAGAACAAGAAAATGGACGCCAAGGCCATCGAGACTTTGCTGTACAAGCAAAGCGGCCTTTTGGGCGTGTCGGGCATCAGCAGCGATATGCGCACCTTGCTGGAAAGCAAAGACCCACGCGCCGCCGAGGCGATCGACCTGTTTACGTTCTTCATCAACCGCCATATGGGCGCGTTGATGGCGGTTTTGGGCGGCCTGGACGGTCTGGCCTTTACGGCGGGCATCGGTGAGCGCGGCACGTTTATCCGCGCCAAGGTGGCCTCCTTGATCGCGCCATGGACCGGCCTAAAGCTGGATGTGGCCGCCAATGAGGAAGCCTCGCGCAGCGGCCAGCCCACGCGCATCTCGGCTCCCGACAGCCGTTTGGAATGCTGGGTGATCCCGACCAACGAAGAACTGATGATCGCCCGCCATACGGTTGGTATTCTGAAATAGGCCCTGGCCTGCAACACACGAAAGAGGAGAAAAGCGTCATGACGGAGATTCAAACCTTGGGTGTGATCGGCGCCGGACAAATGGGCAGCGGCATCGCGCATGTCGCGGCCGTGGCGGGGTTGAACGTCGTGCTGACCGACGTGTCGCCCGATGTGTTGGCCAAGGCCATGGCAGGACTGGACAAAGCCATGGAAAAGGCGGTGGCCAAGGGCAAATTGACGGCCGAGGCCAAGGCGGCGGCTCTGGCGCGCATCAAGACCGGCACGGATACCGCCTTGCACGGCGCGGCCGATATGGTGGTCGAGGCCGCGACGGAGAACGAGGAGCTGAAGAAAAAGATCTTCGCCGGTTTAACGCCGCATCTGTCACCCAAAGCGATCGTGGCCACCAATACATCCTCTATCTCCATCACCCGCTTGGCGACGGCGACAGATCGCCCCGAGCGTTTCATCGGCCTGCATTTCATGAATCCCGTGCCGATGATGCAGCTGGTGGAAATCATTCGTGGCCTGGCCACCAACGAGGAAACGTTCCAAGCCGCGCAGTCCCTGGTGCAGAAACTGGGCAAGACCAGCGCCAACGCCCAGGACTATCCCGCCTTTATCGTCAACCGCATCCTGCTGCCGATGATCAACGAGGCCGTTTATGCCTTGTGCGAAGGGGTGGGCGACGTGGCCTCGATTGACGCCGCGCTGAAATTGGGCGCCAATCAGCCCATGGGACCGCTGGAGCTGGCCGATTTTATCGGCCTGGATACCTGCCTTGCCATCATGCGCGTTCTGCATCAGGGCTTGGGCGACAGCAAATACCGTCCTTGTCCGCTGCTGGTCAAATATGTGGATGCCGGATGGCTGGGCCGCAAGTCAGGGCGCGGATTCTATGACTATAGTGGTGAGAAACCAGTTCCTGCCAAGTAACGCCTTATCTCGTGCGCATCCCTGCCCTGAATAGGACAGGGATGCGTGTGCCGAACACGCCAAGGCTGTCAGAAATGCAACGCCGGAAGAAATGGACACATCAAATTCTGTCAAGTAATTTATGGGCTTGGAATCATCTCCGGTCACTCTAGAGGTACGATGTGTGCGCTGAAACCGCCCCCCCCCCCGCTCTTTGGGTATTGGTGCCTCAATCTGGCCTTGAATCAGGCATAGCCATCGGGCCGATTCTGTGGGTGGTGGCGATTATAGCCGTCTTGGCCGCTGCCGTTTCGGCGGGGTCGGACTCATTCAATGGCGATACCTCCATTGTCAAAGCTAAGGCTCAAGCAACGGCCATTCTTGCTCAGGCCAATGCAGTGAAACTCGGCGTGGATAGGGTTTTGGGGCGTGGTTGCTCGAATATGGAAATCAGCTTTGAAAACCCTATTGTCAGCGGCTATGCAAACGGGAACGCACCATCGGATAAATCTTGCCATGTCTTTGATATCAATGGCGGAGGTATCTCCTGGGTGGCCCCGCCAGCCAATACTTCAGGATATGCCGAAGGGTATTTCTACACGGCTAATTATAATTTAACAGGAAAGGAGCCAGAAGGTGGTGGGAACCAACCAAATCAAGATTTAGTAATGTTTCTGATCAATATACCTGCGAATGTTTGTGCTGAGATTAACAGAATTCTTTCTTCTAATTCATCGATTCCAACAACAGCAAGTTATTGGAATAACATGACCAGTTTTGTTGGAACAAGAAAATTTGGTCAAAATTTCTATTGGGTAGGATACGGCGGTTCTAGCGGACATCCATCCTCAGGCTGTTTACTATCACCTACAGTTGAATACGGCCCGAATCTCGCAGGAGCTTACACTGAAACAAATCAATACATTTTTTATAATGTGTTGATTAGCAACTAGTCTTACGGATACTCCTGTTCCGAATGGCTAAATTAGAGGCTGTCATTTGACTTCTGTGCATTCACAGGCCGATGGATGGATGGCGGGGTCGGCTATTTTCAGGCACGCTGCAGCCGGTTTATGGTGATGCGACCGAACAACTCGCCCGTTGCGGTGCGGATTCAGTATGGACGAAGATTAAGGAGGGGCGTTTGCGCTGGAATTCACCGTCTTAAGCCTTCCTTCTAGCTTGCCCCGGCTTTTTCCTGTAAAGATTTTGGCAGACAGAACGAAACAGGGATGAGGGGGAAGCCCAGGTGATATCATTGAGGCCGCTGCGCTTGTCAGGTGCCGAGGTCTTGCCGCTGGTTGAAGGCGGCAAAGGCATCTCTGTGTCCAATGGGGAAAGCTCGGGCGCATGGGCGGCGGCTGGGGGCGTGGGGACGTTCTCGGGCGTCAATGCCGACAGCTTTGACGAACAGGGCGGCCTGATTCCTCAAATATACAACGGACGCACCCGCGCCGAGCGGCATGAGGAGCTGTTGGCCTTTTCCGTCAAAGGCGCTTTGGCCCAGGCCACGCGCGCTTGGGAATTGGCCAATGGCCGGGGCCGTATCCATATGAACATCCTGTGGGAAATGGGCGGTGCCGAGCGCATCTTGCGCCAGGTTTTGGATAATGCGCGCGGCATGATCCACGGCGTGACCTGCGGTGCGGGCATGCCGTATCGCGTGGCGGAAATCTGCGCTCAACATGGCGTGTTCTATTATCCCATCGTGTCCTCGGCTCGGGCTTTTCGCGCCTTATGGCTGCGCGCCTATCACAAGTTCCAGGACCTTTTGGGCGCGGTGGTTTATGAAGACCCCTGGCGCGCGGGCGGGCATAACGGCCTATCCAACAGCGAAAACCCCGAATTGCCCGAAGACCCCTTGCCGCGCGTGCGCGCCTTGCGGGCTATGATGCGCGAATTCGGTCTGGGAGAGACGCCGATCATCATGGCCGGCGGCGTGTGGTGTTTGCGCGAATGGGAAGAATGGCTTGATAATCCCGAATTGGGGCCGGTCGCTTTTCAGTTCGGCACACGCCCCTTGCTGACGCGCGAAAGCCCGATCTCGGACGCTTGGAAGCAACGCTTGCTGACCTTGAAGGAAGGCGATGTCTATCTGAATCACTTCTCACCCACGGGGTTCTATTCCTCGGCGGTGCGCAACGAGTTTTTGAAAGACCTGCAGCAGCGTTCCGAACGTCAGATCGCCTATACGCTGGAATCCGTGGGCGCGCATGATTGCGAGTTCAGCACCGGCGCGCGCAGCCATCCCGTGTTTGTGACGCGCCCTGATAGGGCCCGCGCGGATGCTTGGATTGGTCAAGGCTTTACCCGCGCCATGCGTACACCGGACAGCACCTTGATCTTCGTGACGCCCACTCAGGCGCAGCAGATTATGGGCGATCAAACGGCATGTATGGGGTGCCTATCGGCCTGCCATTTCTCGAACTGGTCGCAAGCCGAGTCCGGCACCACGGGCCGCAAACCCGATCCCCGCTCGTTCTGTATCCAAAAGACGTTGCAGAACATCTCTCATGGCGGCGATGTCGAGAACCAATTGATGTTCGCCGGTCACAACGCCTATCGCTTTGGCAGCGATCCTTTCTACTCGAACGGCTTCGTTCCCACAGTCGGGCAGTTGGTGGAAAGGATACAGACGGGGGATTAGGTTTCCTCCGGTCTTACTCCCAAAATTCCGCCTGATCCGGAATGCGGGTAAAGGCGATTTTGGTGCCTTCATAGGCGGGGTGGCGCAAACTGGGGCCGAGAGTCACGGTGTCCTGGCCAAAGCGGCGATTCAGTTGGTCCATGATCTGCGACAAACGCTCGGCGCGCCGGCGGCGCAAGCATACCGGGTCGATATCGGCCAATAGGTCGGGAATCGCGTGGTTGGCCGGTTGCAACCCCAACAGCACCACGCTGACTTTGCGCAGCGGGGAATGGCCGAAATGGCCGGACATGGCTTGCCACATATCTTCCAAGGCTTGCAGAAAAGTCAGATTGTCGGCGGCGTTGTGGGTGGCGGCCTCGGCGCGCCAGCGTCTGCCATCGACAAGCCGCGCGCCCATGTGCAGAAACGATGCGCGATAGCCCAGGCGGCGTAGGCGACCTGCGGCCTTGACGGTCAGGCGACGGGCCACCAGTCGCGCGATCTCCATCGGTCTCTCGGGCGGCCCCAGCACGCGGCTGTGGCTGATGCTGCCCCGTGCGCCGCCGGGGCCGTGGCGCAGATCGTAGCCGTGCAGGGCATACCAAAAATCGCGCCCCACCGCGCTGCCCCATAGGCTGTGCAAGGTCAGTGCCGATGCCGTCCAAAGCTGAGCCATGGTTTCGATTCCTGCCTGGTTCAGCCGATCATGCATGCGCCGTCCGATTCCGGGCAGGTCGTTCAATCTCAGTTCCAGCAGGCGGCCGGGCAGGTCGCCCGGATGCAACGTCACAAGACCATCGGGCTTTTCGATCTCAGTGCCGACCTTGGCCAGAAAGACATTCGATGCGATGCCAATGGAAGCCCGGATGCACGGTCCCAGATTTTCGCGTAAGCCGTTCTTGATGTGATGCGCAATCCGCACAGCCTGATCCGGCGCGCGTTCAGGCCCCAGCAGGGCACAGGCCATTTCGTCAATCGAGGCCACATGATCCACCGGAATATGCCGGTTTACTTCTTCGACTATGCGGTGATGATAAGCGACATAGATTTGGTGCCGTGCGGGACGCAAGATCACGCCCGGACACAGACGCTTAGCTTCCCACACGGGTGTGCCCGTTTTGATGCCATAGGCCTTGGCTTCGTAACTGGCGGCAATGACGCAGGTGCTGTCGGTAGGGGCGGGGATCACGATCACCGGTCGGCCGCGCAGACGGGAATCCTCTTGCTGCTCGACGCTGGCAAAATAGCTGTTCAAATCCAGAAACAGCCACCGCAATTCCTCGGGCCGATCCATGTCCATCCATGCCCTCCTTCTTATAGAGAAGAACAATACAGGAACATATCCGATGAGTCGAGGAATATTGGCCAAAAAAAACGGCCCGTAGCATTTAAGCCCGGGCCGGTTGTTTGTCGAAATGGAGCGGGCGAAGGGATTCGAACCCTCGACCCCAACCTTGGCAAGGTTGTGCTCTACCCCTGAGCTACGCCCGCATCCAAAGCGACGGTCTCTCTTCTAACCCATGGTCGGGTCAGGGTCAACATCTGTTCATTCACATGCGATGAAGTTTTTTTGTCTTAGGCCGCTTCACTGATGGGCAGTTCCTGGGGCGTGGTGGCGATGTCGGTGAACAACGCCAATGTGGCATCCACCCAGGCGTCTACCTGCGCGCCATTGCCGCTGAGCACGGCGCCATCCTGGCAGATATCCTCGGCCACGATCACAATGCCAGACTCCTGCAGCGGGGCATGTTGGGTTTCCGGCGCGCTCAGGCGTAAGCCGCGCGCCTGGCTAAGGCCTGCAAAAAGATGCGTGGCTTCACCCACCACGGAAATCGGTTTGCCCGCATCGATAAAATGGCCCAGAAAGCGGCGTGTGTGCGGGGTTTGCATCAGACGAGCGATGCTGCGCGTGCCGCCCGGGATCAACAGCATATCAAAATCCGAACCCAAGGTTTCGCTGAGCAGCAGATCTACGGCAAAACAGTGGCCCCATGTGATGCCATGCCAACCATTCACCAAGCCTTGCTCGGGCGAGACCGTTCGTGCCCGTGCGCCCGCGCGCACCAGGGCGCGTTGGATTCCCGTCAGTTGACGTTCGTCAAATCCATTGGCCAATAAAATGGCGATGCGCTGGCTTGCCAGCGGCTCTTGCATGGTCGTCATGACTGTCCTCGCTCTGAGTGTGATGAGATGAAAGGTGCAGAACGCCGCGGCAACACAATGCGGTACATCAACAACATAAGATGGCAGATAAAGCCACCTACGCAGCTAAGAACCGCCTCTTTAGATCGAGACTGTCGAAAAGCAACGGAACGATAAAGCCACCATGTGCATGTCTGCATCCTTTCATCTAACAATTTTGTCAGGACTATGGCAAGGCAAGACAACGGTTTCATCATTTTTTGCGACATTTTTTCAAGATCAGATGGCTAAAATGCAACGCATATTAACGATGATAAGAATCGAGTCTGAGATGAATCTGCACACGATACTGAGGATGCACCTTATCTTGCCTCATTGTCGGCAAGGTTCCGTGACAGGTTCCTTCCTGGAGCGGTGATATCGCTCTCATGGCCGGACGGAACAGCATCGACGTTGGAATAAAATCTTCTAGGTAACTAGGTGGAGCGTTGGTTGTTGTTGGTGAAGGTTACGTTCGTAACAACACATTGAAGGAAGAGTATCATGAGAAATCTAGCGCAGGAACGTCTGACTACCCCCGGCATTCAACAATATGCCGATTCAGGATCGCATGTGATGGCTTTCCGAATTATGCAAAAGGCACCCGGCAATCAAGCCTCGCAATTGGGGAAATGTCTTTCTGATCATCTTGGATTCCTGTTGGTATCGACAGAGAATGATATGCCTGATGAGCCAGAGAGAAAAAACCAAAGAAGCGATGATGTCTCCGCCGCCCACGCCGCGTCTACCAGTCGGTTCATCCAGTCTCATGTGATGGTGGATGCTCAGCCAATTCTGTTGAATCCTGATGCCCTATATGTGGTGGGTTATCAGGAACTAGCGCCGGACCAGATCAAGCGTCACTTTGTTTTGAACGCTTCGACATCTTGTGAGAATCAACCAACCCATGCCACGCACCATCCCTTTAGCTCGCAAGATAAATGGGGTGTTGTTCATGTCGCTTATTGTCCGAATACATCCGATACAGGTCCATCGTTGCGATTCATGCAGTTCCTGTGTTCCGAGGCGGCGGCACGTCGGCTTGAGGCAGGAACGGCGGCGGAACCGTCCCTTCCGTTGGCACAGCCCATCACTCTGTGGCAGTCTAGGACCGTGATGCCCCAATGACCTTCATGCCAAAAGGCGTGTAACGCTTGTCTGAGCCTGACTTTATCCATCTGCGCGTGCGTTCGGCCTATTCCTTGGCCGAGGGTGCGATGACTCCCAAGGCCTTGGTCAAATTGACCAAGGCTGCAGGGATGCCTGCGGTGGCCGTGACGGACAGCATGAACATGTTCGGCGCGCTGGAATTTTCCATGGCGGCGGCGGATTCGGGCGTGCAACCCATCATCGGCTGCCTACTGCGCATAGACATGGATGATCTGACCTCTTCGCGCGGGGCGCTTGCATCGGGCGGCGGGAAACCCGGGCAAGGCGGTACCTATGCCTATTTGCCGGTATTGGCGCAGAACGAGACGGGCTATAAAAATCTACTGCATTTGGTCAGCCAGGGATATTTGGAGCATGGCGACGATGCCTTGCCTCATGTGACTTTGGACATGCTGGCCGATGCCAGCGAAGGCGTCTTGGCCATGACCGGAGGGCCGGATGGGCCGCTGGCGCATCACCTGGACCAAAATCGATCCGACGCAGCCGAGGCCGTATTAAGCCGATTGACCCGGATATTCCTGGACAGGCTGTATGTCGAACTACAACGCCACGACATATCCAGTCCCATCGGCCAGCGCGAAGCGCGGCACGAAGCTTGGTTGGTGGCCCAGGCGGATCAACGGGGCTTGCCCCTGCTCGCGACCAATGATTGCCATTTCAGCGCGCCGGATATGTACGAGGCGCATGACGCTTTGTTGTGCATCGCCCAAGGCCGTTATGTCAGCGAGAAGGACAGGCCGCGCTTGACGCCGGATCATGGGTTCAAGAGCGCACAGGAAATGCGCGACTTGTTCACCGATCTTCCCGATGCCTGCGACAACACTTTGGTGGTGGCGCGACGTTGCGCCTTTATGCCGCGCAAGCGCGCGCCCATTCTGCCGCCCTTCCCGAATTCCGAAGGCTTGAACGAGGAAGACGAGCTGCGCCGCCAGGCGCATGAAGGATTGGATGTGCGTTTGGCCGCATTGCCGGCGGGAACAGACTTACAGCCTTACCGCGACAGGTTGGAATTCGAGCTGGGCGTGATCATCCGCATGGGCTTTGCCGGATATTTCTTGATCGTCTCCGACTTTATCCGCTGGGCGAAAAATCAGGGCATCCCCGTGGGTCCGGGGCGCGGTTCGGGCGCGGCGTCGGTGGTGGCATGGTCGCTGTTGATCACCGATCTTGATCCCTTGCGTTTTGGTTTGCTGTTCGAACGCTTCTTGAATCCCGAACGTGTGTCGATGCCTGATTTCGACGTAGACTTCTGCCAAGAGCGGCGCGACGAAGTGATCCGCTATGTGCAAGAACGTTATGGGGCCGAGCGCGTGGCCCAGATCATCACTTTTGGAAAGTTACAGGCGCGGGCCGTGCTGCGCGATGTGGGGCGCGTGTTGCAGATGCCTTACGGCCAGGTGGATAAAATCTGCAAGCAGGTGCCCAACAACCCCGCCGATCCGCCCAAATTGGTCGATGTTCTGGCCAATGATTCCGTTTTGCAGGAAATGAAGCGCACCGATTCCACCGTGGCGCGTTTGTTCGAGATTGCCCAGCAATTGGAAGGCCTGTACCGACACGCTTCGACCCATGCGGCCGGGTTGGTGATCGGCGATAGGCCATTGGAGCAGCTGGTGCCGCTGTATCGCGACCCGCGCGCCGTGTTGCCGGTCACGCAGTTCAACATGAAATATGTCGAGCTGGCCGGGCTGGTGAAGTTTGACTTTCTAGGCCTTAAGACTCTGACGGTTATTCAAAAGACGTTGGCTTTGCTGCGTCAGCGCGGCGTGAACCTGACGCTTGAGCAGATACCATTCGAAGACGAAAAATCTTTCACCATGATGTCCTGCGGCGACACGACCGGCGTGTTTCAGTTGGAAAGCGCTGGAATGCGCGACGTGCTGCGCCGTCTGCGTCCCAATCGGTTCGAGGACATCATTGCCTTGGTGGCCTTATATCGCCCCGGACCGATGGACAACATCCCCAAATACATCAAGGTCAAGATGGGCGAGGAGCCGCCCCATTACCCGCATCCTCTGTTAGAGCCGGTGTTGCTGGAGACATACGGCATCCCGGTCTATCAAGAGCAGGTGATGCAGATCGCGCAGGTCTTGTCCGGTTATTCGCTGGGCGAGGCCGATTTGCTGCGCCGCGCTATGGGCAAGAAAATTGCATCTGAAATGCAGGCCCAACGCGCGCGCTTTGTGGAAGGCGCGGTCGAGCGCGGGGTGGATCGCGCCCAAGCAGAAAGCATCTTCGAGCTGATGGACAAGTTCGCGGGTTATGGATTTAACAAGGCCCATGCCGCCGCTTATGCCTTGATCGCTTGGCACACGGCGTGGCTTAAGGCCAATTATCCGGTCGAATTCATGGCCGCCACCATGACCTATGACATGGGCAACACGGATCGTCTGAGCGTGTTGCGGCAGGAACTGGGCCGTTTGCATATTCCCCTATTGCCGCCGGATATCAACGCTTCGGGCGTCACCTTTACCGTTGAAACGGACGGGCAGGGGCGACAGGCGATTCGTTATGCCCTGGCGGCGATCAAGGGCGTGGGCGCGACCGCCATGCAAAGCTTGGTGGGCGAACGCGACAAAGGCGGGACCTATCACACATTGGCGGATTTCGCCAAGCGCATCGATGCGCACAGCGTGAACAGCAAGATGCTGGATTCTCTGACTCGGTCGGGCGCCTTGGATGGGTTGCATCGGAATCGCGCGCAGGTGATCGCGGGATTGGATCGCATTTTGAATTTTGCCAATCGCAGCGCCCAGGATCGCGCCAGCGGCCAGGGCAATTTGTTCGGCGATGACGACCAAGGGGGCGATAAGCTCAGCTTGCCGCCCGCTTCGGCTTGGGACTCTTTGTCGGCCTTGCAGCATGAATTCGATGCTGTAGGCTTTTATTTGTCCTCGCATCCTTTGGACGCCTATCGCTCGTCGTTGCGGCGACTGAAGGTTCTGGATGCGGCCAGCCTGACGGCGGCGCGTCATCCGCCCAGCGTCTGCCGCATGGCGGGGATCGTGGTGGGTAAGCGCGAGCGCACCGCGCGTTCGGGCAATCGGTTTGCCTTTGTCCAATTGTCGGACGCGACGGGATTGTTCGAGGTCACGGTGTTTTCTGAGGTTTTGTCCTCCACGCGCGATTGGTTGGAGGCGGGAACACCTTTGCTATTATCGGTCGAGGTCCAAGCCTCCCCCGAAGGCGGCGAAGGCGGCGCGGGAAGACGCCTGACCGCCCAATCCATCGAGTTACTCGACCAAGCCGCCGCGCGGCTGGGTGAGGATATGTGTCTGCGACTGCTGACACCCGCCGCCGCCGCGTGTTTGGCTCAGGCCCTTAAGACTCATGCCAAACCTGGCCGAGGGAAGCTAAGCTTGCTCATCACCCTAGATGACGGCGCGCAAGCCGAGATCGACTTGCCCGGTCGCTATCAGCTGGGGCCTGTCTTGCAATCGACGCTGTTGGCCGTGGAGGGTGTGGGGGATGCGGCTTAAATCGGTTGCGGACGCTTTTGGCCGAGGAACTCATCAATCGTTCCAATAAAATGCTTAATGGATATGGGTTTGGACATATATCCATCGCATCCGGCACTGCGGGCGCGTTCCTCGTCGCCTTTCATGGCGAAGGCCGTAACGGTGATGACGGGAATGTGCTTGATGCTGGCATCGGCCTTGATCATGCCGATAAGCTCAAGCCCCGATACTTCTGGCAGTTGAATATCCATCAGGATCAAATCGGGATGATGACGACGGGCGAGCCTAATGCCTTCCATGCCACTGCGCGTGTGTAAAGTGCCGTAGCCGTGGGCCTCTAGCAGATCATTGAAAAGTTTTAAGTTCAGTTCATTGTCTTCGATAATCAGGATATGCGGCGTGTGTGAGGAGTTGTCCTTTGCAGACGTTGGAGTTGAACTCAATTTAGGACTGTTGCTTGGTTGCGTTATGTTCATGATCTGGGTTATCCCCTTCCTTGAACCCTATGCCAGCACAGGAGTGTTGACGGAAGGTAAATGCCCGGCCTAACTGTCAGACTGTCTTCGTGCCAGATGTCGGGATGTCGTCCACCGGTGACGCAAAAGAAGGAAAGTTACCTAATGAGTCAATCACTTGCGGTAGGCTCAGAAGAGCATAAAACGCTGTTCTGTCGAATGTTGCTGGATACGTTCGATCCATATCGACCGGCGGTGATCGCTTGGCCGAATCTGGATGACGATGCTTTGGCGCGTTTGACGGCACTGCCATTTTGGGATGTGGCGGTCGAGACCGAAGGATTCGCCTCGGCCCGGGTCAAGGCTTATGCCGAGGCCCTCAGCGATCCGCTACTCAAAGAAGCCGTCAGCCTGAATGCCTTCGAGGAATCGCGGCATAAGCAGGTGCTGGAGCATATGCTGATCTTTTATAATATCCCGCTCAGGGAAGGGCCGGATTATGTGACGGATGGCGATGCCGAATGGGCGTTCATGCGTACCGGCTATGGCGAATGCTTTGACAGCTTCTTTGCGTTTGGCTTGTTCGAACTGGCGCGGCGTTCCGGATTTTTTCCAACCGAATTGGTCGAAGTGTTCGAGCCGGTGATCCGCGAGGAAGGCCGTCATATCCTGTTCTTCGTCAACTGGGTTTCATGGCGTGCCGCCAGCCTGCCATGGCATAAGCGCGTATTTTTCCGCGCACGGTGCCTGGCGGCCCTGTTGGTCAATGCGGTGGGGCGCGTCAGCTTGGCCGGTGGATTGGGCGGCGGCAAGAACAATCAAGGCAACGACAATTTTGTCGTCAGTGGCGGCCAGAATCTTTCGGTCGATATCAGCTTGCGCGAGTTTCTGGATGTCTGTGTGGCGGAAAACGACAAGCGTTTGTCGCCCTATGATCCGCGCTTGCAAAGGCCGATGCTGATGCCCCGTTTGATCAAGTTCGTCCGTTTCTTTATCCCCAGGAAAGGGGCGCATGCATGAGACGCTTTCATGATTGGATCACTCGCGCCCTTGTGGTGGGCGTGATTCTGCTGGCTGGCGCTTGCTCTTCCGACAAAGAGGAACCCTATGTCGAAAAGCCGCCTGAGCGTCTCTATGCCGAGGCCGTGGCCGACATGGAAAGCGGCGATTATAAAGAAGCGGCCCGTTTGTTTAGCGAAGTCGAACGCCAACATCCCTATTCCCAATGGTCGCCCCGCGCCCAGGTCATGACGGCATTCATGCAGTATCAGGCCATGGAATATGACAAGTCCGTGGACGCGCTGGACCGCTTCATCCAAACGCATCCGGGGCATTCTTCCATCGCCTATGCCTATTATCTGCGGGCCTTGTGTTTTTACGAGCGCATTCCCGATGTGCGCCGCGACCAAGGATTTACGGAAAAGGCTCTGACCGCGCTAGACGAGGTGGTGCGTCGCGCCCCCGACACCGAATATGCACGCGATGCGCGGTTGAAAATGGACTTGGCCAATGACCATCTCGCTGGTCGTGAGATGGAAGTCGGGCGTTACTATCTGGGACAGAAAATCCCCTCGGCCGCGCTGGGGCGATTCCGCCGTGTGGTTGAAGTTTTCCAGACCACCAGCCATGTTCCCGAGGCCCTGCACCGTTTGGTTGAGGTGTATTTGTTGCTGGGCCTGACCGACGAAGCCCAGGCCACGGCGGCGGTTCTGGGACATAACTTCCCAGGCAGCACTTGGTATCAGGACAGCTTTGGGCTATTGGACAGTCGTGGTTTGAAGCCTGAAGACAAAAAGGATTCGTGGATCGGCCGCGTTTGGAACAAGATGGCCCGTACCATCGAATAGTGGCGTACGTTTCACTTTTGCTTCGTTCTGCCTATGAATACAATTCATAGGGTGACAGACGTAAAAATTGGACGTACAAAAGTGCGGAGCAAGAAGGGTAAATTCCGTAAGTTTTTGCCCTTCTTGATCTGTAAACCGAAAAACAACAAGGAAAGGTTTCAGGGATGATCTTCTATCGTGAAGAGAGGATTGCCATTTTCATAGACGGTTCGAACCTCTATTCGGCTTCTAAAGGCCTGGGGTTTGATATCGACTATAAGAAGCTCTTGGACGTCTTCTCCAGCCGTGGCCGCCTTGTGCGCGCCTTCTACTACACCGCCTTCATCGAGGATCAGGACTACTCGCCCATTCGGCCCTTGATCGACTGGCTGGATTACAACGGCTTCACGATGGTCACCAAGCCCGCGCGCGAATACACCGACAGCCTTGGCCGTCGTCGCGTCAAAGGCAATATGGATATCGAGCTGACCGTGGACGCCATGGAAATGGCCGACCATGTCGATCATTTCTTGTTGTTCTCGGGCGATGGCGACTTCCGCCGTTTGGTCGAGGCGTTGCAACGCCGTGGCCGTCGCGTCAGCGTGGTCAGCACCATCCGCACCTCGCCGCCGATGGTGGCCGATGAACTGCGTCGTCAGGCCGACAACTTTATCGAGCTGCAAGACCTGGCCCCCAGCATCGCCCGCGCCCAGCGTGAGGTTCCGCCTCCTGCTGCCGGTGTCGCCCCGCCCGCCGGTGCCGCTCCCATCGTAGGTAAGCCCGTTGGTCTGAATGACGACGAGTCTGACGAAGACAACCAAGGTTGATTCTGTCTGATATATCTCGGACAATAGCTCCCTATGTCGCCTCCATCCCTGTTGAACGGCCTTCGCCAGCGCGTCTTGCTGTGCGATGGCGGGTTCGGCAGCCGCATCCAGGCCATGAAACTGGATGTGGAGCGGGATTACGGCGGTAAGGAGAACTGCACCGAGATATTGAACATCACCCGCCCCGATCTGGTGAAGGAGGTTCATGCCTCATACTTCACCGCCGGGGCGGATGTGGTGGAGACGAACAGTTTTGGCGGTTCTCCCATCACTTTAGGTGAGTTTGGTCTTGGGGATCGGGCGGCGGAGATCAACCGCATTGCTGCCCTTATCGCCCGTGAGGCGGCGGATGAAGCCGCCGCCCATGATGGCGATCCACGCTATGTTCTGGGATCTATCGGACCGGGCACCCGCTTGCCCAGTTTAGGGCATATCGCCTATGACGCGCTGGAAGACGCCTTTGCCGTTCAGGCCACGGGGCTTGTCGAAGGCGGCGTCGATGGCATTCTTATCGAAACCTGCCAAGACCTGTTGCAGATTAAAGCGGCCATCAATGGCGCGCGCCGGGCCATCAAGACGGATGGGCGCGATGTGCCGGTGATGGTGCAGGTGACGGTGGAGACTACCGGCAGCATGCTCACCGGCTCGGATATCGCCGCCGCCGCCACTGTGATGCAGGCGATGCGTGTTGATTCCCTGGGATTGAATTGCGCCACGGGGCCGCGTGAAATGGCCGAGCATTTGCGCTGGTTGGCCCAGAATTGGCCGGGTCTGATTTCATGCCAACCCAATGCCGGTTTGCCAGAGTTGGTGGATGGCAAGGCGCATTACCCGCTTTCTCCTGCCGATCTGGCGATGTGGATGGGCCGCTTCCTGGACGAAGACGGCCTGAATATGCTGGGCGGCTGCTGCGGCACCAATATCGAGCATATCGCCGCGTTGGACGCCATGCTGCGCGCGCGGGCCGAGCCAGGACAACGCCGCCCCTTGGTCAAGTCACGCTCCCCGCATGGGGAACCTGCCGTCGCATCGCTCTTTCAGCATATGCCCCTGCGGCAGGAAAACGCCGTATTCTCCATCGGCGAACGCTGCAACGCCAATGGCAGCAAGCAATGGCGGCAATTGCAAGAAAAGCATGATTGGGACGGATGCCTTGACCTGGCGCGTCAGCAGGTGGCCGAAGGCGCGCATGCCCTGGATATTTGCACCGCCTTTGTCGGGCGCGACGAGATGGCCGAGATGGCCGAAGTGGTGCGCCGCTTTGCCACCGCCGTCACCGTGCCTTTGGTCATCGACACCACCGAATTGCCGGTTTTGGAACATGCCTTGCCCCTTTATGGCGGCAAGGCCATCATCAATTCGATCAATTTCGAGGATGGCGAGGCCCCCGCGCGCAAGCGTTTGGAATTGGCGCGGCGTTATGGCTGCGCCGTCATCGCTCTGACCATCGACGAACAAGGCATGGCCCGCACGCCCGAGCGCAAACTGGCCATCGCCCGGCGTCTGCATGATTTGGCCTGCGGCGAATATGGCCTGCCGTCTTCCGATTTGCTGATTGATCCGCTGACCTTCACCATCGCCACCGGTCAAGAAGACGACCGCAAACTGGCCTTGTGGACCTTGGAGGGCATCGAGTTGATCAAGCAGGCTCTGCCGGAATGTCAGATCATGCTGGGTCTATCGAATGTCTCTTTCGGACTGAACCCCGCCGCGCGGCAAATATTGAACTCGGTATTCTTGGACCATGCGCGTGGGCGCGGCATGACGGCGGCGATCATTCATGCCGCCAAGATATTGCCCTTGCACAAAATCGCGCCCGCCGAACGCGAAGCTGCCGAGGCGTTGATATTTGACCGCCGCGCGCCGGGCTTTGATCCTCTTTCGGTCTTCGTGAATCTGTTCGAGGGACGCGCGGCTCTGGGCGAAGAATCGCGTCAGGACTTTTTGGACTTGTCGGTCGAGGAACGCTTGAAGCGGCGCATTGTGGACGGCAACCGCAAGGGACTAGACGACGATTTGCGTCAGGCCATGCAAGCCTGGAAGCCGCTGGATATCGTCAACACATTGCTGCTGGACGGCATGAAGACGGTGGGCGAACTGTTTGGCAGCGGGAAGATGCAGTTGCCTTTCGTGCTGCAATCGGCCGAGACGATGAAGGCCGCCGTGTCCTTTCTGGAACCTTTTATGGAGCGGCAGGAAGACGCGCAGCCGCGCGGCACGATGGTGCTGGCGACGGTCAAGGGCGATGTGCACGACATCGGCAAGAACTTGGTGGATATCATCCTGACCAATAACGGCTATCGCGTGATCAATCTGGGGATCAAGCAACCTTTGGACGCGATGATCCAGGCTTTGAAGGAACACAAGGCCGACGCCATCGGCATGTCGGGTCTATTGGTCAAATCCACCCAGGTGATGAAGGAAAACCTGGAGGAAATGACCCGCCAGGGTCTGAACGTGCCTGTTCTGCTGGGCGGCGCGGCCCTGACCCGCGCCTTTGTCGAGGAGGATTGCGCCCGCGCCTATCCGGGTGGACGTGTGGCCTATGGCGGCGATGCGTTTGATGGTTTGTTCTTGATGGACAAGATCAGCAGCGGCGATTTCGATTCCTATGTCCAGGCGCGCGCGGTGCAGCAACGCGGTCGCGGTCGCCGTCCGGCGGCGGCAACGCCGCACGCGACGCTTTCAGATGCTGACCGCATGGCGGCGCGGGCGCGGCGCGGGCGGATGGGCCAGGACGTGACCGTTCCCGATCCGCCTTTTTGGGGCGCACGGATGATCGAGTCGGTATCTCCCAAGGCGCTTTTGCCTCTGTTGAACGAACGCATGCTGTTTCAGATGCAATGGGGCTATCGCAAGGAAGGCCGCAGTCTGGACGATTATATGGATTGGGCTCGGCGTGAACTGCGCCCGGTTTTGCAGCGCCTGATGACGCAATGCCAGGAACAGAATATCTTGCAACCCGCCGCCCTTTACGGCTATTGGCGCTGCGCGGGAGAAGGCAACGATCTGGTGTTGTTCGAGCCGGACGGCATCACGGAATGCGGACGTTTCACCCTGCCGCGCCAGACGACGGAGGATGGCGATTGTATCGCCGACTTCTTCAAGGACATCGAACAAGGCCCGTCGCAGCGCGACGTGGTGGGCCTGCAAGTTGTGACCATGGGCGCGCGCGCCTCCGACATTGCCCATGATTGGTTCACGCAAAACCGCTATCAAGATTATCTGTATCTGCACGGTCTGTCGGTGGAAATGACCGAGGCCCTGGCCGAGCATGTCCATCACCGCATCCGCAGCGAACTGGGCTTTGCCGATCAGGATGCGCGCGAGACCGAAAAGCTCTTGAACCAAGGCTATCACGGCAGCCGTTATTCCTTTGGCTATCCCGCCTGTCCCGCATTAGAGGATCAGTCGATCATCCTGCGCCTATTGGGGGCCCAGCGCCTGGGCGTCACCTTGTCCGAGGAACACCAACTCCACCCCGAACAAAGCACCTCGGCCTTGGTCGTGCATCACCCCAAGGCGCGGTATTTCGGGGTTTGATCATGGTATTCGCCGCACGGATGCTGCGATCACAAGCAGGATAATAGGAACAGAAAAGACGAAGATAGAAAACCATGTCTTCGACAACAAATGGTCAAGATTCACATTGAAATCACGGCGGGTTTGTCCAGTCGGCATATTTGCGTGGTCGAATAATACGAGATTCTTTCATTCTTGGTGTGCTAAAATACACGCCGCCCTAGCCTTCAGGGGAGCATGGCCTTCCAGCTAGTTTATTCGCCTCTGGCGAGTCCGTATCCCAGCCGGTAGAGCATCTGACTTTTAATCAGAGTGTCGTAGGTGGGCGATGCGTTTAGGCACGGTCTTTCAAGGTGATACGAGGACGGATATGAAAATCATCGACCACAAACTCATGGCCCGAAATGAGCTTATAGATCGTCTGCGACGCACATGCTTGCTAGGGTCGGCTGGAGAAGAGCCTGTTTTGGGGCTTGATGGCCTTGAAATCTACAAACAGGCCGATATCGAGATGTCCATTCTTGATCCGAATGTGCTGTGTCCTACGCAGACATATGTCGAGATACCCATTGTAAATTTAATCAAATCTATTCGGAAACAATTGCTGCAGCATGAGATCGATATATTCAACATGGATGGCGGCGTATGGATAAGAACGGATGAATACCCAGATGAATGGATTCCTGTTGTGCCACCAATCATTGAAAATTCGCAGGCGGATAACGGAATAGATATCATCAGTGATGGGATGCACCGCAGCTATGCGGCACGTATGGAAGGTATGCCGATCAATGTGATCCGCGTAAAAAACCTGCCACCGAACGTTCCCTATTACGCCTATCCACTACCGGATGGTTGGAAGAGTGTTATGCAGGTTCATACAAAACCCGATGAAAAATTGACAAAAACCTTCCGTTGGCCGCATGGCAAACATCGCTGGCTATATCGCGTGTACAACGCGGACGATGTATTGCCTGGCGTTCAAAAGAAAAGAGGGCCTAGTCGCTGTGCGTGGAATGATAACCGCGAGTTACCGCTAATTCCCAATATGTCGCCATAATTTATGGATTCACGATGATCGATAATCCGCCGCTATGAAGTTGAGTTGAAATAAAGCGCGTAGAGTGCATGGTAGTCATTGGACAAGCCCTTCGCCAACGCTTCGTAAACGGCTCTCTCCCCATTGGGCGGATATCTTTCTGCCATTTGACCGGCCCAGCAGCCCCCCGATCTATCGAGACAGCAAACACGCCTCCGTTTGACGCTCGTGCATGTCAACGGCGCATCTTTTTGTTCGATTGAACGGCGGCGTCAGGATGTCTCGGTTATGGGTTCGCTTGCATGGCTTTGACCAAGATCGCCACATTGTGACGGAACATGTGCTGATAAGTCTGCGCGGGGCCTTTTTGATCCGATAAGGAATCCGCATACAGCCTGCCTCCCATCACGGCCCCGGTCTCGTTCGCCAATTGCTGCCTCATGATCTTTGGGGAAGATGCCTGTCGAATCCACAAAGATAACGCCCCACTTGCCGTCGCCACCATTCATCCCATTGCCCTTAACTTCCTGCAAATCACCAAACAGGGCCGAGAATCCATGCGCCGTCTCAGAAAAAAGGCAGGCTGGGACAATGACACTCTCTCGGGCGTATCCTCACCAGATCATGAGGATACGCCCGAGAGTAGCGCAGGCCACCTATATATGGCGACCTATGCGCGATCTATGATCTTGGCATCTTATGCCGCATAGCTTCCCCTGTGCCTTTGGCCGCCGCCGGCTGTTTTGTTTTTCCAAAAGGTCTTGCGGCGGGCTTGGTTGGCAGAAGGATTTCCGCTCTTTGGCGCGCCCTTATGGGCGGACTCTTCGTGGCCGTTCAGCAGGCGGTGAATGGCTTTCCATTTCGTGCCGTCGGCGGGGGTCAGGAAGTTGACGGCAGAGCCTTCCGCTCCGGCGCGCGCCGTGCGGCCGATGCGGTGGATGTAATCCTCGGGCACTTGCGGCATGTCATAGTTGATGACGTGCTCGATATGCGGGATGTCCAGACCTCTGGCCGCGATATCGGTCGCCACGAGGATGCGGTATTTCTTATCGCGGAAGCTTTGGATCACACGGTCGCGGCTGCGCTGTTGCAGATTGCCGTGGATGGCGTCCGAACGATGATCGGACTTGTTCAGCCTGGTTGCCAGTTTGTCGGCACCGTATTTTGTCTTCACGAAAATGATGATCGAGCCTTGGCGCTGCTGAAGCTGTTCAAGCAACTGAGCGTATTTGTCGATATCGCTGGTGTGGATATTGTCCTGCTTGATCTTGGCAACGGGCGCATGGGACAATCCGACCGCGACGCGAACCGGGTTCTTGGTGTATTTGTCCGCGATCTTGATGATCTTCGCGGGCATGGTGGCCGAGAACAACAGCGTCTGACGTTCGGCGGTCATATAGCGCAAGATCTTGTCGATCTGAACGCCAAATCCCATATCGAGCATACGATCCGTTTCGTCCAGAACCAGGAATCGAACGGTGTCCAGCTTCAGGCTGCCGCGATCCAGATGATCGGTGATGCGTCCGGGCGTGCCGACGATCAAGCGGGGCTTTTGTTGCAGCTGATTGAACTGGCGCGGCATCGCGTCGCCGCCGATCAGAAGAGCCGTCTTGATATTCGAGACAGGAATCAGTTGCTGCAAAGCCAACATCACCTGTCCGGCCAGTTCGCGCGTGGGAGTCATGACAAGGGCGCTGGCCGTGGGGTCTTCCATCAGTTTGACGATCAGCGGAATGCCAAAAGCTAAGGTCTTGCCCGTACCCGTTTGGGCGGAGCCCAAAACGTCGCGTCCGGACAGGGCCAGAGGGATGGTTTGCTCTTGAATGGGCGTGGGGGTCAGAAACTCCAACCGTCCCAAAGCCTGCATCAGTTTTGCGGGGAGTCCGAATCCATTGAAATCATCAGCCATGTCGTTTCCTTATAAGGTTGCCTATCCGCGCCCAGGGCAGACGCACGGCATCATGCCGCGCGCCCCGCAAGCGCGTTGTTCCAGTTGTTGTCGTTGAGTTTCTCTTGGGCCGCGAAGCCTTCGACGAAATCTCTTAAACGGCGTGAAAGGAAAAAAGGCATCCCATAAGGGATCTCGTTTCGCGCCTTTCCTAAAAAAGGCCGCGCCGATGGCATCGGCACCATGCACAAGCAAGAGTATTTCTAAACTCAGGACTACCCATACAGGATGTTGGGGATAGATGCAATACAAACACACGAGCGCTTATAAAACGTGTTTAGTGGTATGGATTACGGCCATCATATCTTCGACATGTTACACGCCTGTTAGCTACGGTCTCACAAACCGCGGCCAGCATAGTTCCCAAAGGTCCGATAGAAGTCAGCCCGACGTCTCTCACAAAAAAGAAGAAGCCGCCAATCTGAAAAATCCTGCTTGCGTTTACAGCATTCAGGCCTTGCTATCATCCGAAGCGGGACGTTCGGTGACCACTTCGTCCACCAAGCCATAAGCGCGCGCTTCTTCAGCTGACATGAATTTATCGCGCTCAACAGCACTTTCAATCACGTCCAATTTCTGGCCGGTATGCTTGACGAGGATTTCATTGAGCCGCTGGCGCAGTTTTAGAATCTCACGCGCTTGAATCTCGATATCCGTCGCCTGGCCTTGGGCACCGCCCGAGGGCTGATGGATCATGATCCGGCTATTGGGCAGGGTATAGCGCCGCTTTTCCGCGCCAGCCGCCAACAGCAACGCGCCCATGGACGCCGCCTGACCGATGCACAAGGTGGATACCTGCGGGCGGATATACTGCATCGTGTCATAGATGGCCAACCCCGCCGTGACCACGCCGCCGGGCGAGTTGATATAGATCGAGATGTCCTTATTCGGATTCTCGGCCTCCAGGAACAGCAACTGCGCACAGATCAAACTGGCCATATGGTCTTCGACCTGGCCGGTCAGGAAAATGATGCGTTCCTTCAGCAGGCGGGAATAGATGTCATAGGAACGCTCGCCGCGACTGGTCTGCTCCACCACCATCGGAACCAGGTAATTGGCGCGCTCGATCTCATGCCGAGCGTCGCTGTCGAGACCTGCCAAAGATGCGGTATTGGGCAAAAAAGTCATGCGAGCGTTCCTTCCAAAGGCTTAATGTTCGTGACCGTGGGCGTGGTCATGGCCGTGATCATGGTCATGATCGTGGCTGTGGCCATGCGCGTGGGTATGGACATGCCCATCATCGCCTGATTCGTCCTCTTGAAGCAATTCCGAGACAGGAACTTTCTTGTCCGTAATAGTCGCCAGAGACAGAATGAAATCCACCACCTTTTCCTCGTATAGGGGCGCACGGATCATCTGATCGGCCAATTGCGGATGTTCCCGATAGAACTGCACCGCCTGAGGCACGCCGCCGGGGAAATAGCCCGCCTCGCGCATCAAGGCACTGTTAAACTCGTGCTCGCCCACATGAATCTTGTGGCGCTGGCCCACTTCATCCAGCAACAGCCCCAAACGCACGCGGCGTTCGCCCAGAGTGCGGAATTCGGCACGAAGCGTTTCTTCGCTCTTCCCGGCATCCTCGGGGGAAACCTGGCCCTTTTCGCTGCGCCGCTTCCAATCCTGCCAGATCGACTCGGCCTCGCGTTCCACCATCGTGGGAGGCAGTTCGAAATGATGCTCGGTCGCCAGTTTGTCGAACAAGGCGACTTTCAGCTTTTGCCGCGCGGCGATCTTATAATTCTCACTGATCCTCTCGCGCAGACGTTGGCGCAGCGCTTCCAGGTTCTCCATGCCGTATTCCTGGGCCAAGGCATCGTCAACGGGTTTGACATGCGGTTGACGCAGTTCCTTGATCTCCACATCGAAATCGGCAGGTTTGCCCGCCAAGCTGCGCTCGCGGTAATCCTGCGGGAAGGTCACGCGCACCTGGCGCTTGTCGCCCGGCTGGCTGCCCACCAATTGATCCTCGAACGTGTCCACGAAGGAGTGCGACCCCAGTTCAAGCTGGAAATCATGCGCGTGCATGTCTTCACGCGCCACGCCGTCCACCGAGCCATGAAAATCGATAACCACGATATCGCCTTTGACAGCAGGGCGCGGCTCTATCACCGGCTCGCTGGCGCGTTGGCGTCGGGCCAGCTCGGCCAAAGCCGTATCCACCTCGGCCTCGTCAATCTCGGCCATCATGCGCTCGAAAGACAAGGTGCGGAAATCGATCGGTTCGATCGACGGAATAACCTCGACCTCCATTTCAAAGTCCAGGCCCTTGGTCTCGTCGAAGACGGCGACCTTGGTGCGGGGCTGGGTGGCGGCGCGCAAGCCCTTTTTGCCGAGGGCTTCTTGGCTGCCTTGCACCAGTTTATCTTGCAAGATGTCCTGCATCACCGGCTTGCCATAGCGCGAACGCATCATGCTCATGGGTGCCTTGCCGGGGCGAAAGCCAGGCAAGTTGACCTGATGCGACAGGTCGCCCAGACGCTTTTCCAGCTCAGCCGTGATCTCCGACGCTTCGAAAACCACATGGATACGCCGCACAAGACCCTTGGTCTCCAGTTCCTCGACATGCATGATGTTTCTGCCTTTTCCCTTTGATCGTAAGGTGTTACTTCGTTCAACGTGCGGGCGGGGGGAGTTGAACCCCCAAGACCTTTCGGTCACTGGAACCTAAATCCAGCGCGTCTGCCAATTTCGCCACGCCCGCTTGGTTGAAAGCTCGTAGCATACACAAGACCAAGCCGCAATGATGGCATAGACGCCAGGGGCAAGATCGGCTAATCAGTGGCCTACGTCACCCCTTTCATCACGTGTCAGGAGACCCCAAAAATGGATATCAGCAAGCTTTCCCCCGGTCCCAACCCGCCCCATAGCGTCCATGTCGTGATCGAAGTGCCCGGCGGCAGCGCGCCGGTTAAATACGAGATGGATAAGGAAAGCGGCGCGTTGTTTGTGGACCGGTTTCTATCCACTTCAATGGTCTATCCGGCGGCTTACGGCTTTATCCCCAGCACGCTTTCGGGCGATGGCGATCCGTGCGACGTGTTGGTGCTGACCCCTCAGCCTCTTGTGCATGGCTGCGTCATCAAGTGCCGCCCCATCGGCGCGTTGAAGATGGAGGACGAATCCGGCGTCGATGAAAAGATCCTGGCCGTGCCTGTGGACAAGCTGCATCCGTCTTTTTCCGGGATCAAATCCTATGAAGATGTCCCCGAAATTACCCGCGCAACGATCACCCATTTCTTCGAGCATTACAAAGACCTCGAAAAAGGCAAATGGGTCAAAGTGACCGGCTGGGTCGGCCCCGAAGAAGCGATGACACTGATCACAGAGGCCATTGAACGCGCGAAGAAGTCGTAAGGAAAAGACCGAAAAGGCGGGAGTCATAAAATGACTCCCGCCTTTTATATGAAAGGGTTAGTGCTTCCATACCAATCTTTAACCAATCATCCCTCAGGGTTCGGAAGACACCCGAATGGGAGGGATGATTCATGCGATCCTCGCGCAAGACAATTCCGTGGGCACGACCACAAACCGCCGCTTTGGTGGCGATGTTGGTGGCCAGCAGCTTTTTTCTGACCGCATGTGAGAGCACAAGCAGCAACGGGGATGATCCGGGCCTGCGTGGCAGCAGTCTGCGCATGGCGCGCCGTGCCGCCGCCGATGGCAATACCAGCATGGTGGCCATGTTCGCCGACAAGGCACATATCGAGGAACCCAAGAAACTGGAACCGCTGTTGCTGCTGGGTGATTCCCTCTTGGCGCAGCATGAGCCTGCGGCGGCGGTCGAAGCCTATGGCCGCGCCCTGGCTTTGGCACCGCAAGATGTCCGCGCCCAAGACGGCTATGGCCGCGCCTTGATCGCCCTGGGCCGCGCCAATATGGCGCAAACGATTTTCGAAGGCCTGGTGGCGGCGCATCCCCAAGACGTGCGCGGATTGAACGGATTGGCCGTGGCCTTGGATATGCAAGGCCAGCATACCCAAGCACAAGAACGCTATCGCCAAGCCCTGGCCCTGTCGCCGGGGCAAACATCGACCGCTAATAATCTGGCTCTGTCCTTGATTCTGGATGGCGCGCCCGAAGAGGCCATCGCGTTGTTAGCACCAATCGCCGCCAGCCCCTCGGCTCCTGCTCGGTATCGGCAGAATCTGGCCCTGGCCTATGGCCTGGCCGGACAAGACGCCAAGGCGCGGGAATGGGCGTCCAACGACCTGGACGCCGACAGCGTCAAGCAAAATATGGCTCTATACCGCGCCGCGCGCGATGGCCGCGTGAACCCTCTATCCACCTTGTCCCTGGACAAGGGACAAGGAGTCGAGACCAAACCGGTTAGCCAAGCGGTGACGGTGGCAGCGGCAGACAGTCCTGCGGCGACACTTCCTGTCGAATCTGCCCCTGCACCCGTGACGACACGTGTGCCCGAAGCGGAGAGTGTGTCCGTACCGCCAGTTCCGGATGCCGCGGTGCCCGCCGCAGTCGAGCCTGTGACTGTGGCTTTGCCCCCGCCGGTAACCGAGCCAGCCCCGGTCCCTACGCCTATTGCCGCCCCCCAGGTCCATGAATCATCCTCTGCCCCCAGCAGCGCCGACGAACTGAACCGCGCGGTGAATGAGTCCATGATGCGCGTGTCGTCGCCCGCCCCCTCGGAATCCACCGCCAGTGAATCCGATGAGATTGCCGCCCGCGTGGTAGCCAAGGTCCTGGCTGAAGCGCAAGTCTTGGTTCCCACACCCGACCCCTTGCCTGATGTATCCTTCAATTCTAAACCCATCCCCGTCGAGGCACTGGCCGCCCAGGAAGATATAGCTACAGCCGCGCAGTCTGCCTCGCCATCACCTGAATCCACCACACAAGAGCCGCGCATCCAATTGGCGGCCCTTAAGAAACGCGAGGCCCTGGAAAAAGAGCGCGACCGTCTGATGGCCAAACATCAGAGCGACTGGACGGAATTCTCGCTAGAGATTGTGTCTCCTTACGAGCACGATGCGCCCAACCGCCGCTTTTACCGTTTGCAGCTGATGGGGATATCCAACAGCAAGAAGGCATTTTCCATGTGCAACAAGCTGAATGAGCAAGGCACGGATTGCTTCGTGGTCACTCATTGAGCTGATTTCCCATCGTTTAGACTATGAACCGGGGTTTTTTATGGTCCATGGATTTACCCATTTCTCTTAAGTGGTTTTGCAATTCCTGATTGTTGTTGAGCCTGGATGTGATGGATAACGCGCATGCACCTGTTCGCTTCCCTTGGCGGCCAGAGGATCACGCGCCGGCAAACTCAACCTTCGAAAAATGCAGTCCTTTTCTACCTACCCGCTTCGGGTATGTGTCTAGTTTTTGTTATATTTAACAAGCGCCTACTTATGCGTTCCAGGTTCTTGGCGGCGGATTCTGGGGCTAGGGCTGCCATGCGTAAATCATGGGCCAGATAGCTTAAATCCACCGCGACAAGGCAAATCTCATGGCGTAAACTGTCGTTCGGAGCATCAGAGTTGTTCCGTGAAACCGAGGCCTGCATCCAACCCTCCTTGGATAACGATCGTTAACGAGAGGCCCATCATGAACGCTGTGCGGAAAAATGATATTCCACGAAAGAAGGGGGTGATGCGTCAACTGGGCGGTCATACCCCCTCCCGGCGCGCCGCCATGTCGCAAGTCGTGGAGGCCGAGAACGCCGTTAGTCTGCGAATGATCCCGGGTCTTGCCATGAAACTGGCTGTTGAAGTGGGCTGGCGCGAGGTCAGTGCCGAGCGTCTTGCCGAAGCATCAGGGATTGATGCAGCCAGTATTCGCGCCTTATACCCCGATCGTGGCAGTTTATTGGTGGGATTGGCGCGCTTGGTGGATGCCCAGGTTTTAAGTCAGGACATTCTTTTTGGCGCTCAGGATTTGCTTAAGGACCGCTTGCTTGAGATATTGATCTCGCGTTTCGAGGCCTTGCGGCCCTATCGTCCGGGGCTACGTGAAGTGGCGGAGTGCTGGCGTAAGAACCCGGTGGAATCGGCGGATGAGATGGCTGCCAGCGGAAGGCAGATGTGCCGTTCTCTGATGTGGATGGCATGTGCCGCGCGGGCCGGTGCCAATCCATGCCACATGAAGCGTGTGGCGTTGATCTTGTCGGGGATATGGGTCCTGGCTTTTCGCGTATGGATGCAAGATGACACCCATGACCTCAGCCGCACATTGGCCAGCCTGGATCGCCTGTTGACCCGTTCAGATTCGATGCTGCGCGACGAACCGCGCCTGTAAATGCATCTACCCCCGTTATCCCCGTTATTCACAGGGCGGAAAAACTGGTCCCTGCGCCAGGATCCGGACAAACTAGCAGGATGAGCGAGAGCAACATTCTAACCTTTCTACCGACCGTCCCTCCCACCGAGCCGGGGACGCCGCGCATGCTGCCCCATAATACCGAGGCCGAGCAGGGCCTTTTGGGGGCGTTGATGTTCGATAACCGCGCCTATGAGCGCGTGGCCGAATTTTTGCGGCCAGAGCATTTCTACGACCCCATTCACGGGCGCATCTATCATCACATTGTCACGTTGGTCGATCGCGGCCAACGCGCCGATGCCATCACTCTGCGGCCGTTTTTCGAGCGCGAGCCGGAATTGGTCAATGTGGGCGGCGCCGCCTATCTCAGCCGCCTAGAGGCGGGGGTGGTGGCGGTGGCCAATGCCGCAGATTACGGCAAGATGATCTATGATCTTTTCCTGCGGCGCGAATTGGCCGCCATCGGGGAAGAGATGCTCGAGGAATCTTGCCATCCCGATATCAACCGTCCAGCCACCGATTTGATCGAGGACAAGGAACACAAACTTTACACCCTGGCCAGCACCGGCGAGACGCAAGGTGGGCCTGTATCGTTGGATATCGCTATCCCTGAGTCCATCTCGCTGGCCGAGGCGGCGCATAAGCGCGACTCCCATATCACCGGCGTGACCACAGGCCTGCGTGAGCTGGACCGTTTGTTGGGCGGTTTGCATAGCTCGGATTTGGTGATCCTGGCCGGACGCCCTTCGATGGGTAAGACCGCGCTTGCCACCAATATGGGGTTCGTGGCGGCGCGACGTTTCTACGAAAAAGGCGGCATGGAAGGTGCCCCTGTGGCCTTCTTCTCGCTGGAAATGTCCACCAGCCAGTTGGCGACCCGTATTCTGGCCGATGTATGCCGCGTGCCCTCGCACAAGATCCGCCGGGGCGAAGTGAAGAGCGAGGACTTTGTCACCTTTACTGAGCAGTCCAAGATGCTGCGCCGCGTGCCGTTTTATATCGACGACACACCATCAATATCGGTGGCCGCTTTGCGCACCCGGGCGCGTCGTCTAAAGCGCACATCGGGGCTGGGAATGATCGTCGTCGATTATCTTCAGCTGATGCGCGGTCCAGGAGGACGGCGCGAAGAAAACCGCGTGCAGGAATTATCCGAGATCACGCGCGGCCTGAAATCCATCGCCAAGGAATTGAATGTGCCGGTGCTGGCTTTGTCGCAGTTATCGCGCGCCACCGAAGCCCGCGACGACAAGCGCCCACAACTGTCGGATCTGCGTGAATCCGGCTCGATCGAGCAAGACGCCGATGTGGTGATGTTCGTGTTCCGCGAGGAATATTACCATGAACGCGCCCAGCCGACCCAAGGCGCGAACGAGACGGTCGAGCATTACGAAAAGCGTCATCAAAACTGGCAGGTGCGGGGCGATGCCGTACACAACATTGCCGAGGTCATTGTGGCCAAGCAGCGTCACGGCCCCATCGGCACGGTACGCCTGCATTTCGAAGGGGCTTTCACCCGTTTCTCGGACTTGGCCGAGGACCGCTATTTGCCCGAGGATTAGGCGTTTTTTGCCAGCTCTGACAGACGCGCCGAGCATCTATAAACCCTGTTGCGTCCTGTAAGTGTTTCCATTAAGGTGACCAACGTTCCAAGCGGGAACCCACCGCACACAGCATGCTGTTGATGCCGAAGGCTTCCGCCAAAACCAAGCGCCCGTAGCTCAATTGGATAGAGCATCTGACTACGGATCAGAAGGCTAGGAGTTCGAATCTCTTCGGGCGCACCAATTTCCTTATGTTATATCGAATTCAGACCGAATGGTTGCGGCCATTCAAGCCCATTTGTGCTACTAAAAACCTACCTAAGCGGGTTAGTCATCTCCGGATTACCTTGGTAAACGCGCTGCGTTAAACGGCTGTCGGCATGCGCCAAAAGCATCTCTTCGGCTATCTTCTTTGACAAGAAAGCGTCTGGCGGCCCCTAATTCGCTTGCTTGAACACAGCCTGTAGAAATCTTGCGGCGGACTCGACGCCCAGATTGTCGATACTGTGCGGCAGGTTGGGACAGATAACCAATTCCGTTTGAAAGCCGTTGGCCTCCAGCACCTTTGCCGCGACACGGCTGGCATCCGCCGTTAGGACTTCGTCATCCGCGCCATGGACCAACAGCACAGGCGGACGCGACGCGACGGCGTCTGCCATCAATTCCGGCCCCACCAACATGCCCGAGAATCCGATAATCGCCGCGCAAGCCGATGCGCGGCGTGGGCCGACATACAGCGACATCATCGTGCCTTGGGAAAAACCGATAAGGATGAGGTCTTTGTCTGTTAGCCCTCTTTCCGACAAGGCTTGGTCCAGAAAAGCATCCAGGATCGGCGCGGCCTTTTGCACACCGTCGAGGATAAAGGCGGGGTCCATCCGGCGCAGACTGAACCATTGCCGCCCGAAGGGCAGCATGTCATGCGGCCAGGGCGCGTCGGGAGCGATGAATTCGGCATCAGGAAAAAGGGGGCGGAATGGGTGCGCAAGACCGATCAACCCTTCCCCTGTATCCCCCAGGCCGTGCAACAGAACCACCAGTTGACGTGGCGGCCCACCGTTCATAGGCGGAAAAGCGGGACCTGCCAGGCCAACCGGCTGTGTCTGTTCTGTCACGATACGCTACCTTATCTTCGATCTTTAACGTGTGGCGGCAGGCGGAACAGCCTTAAGCACCAGATTGGCGCTCATGGTCAAACGCTGCGAGGTGGACATGTCCGATCCTGATGGTGCAGGTGCGGCCGCCATCATCGGCGCGCTTTCATCGGAAGCACTCATGGACTTCATCATCATGGCGCGTGCGCCGCGTGCCATCATCGCGCCGCCCGATAGGCCCTCAAAGCCCATCTCGGCGATGCGATAAGAACGGCCTGGCAGGCTGGCGTTGGCGGCCTCCAATTCCTGCTGAGCGCGGGCGTAAAGCTTGCGGCGCAACTCCAGCTTGGTGGCCTCCATTTCCTCCAATGTGGGTGAGAAGTCGATGCCGCCGACGGAAATCTGCATTCCCGCTTTGCTGGCCGATTTGGCGCGATCATGAATGCCTCCCAAAACGCTTTCTTGAAGGCGAGTCTCGTATTGAACATCCCAGCGTTCAAGACCGGTGTTGTCCTGCGACCGGCTAAAGCCCACTGGACGCCATTCGCCCTGAGCCAAGCCTTGCACGGCCTTGCTCATCGCATCGCGCGCGGAACCCGCCTTGCCGCCTTCGACGGCCATGCTGACATTCACCATCACCCGCGCGGTCTTGCTGACCACCCAGCCCTCGACGGAAATCGGCAAGGTGATCTGATCGTCTTGCTTGTCCGCCACGATCACTTCGGCATGGCCCGTCATAGGGGCGGCTGCCAGCAGCATCGCGGACAGAAGAAGCACAGGCATCTTACGTTGAGACATGGTTCGATCCTTCCCGTGGTCGAGTTGAAGTCAGGGCGACTCTGTTGGTTCCATCAGTTCCAGCGCGCGCAGCGCGGTGTTCACACATGCGCTATTCGCGCCGTTTCCATCATTAAATCCGCCGTCCAAAGGCATGCTCGGCGTCGCTTGGCGATAATAGGCCAGGGCGTGATTTCGAAGCGCGACTACCAAATCCTGATCTGGCGCACAGCCTGCGGCGACTCTTTCGATCAAAGACTGTACAGAGCCATTCTCGCGCATGGCGATCTCCGCCAAGGCCTCGCGCAACAGCCGCGCTTCTTCCGGACGCAAACTGGCGTCGAGGAGAAGGGAATATGCGTGGGACTGTGTCATACGATCTATCTTGCCTGTCTTAGGCTTCGCTGCCAAGATATTCCCAGTTTTCCCACAAACTCATGGCAAGAAGATGACCTGTCGATCCGATTTCCTTCGCATCCTGGAACAACGCGGCTATCTGCACCAGGCCACCAACCTTGAAGGGCTGGACGCGCGTCTGGAAAAGGGGCCGATCACGGCTTATTGCGGCTTTGATCCCACGGGCGACTCGTTCCATGTGGGCAATCTGGTGCAGATCATGCAGCTGCGGCGGCTGCAACAAGCGGGGGGCAAGCCCATTTTGCTGCTGGGCGGTGCCACGGCGCGCGTGGGCGATCCGTCCGATAAAAACGCCATGCGTCCCATGCTGACCGAGGAAAGACTGGCGCAGAACATCAGCGGACTGCGCGGCATTTTTGGCCAGTTCTTGCGCTTTGACGACTCGCCCACCGGTGCCGTCATCGTGGACAATGCCGATTGGCTGTTGGGGCTGCATCACTTGGACTTTCTGACGCGCATCGGGCGGCATTTCACCTTAAACCGCCTGATAACCTTCGATTTCATCCGCCGTCGCCTTGAGGCGGAACAACCCATGAGCATTCTGGAAATGGGCTATTCCTTGCTGCAAGCCTATGACTTCGCTCATTTATGGAAAGAAATGGGCTGCGAGTTGCAGTTATGCGGAGCCGATCAATGGGCCAATGCCGTATGCGGAATCGAGCTGGCCCGCAAGCTGCACGATGTGGAGCTGTTCGCCACCACCACCCCGCTGGTAACCACCGCCGACGGCGTAAAAATGGGCAAAACGGCCCAAGGCGCGGTATGGCTGCGCGCGGATCGTTTGGCCCCTTACGATTACTGGCAGTTTTGGCGCAATGTGGACGATCGCGATGTGGGACGCTTTTTGCGATTGTTCACCGATCTGCCTTTGGACGAGATCGCGCGGCTTGAGGCGCTGGGCGGGGCCGAGATTAACGAGGCCAAGAAGATTCTGGCGCGTGAGGCCACCACCATGTGCCACGGCCAGGAAGCCGCACAGGCGGCGGCCGAGACGGCGCGTCAGACCTTCGAACAGGGCGGGGCAGGCGAGGATTTGCCCCGTTTGGCCCTAAGCGCGGCCGAGTTTGGCGATGGCTTGGCCTTGGTGGAAGCCCTGGTTCGCCTGGGTTTGTGCGCATCCAAGGGCGAGGCTCGGCGCTTGGTGTCGGGCGGCGGAGCCTATCTGGGTGGCCAGGCCGTTGCGGATGAGGGGCGTCAGATCGTCAAGGCCGATTTGGACGGCCAAGGGCAAGTCAAGTTGTCCGCTGGGCGCAAACGTCATGGCATCTTGTCTGTGGCGTAGATACAGGCGATCCTTTGGGCAACTCTGGTTGATTCGAGGAGAAATCCGTCATGCAGCACCCGCCTTATTACGATCTTGTCCTGCTGATCGAACGCCTGCACCGGCGCTTTTTAGATCTTTTAAAGGCCGAGCTGTCGCGTCTGGGGATTGAGGACATCACCAATGTGCAGGCCTTGATCCTGTACAATCTGGGCGATGAAGTGCTGACCGTGGGCGATCTGACCACGCGCGGCTATTATCAGGGCACCAATGTCTCGTATAGCGTCGAAAAGATGGTGGAAAACGGCTATCTGCTGCGTGAGCCTTCGCCGCATGACAAGCGTTCGGTGCGGGTGCGCGCCTCCGACAAGGGCACCACCTTGCGTTCGCGCTTGCAGGCATTGATGGAGCGTCAGGCGGTCACCATGACCCCCGCCGGCATTTCCGCCGAAGACATGACCCGCGCCGCCAAAGTCCTGGGAGCCTTGGAACGCGCCTGGGCATAGGGTGCTGTTCACACCGCTGCTGAATCGCAGATTCTTTTCTGGAACCCAGCCCCACCGGCCAGGGCAGGTGATGGACCCTCGTTTCCACGAGGGTGACTCCCGTGGAGGGAGAGATTCTTGTGCGCGTACCCACCATTCACGCGGCGGCTTTGCCGCTTCCTCAATTTTGTGAACAGTGCCTAAGACGTCTCTCCCCATAACGCACGGAATCCCCATGCTCTTTTTCCATGGAATAGAGTGATAGATAAAATTGTTCCGTTATTTAAACGCTTTTTAAAGTCACTGTGTTAGAAAAGGTACTATCGGATGTCCCGATGTAAGTCTATGAAACAATATCATTATTTTCATAGAAAATCTGGGGGAAGGACCATGATCCAGGACTTGAATGAAGAGGAAGAACAAGCGCTTGTGCAGGCTGCATGCAATGCCGTGATTCTGGCGGGGCAGGAAATGGGCGCCGATGGCGACCACTGGCCGCTGATCAAGGCCACCTTGCACGGCATGATCGAGGATTACCGCGATCTGCGCATCGAGCGGGCGGTTTCCAAGGAGATGGAAGATCATCTGGGCACACTGATCAACGATTACGAATCACTGCTGAATTTGTGTCCGCGTGAACTGGCCGAGCAGATTGCGCCCATGATTGCGCAAATGCGTGAAGTCTACGAAGCACGCTTTGTGCCTCCTGAACGCAAGATCATGTCGCTGAAGGCCGATCAAGACAGCGACCTTACCACCAACGCCGATTTCGTTCCTTGGCGCAGCGCTCAGGCGCTGATCCTGTCCCTGACGGAGGATGAACATGAACAAGCCGAGTAACGCGCGCCGATCGCCCGAAGCAAATGCGATCGCGAATATCGCGCGTGTTCCCAACGCCATCAAAGCGGAACTTCAAGTCCTGCGTGATCCTGTGATGCTGGGTGAGATGTCGGGTCTTGTGTTGAAGGTAAGCCGTACGGTTCAGTCACACTGCGCCATGCATCCTATGAGCGCGGAGCAACGCCGCCTGCTCCTTGGACTGGCCGCCAGCAACGAGGAACGTTTTCATGCCGTGCATGATGCCAGCGTGGATACGTCCAAGTTGAGCGATGTCGATTTGCGCAACGCCTTGCAGGACGCTCACCGTCCGGGTAGCGTTTCGGCGCGTCTGTGCCATACCCCGTCTTATCACTGAGTTTGTGACACTTGCCCTTACAGCGTAGGGCGTTAAGCTGGGGGCATGACGACCGCATCCGCCGCTCCAGCCCCTGCGCTGCGCTTTAGCTTTGAGTTCTTTCCGCCCAAGGATGAGGCGGCCGAGGTCGAGTTGCGTCATGTGGCCAAGCGATTGGCGGTGCTGGAACCAGAATTCTTATCCGTGACCTATGGGGCAGGCGGCGGTACGCGCACACGAACCCGCGCGACGGTCGAGACTCTGCAAGCAGAAACAGGTGTGCCGGTGGCGGCGCATTTAACCTGCGTGGGGGCGACTAAGGCGCAGATTCACGCTGTAGCGGACGAATATTGGCAAGCGGGCATCCGGCATATTGTGGCTTTGCGTGGCGATCCTCCGGATTTCAATAAAATGCCGCCAGACAGTCCTGGGCGTGTCTATACACCGCATCCGGACGGCTATGCCTATGCGGTGGATCTGGTGGCGGGGCTGTCGCGGCTGGTTCCTTTTGACTTTAGCGTTGCCGCCTATCCCGAAACGCATCCCGAGGCCGTCAGTCCCGAACAAGACCTGGACAACCTGAAACGTAAATTCGAGGCGGGGGCCAATCGGGCATTGACGCAATTCTTCTTTGATCCGTCCGTGTTCGAGGCGTTCTTGGAACGCGCCGCGAAAATCGGGATCACCGCGCCCATCATCCCCGGCCTTTTGCCCATCACTCACTTTGCCCGCACGCGCCAATTCGCCGCGCAATGCGGGGCCAGCATCCCGCCCTATCTGGCGCAGAGATTCGAAGGCTTGGACGACGACCCAACCCGGCGTCAGGAAGTCGCGCTGCAAGTTTGTTTGGAACAGGCGCGCGCCCTGATGAAACTGGGCATACGCCAATTCCATATTTATACCCTCAACCGCGCGGATTTGACCTTACGTCTGTGCCAGGAGTTGAGGGGCTAACCATCTAAGGCGCAATGAACGGCATAAACGCCCAGCATGAAGACGACATAGCTGGCCAAGCACAATATCACGGAGAGGATATTACAGATTTTTCCAATGAGTAGTTTAATGCATGCCGTCTTTTGATCCTGTGGGAGATGCTTGTCGAACGCCAAATTGGCATTCAGATATTGCGTCGCATAGATCGTGCCCGATGTGAAAGCGGCCAGAAACACGCCCCAGGCGAAGGGCAGCAACGCATCGACCACGGCAGGGGATGCGCCTTTCTGGCCGAGGAAGGCCAACAGGGCCACCGCCGCGCCGCCATTGAGCAAAAAGGCCGATTTAACGGCGTTCTGGCCCGACGTTATCGCAGAACGGAACGTCTCAAGTTGCCACTCGAAAATTTGCCGAATGGTTTCCGGGTCTTTGATCTCTCTATGCGTGGGCATATCCGTCTCCGTCATGTGATCCTCTTTCAAGAAAACTTGTATCGCCTGCCAAGGCGGACCGTAACAAAAAAACATCACGCCGCGAAAGGCGGCCGCGCGAGTAAGTCGGTCAATTCCTTGGCCAGGATGGCGGCGATGCGTTTGCGGCGTTTGGGATTGACCAGAAGTTTTTCGTCGCGCGGGTTGGATAGGAAGCCCACTTCGATCAACAAAGAGGGCACATCCGGCGCGCGCAGCACCGCGAAATTGGCCGAGCGCATGGGATGCTCCAGAATGGGCCATTGCGCCCCGATGCCTTGAACCAGAGATTGCTTGGCCAGTCGTGCCGCGTTGGTGGTGTGACGCGCGGTCAGGTCCATCAGGATATCGGCGACTTCCTCGTCATCCGTGGGCAAGGGAATGCCGCCGATGGCGTCCGCCAGATTTTCCTGACGCGCCAACGCTTTGGCAAAAGAGTCGCTGGCCTTGTTGGAAAGCGTATAGACGGAAAGGCCGCGCGCTTCTGCCGTGGGCGCGCTGTCGGCATGGATGGAAACCAGAATATCCGCGCGCGCCTCGCGTGTGCGTTTGACTCGCTCGGCCAAGGGCAAAAAGATATCCTCGTTGCGCGTCAGTTGTGGAGTCACCGAAGGCGTGGCCGATAATTGTCGGGCCAGTTCGCGGCTGATATCCAGCGCGATGTCTTTTTCATGCGTGCCATGCCGCCCGATCGCGCCGGGGTCCTTGCCGCCATGGCCGGGGTCGATCATCAACAGACGCGGCGGCTGTGGCTTACGCGGAGCGGGCGAAGGCAGAGCGGCGAAGGCGCGCGACGACGGCACGACCAAGGTCATAGCCCCGGTCAACGCCGCGCCTTGCCCCAGGGCCATCAAAAACCGTCGCCGTGAAATTCTGTCCGTCACTGTTCTGTCAACCACCCTATGCATCCAGACGCAACAAGGTTAGGCAAGTCGTCCGCAGGAAGCAAGCTGAGGCTTGTTAGGATTTAGCTATTACTATCGTTAACTCGTCGTTGCCGAATTAATCAGGACCATCTGACTGAGCAGGGCTCATCGCCGCATGCATGATTTGCTAGCATGAACATGCTTCAGCCGATGTCTCTTGTGGATTTTGGCGGACTGTGTCCGGTTCCTTGTCCAGGCTGCCATAAGTCTTCGTCGCCTTTGCTGTCATTCATAAGCCGGGCCAGAACGAATAGAAAATCTGACAATCTGTTCAGATACACAATGCCATTAGGATTGATGGCCTCGTGCTTGTCCAGCGCGACGACACAGCGCTCGGCGCGGCGGACAATGGTGCGGGCCATATGCAGGTGAGTTGCCGCAGGCGTTCCGTGGGGCATCACGAATGAATTGAGATGTGGTAAGGTGGCGTTGACGGCATGGGTTGCGCTCTCCAGTTGCTCCACCTGCTGCCCGGTGACACGCAAGGTAGATTCCTCGCCCTCTGTGGCATAGGGTATGCATAGATCGGCACCCAGATCGAACAGGTCGTTTTGAATATCCGCCAAGATCGAATCTTCCTCAGCACCCGACATGTACAGCCGCGCTACGCCGATGCTGGCATTGGCCTCGTCGACAGTGCCAAGAGCCTCAATGCGTAAACTGGCCTTCGACACACGCTGCCCATCGCCCAGAGAGGTTTGACCGCAATCTCCGCCGCGCGTGGTGATCTGTGTCAAGCGAACCATGGGAGTGTTCTCCTGTGCGGTGAATTTATTGATTCAATGATAACTGGGCGGGATTTTGAGGATTACGTCCGGAAGGCCGAATGCTTTCTGATTTTCGTACCGCGTCATTCGCATTTGTCAGGACCTTCCCCGCAGATTTTCCCAACTCCGTGTCGGATGTCGCGGGCTTTGCATCGGGCAGCTGCGGGTCATTGGCGGCGGGCGTTGAATCGCTTTGATCAGGCGGCATACAGTAGCGTCCAGAAAGAGCGACGACATAGAGCGTCTTTTGCGATAATGGCATTCAGGTGCTCCTTGGTGCGGTGAAAAATAGGAATAAGTTCTATCCCCTATCGTCAGAACTCGCTTTTTGCCTCAACTTGGTCCAATAGTCGAGACGTTTTTGGATTTCTCGCTCAAATCCGCGCTCGGCGGGGCGATAGAAGTTTTGTCGCGCCATCCCATCGGGAAAATAATTTTGTCCCGAGAAACCTTCGGCTGTGTCGTGGTCATAGACATAGCCTTGGCCATAGCCCTCGTTTTTCATCAATTTGGTGGGCGCGTTGAGAATGTGTTTGGGCGGCATGAGAGAGCCATGCGCCTCGGCACTGCGTCTGGCAGCCTTCATGGCCATATAAGTGGCGTTTGATTTCGGAGCGGTGGCCAGGTAAATGACCACCTGGGCCAGGGCCAGTTCGCCTTCGGGGCTTCCCATGCGCTCGAAAGCCTGCCATCCGGCCAGAGAAAGCGTCAAAGCCTGAGGATCGGCCAGACCGATATCCTCGGCGGCAAAGCGCGTTAAACGCCGCGCGATATAGCGCGGGTCCTCGCCACCTTGCAGCATACGCGCCAACCAATACAAGGCGGCATCGGTGTCGGAACCGCGCAAGGATTTGTGCAATGCGCTGATGAGATTGTAATGCCCGTCTTGGGCCTTGTCATAAAGCGGAGCGCGACGTTGAACCAAGCTTGCCAAAGCCGTTCCATCCAGAATGGGGCTGGCCGCATCCGTCACCGTCAAGATTTGTTCGGCCATGCTCAGCGCCGCGCGTCCGTCGCCATCGGCCATGGCCTTGAGCGCTTCGCGGGCTTCCACCGTCAAGGGCAGGGGACGGCCCAAGGCGTTCTCGGCACGTTGCAACAAGCCTTCAAGCGCCGCATCGTCCAACCGGCGCAACACCAAGACCTGACAGCGCGACAGCAACGCGCCCGTCAGCATGAAGGAAGGATTCTCCGTTGTGGCCCCAACCAAAATGACCGTGCCATCCTCGACAAACGGCAAGAAGGAGTCCTGCTGGCCACGATTGAACCGATGAATTTCGTCCACGAACAACAATGTGCCTTCGCCTTGCTCGCGCCGCTGCGCGGCGGTTTCGAACAAGCGGCGCAGATCGGCCACGCCGGAGGTGACGGCTGAAACGGATTCGAAGATGAGATTCACGGCCTGGGCCAAGCGCCGCGCCAGGCTTGTCTTGCCGCATCCAGGCGGTCCCCACAGGATCATCGAGGGGATACGGCCTGCGGACACCATCTGTGTAATGGGCGCGCCTGGCCCTAACACATGATCCTGGCCCAATATGTCCCCAAGCTGCGCAGGGCGCAGACGTTCGGCCAGCGGTGGGGCAGGGGGTGACGCGGGCGTCATCCTCTGACGACAAGATCCAATATCTGACCGTCACGATTTAGCCGGACGCGCCAGTTTCTTTCGCGCTGGGATCGCATTTTCTCCAATGCTTTCGTGTCTTGTACCGGCACACCGTTCACTTCCAGAATCACGTCGCCAGGCTGCAGGCCTACGACCGATGCCGCGCTGCCAGGGGTCACAAGAAAGACGACGACTCCCGTGGCGCTGTCGTCTTTCATATGAAGTTCTTCGACCAGGGCCGGAGATAGATTAGCCACAGAGGCTCCCGACAAAGGGCCGTATCCGCGTGATAGGAGGATCTGATGGCGCGGAGGATCTTCAGGTGCGGATATAAGAGGGAACGTCACCGTCATGCTCTTGCCTTGACGCAATACCTCTAGATTGGCGTTGCCGCCGATGGGTAAGGTGGCGCTGATGAAGCGTAAGGCACCTTCGTTGTCCACCGAACGGCTATTGATGGCCAGAATGACATCTCCCGCCTTCAACCCGGCCTTGATCCCAGGACTGGACGGATGCATCCCGCGCACCAAAATGCCCGCCGGATGCGGCATGCCCAAGGAAGCCGCAATATCCGCCGTCACCGGCTGTGTTTTAAGGCCCAACCAAGGACGCACGACTTGCTGTTTGCCCGAGGCCACGGAACGCAGCATGGCGCGCACCATATCGGCCGGAACGGCAAACCCGATGCCCAAAGAACCGCCGCCATCGCGTGAAGAGAAGATAGCGGTATTGATTCCCGCTAATCGTCCATCGGCTGTCACCAAAGCGCCGCCGGAATTACCAGGATTGATGGCGGCATCGGTTTGGATGAAATAGTCGTCTTGGGTCGCTCCGACGCCCGACCGCGCCATGGCCGAGATGATGCCCATGGTCACCGTTTGCCCGACGCCAAAAGGGTTGCCGATGGCCAGAACCAAATCACCGACTTGGACGGCCTCTTCCGGCTCGGTCAGACGCAACACGGGCAGTTGTTCGCCTTGGGGTGGCGTGATGCGCAAGACGGCCAAATCGGTGCGCTTGTCGCTGGCGACGATCTTGCCCTCGAATTCGCGTCTGTCTGCTAAGACCACGATCACTTCGTCTGCGCCTTCCACCACATGGGCGCTGGTGACAACCAACCCATCCGGCTGCACGATGACGCCCGAACCGAGTGATTGTTGAACCCTCTCACGCGATAGGCCAGGAGGCAGCATGTCGCCGAAGAATTGCTGAATAAAGGCATCGCCAAAAACGGGAACCATACGCCGGCTGACCACCTGGCGGGTATAGATATTGACCACGGCAGGTTGGCTGGCGCGCACGATCGGCGCGAAGGACATCATCATCTGTGGTCGAGAAGTCGGCGCGACAGGTTCTGGCGCCGCGATGGCGCCAGAAGAACCGGGAATCAAGATGCCCGAGGCCAGAATGAGCGAAATGATGAGCCGCAACATCGAACGTCCCTCCAAGATGCCCATGCAGAACACATGACGTTCTATTGTGCCTTCTTCAAGGCGGGACGCAAGGCTCAAGATGCGTTTCGTTTTTTTACAGCTGGAGCGGCACTGGCCTCGACCAGGGCCAGCAATCCTTTCAGCATGTCCATGGGCCGGGGAGGGCATCCGGGGATGGCCAGATCGACGGGGATTACGGCACCAACACTACCTGGTACGACACCGTAACTTCCTGCAAACGCGCCGCAATTGATCCCGCAATCGCCAACCGCGATGACCCATTTGGGATCGGGTGTGGCCTCATATGTCTTGACCAAAGCCTCGCGCATATTGGTAGAAACCGGGCCGGTGACCATCAGCACATCGGCATGACGGGGTGAGGCGACAAAGCCAATACCAAAGCGGGAAAGATCATAGATGGGATTGTTCAAGGCGTGGATTTCCAGCTCACACGCATTGCATGACCCTACATCGACTTCGCGAATTTGCAGACTGCGACCCAGGCGGCGCTGTGTGGCTGTGCGCAAACGTTCGCCCAGCTCCAGGATTTCCTGATCACGCGGCGATGGCCCCTGAATGGTGGCGGGGCGTGTCATGAAGGTCTTAAGGACGGTTTCCAGCATAGTTAAAGCACCATCAGGTTGGTTTTATTGACGCGGACGGACAGCACCCTCGCTCTTGGGGCGTTGGGTGGCTTGTAGAAGAGGAGAGAAGGCGGCCAGGCCATGAGGCGGAACGTTGATATAGATACCCTCGCGCGATCCCTTATATATCTCGCACCAGACACCTACGCCGTCTCCCGCCTTTTGTAGCAGGGCTTCCCAGGCGGCAAAGTCCTCGCTTTCCTGCCATTTCGAGAAACTCTCGATAGAATCCCAAAATTGCCGCAGTCCGATATGAGCCAGCGAAAACATGAAAAGCTCACTGCGTAGCAAGCCACTGGGCTGCTCAGCCATGTTCTCACCCATCATGGCGGACATGCGATAGAAGGGAAGAAAAGCGCCGATCTTGTTCAGGCGCTGCCCCATCAGCACCACAATTCCATCCGGATGCTCGCTGGTATCGGCATGGAAGCGACCGCTTAACATGCCAGAAACGATACGTGGCTTGCCTCGCTTCTTAGCGGCAGCCTGTTTGTCCATCACAGCTTGCTTCTTCTTGCTGCCTACGGACATGGAGGTCGTCGGCTGAGGCTTGGCAACCGGTTTCTTTAAGGCAGCGGGATGTTTGTTATGAGGGGCCATGTTCTGCACCATCCTTGCTGACACTTATAAATCTTGCCCGGAATAGGAGCAATTAAAGGATTTATTGCACACGGGGAAATCCGCGACAATGTTTCCTTCCAACACGGCCTCAAGCAATGGCCATTGCAGCCATGATGGGTCACGGATAAAGACATCGGTGACAAACATGTCCGCATCCAGTTTGACCCAAGTGACGATATCGCCACGGAACCCTTCCACAAGGGCTAGGCCTTCCATGGCCTTAGGCGATGTGGGCCTGGGCGTTTGCAGTTCCATGTCATGAATGCTCGGCAGTCGGGCCAGGATTTGCTCGACAATATCCAGGGAGGACTCGATCTCACGAATGCGTACCCACAGCCGTGACTGGACATCGCCTTCCTTAAAGACAGGAACGTTGAACTCCAGTTTCGGATAAGGCGCATAGGGCAGGTCGCGGCGCACGTCAAAGGCGCGGCCCGATGCGCGGCCGATGAAACCGCCTGCGGCAAAGGACTGCGCTAAATGCGGCTTGAGAATACCGGTGGTCATTGTCCGATCCAGGAAAGAAATCGGCGTGGCCAACATGTCGATGACCGGTGCGAATTTCTGACGCAGGTTTTGCGCCAACTTGACCAAAAGGTCACGGTTGGTATCCGACAGGTCCACCGTGACGCCGCCCGGGATAATGCGATCCATCATCAGGCGGTGACCAAAACATGTGTCGCATGCCGCCAACACGCTTTCGCGTAGAATGCTGCATTGGGCATGCGGGAAAGTGAAGGCCACGTCGTTGGAGATCATGGCCACGTCCCAAAAATGATTGGCCAGACGTTCCAACTCGGCCATCAACGCGCGTAACCAGACGGCGCGCTTGGTCGGCTCGATCTCCCAGGCGGCTTCCACGGCGCGGCAAAAGGCCAAGGCATGCGCCACGGTGCTGTCACCGGAAAGACGCGCGGCCAAACGTACGGCGTCATCCGCCTTACGTCCGCGTATCAGGGACAGGGTACCTTTATGCACCCAGCCCATCTTTTCTTCCATACGGACGACGGTCTCGCCGTTCAGAGTAAAGCGGAAATGTCCCGGCTCGATGATGCCCGCATGCACGGGACCCACGGGAATCTGGTGCAGGCCTTCGCCTTCGACCGGAAGGAACTCATAAGCGGGCATATCGGTCAGACGCGGCGCAGGCTTTGACGCCATCGGCGTGCGATGCGACCATGTGCCGTGATCCAGCCAAGGGCGGGTATCGGGCAAGGACTCGGCCACAAGGCCCCAGAATTCTTGAATGGTCCGCTCTAACCGCATTGCGCCCGGACGCGCCAGGGACAGACACGGGAAACTGACCGAGCCTTGCAGGTCCAAACTGGCCACGGCCAATTCCTTGGCCTTGCTGTCATAGAAAGCGGCGTGAATATGCTGCGTCTCTGCCCATTCGGACAACAGCTCCCATTCAGGATGGGCATGTAAGGATTCGATCAGTGAGAACCAGCCCCGGCGATCCAATTTATGGCGCGGCGCGCCCTGCAAAGAGCCATCATCCGGCCCCAAAGAGCCAAGGCAATCGATCAAGGTCTGGGGAGAAGTGGAAACCGTCATGACACGTTATCCCAATCGAGGAGCAATGGCGCTAAGCCAGGTGTTCAAGAAGCCAGGCATCGCCACGGCCAAGGCCACGGCCAACAGCAGATGCAGCACCGCAGGCCAGATGGCCCAACCCGGCACATGCGCGTGCTTATGCGCATGGTGATCAGGTGCGGGCGGCTCGCCAAAGGCGACCACCTGGGCGAAACCGATCAAGGCGCTGACAGCCAACAACAATCCCAGCAAGAACACCACGGCCAAGGCAGGGGATGCGGCCACGGTGGCCTTGATGATGAGGAACTCGGTATTGAACAACAGAAAGGGAGGCAATCCCGCGATGGCGATGATACCGGCCAGGAACGTCCAACCGATCACCGGATTCGTCCGGACCAACCCGTTCATCGCATCCACCTGATTGCTGCCGCGCGCGATACGCGCCAGCCCCGCGATGCAAAACAAGGCGGATTTGATCAGGCTGTGGCCCAGCATGTGCAGCATGCCCGCGAAATTGGCCGCCGCGCCGCCGATGCCAAAGGCAAATGCCGCGATACCCATATGCTCGATTGAAGAGTAGGCCAGCATGCGCTTGGCGTCGCGGCGGCGATACAAGGCCAAAGCGGCCAAGAAGACCGAGGCTAACCCCATGATGATCAGCAACGGCCCCGGTGCCAACGTATCGGGATTGGCGGCAAAGACCATCTTAAAGCGCAGCAGCACATATAAGGCCACATTCAGCAACAAGCCTGAAAGCATCGCCGAAAGAGGGGAGGGGCCTTCGCTATGCGCGTCCGGCAGCCATGCATGCAGCGGTGCCAAGCCCGCCTTGGTGCCATAGCCGATCAACAAGAACACATAGGCGATATCCAAAAGACGCGGATTGATTCGCGCGGCCAGTGGCTGGATTTGATCCCACGACATGGCCGCCAAACCCTCGCCGCCCACGCTTTGCGTGCCCAGCAGGACCAAGGCCGTGCCGAACAGGGCCAGGACGATTCCAACGCCGCATAGGATAAAGTATTTCCATCCGGCCTCAATCGCCGCCGGCGTGCGCGAGATGGTCAGCACCAGAACCGTGGATAAGGTGGCCACTTCCAAAGCCGCCCAGATCAGGCCGATATTGTTCGCCTGCAAGGCCAACAGCATCGAGGCCAGAAACATCTGATAGAACACATGATAGCGTCTTAGGCGATGCTCGGTCAGTAAACCGGACTCGATCTCATGCTTCATATAGGCATAACTGAACAGAGAGGTCGTGAAAGCCACAAAGGCGGTCAGAACCACAAAGGGCGTGTTCAACGAGTCGAGAATAAAGAACGTACTGGACGGCCCCGGCTCAAGAACCAACAGGATCGAACAGATGAACGTCAGCAGGCAGGACAGGATATTGATCCCCGCTGCCATGCGATACGAGCCGACAAAGAACAAGCCAAAAGCGGCCACCAAAGGCACGGCGGCGACCATAAAGGCTGGATGAGGCATATGCGCCGTCATGCCCAGAATTTGGGAAAGGATATTATTCATTCGCGGTCCCTGCGATAGGCGTCGATGTAACGGATGTCGAGCGTGTCGAAACGCTCGCGGATGTGGAAGAAGAAGATGCCAAAGATGATGAAGCTGAAGAAGACCGCCAGGGCGATCGACAGCTCGATGATCATCGGCATGCCGCCGGCACCGATCACGGCCAGCAACATGCCGTTCTCAATCGAGATAAAGCCGATGACCTGGCACACGGCGTTATGCCGCACGATCATGGTCAAAAAGCCCATCAGCACTAGGGACAGGCCCAACGCCAACATATTGCGTTCCAAAACATTGCTTCCCGCCATGGCCGAGCCAGAGATCAGGATCGACAATGTGACCAGGGCCAGGGCCAAGGCAATCGTCCACCCCATGCGATAGGCCGGTTGTACCTCGCGCCGCACGTCAAGCTTGGTGATATAGACCATCAGCAACAAGGGAACCAAACCGCCTTTAAGCAGCATGGTGATGGCCCCGGTGATAAACAAATCCGGCGCGTTTTTCAGAGCCGCCATCCAAAAGGCCAGGGCGGCGACCATCATCGACTGCACCGAGAATAAGGCCAGCATCGATCCCAAGCGCCGCTGATAGAGCATGGCAAAGCTCATCAACAGCGCCAACGCGCCAAATAAATTCGCGATATTGACGGAATCGGCCAAAGGAATCACGATACGCCTCCGTGATTAAAGAGAAACACGAAACACCCGGCCAACAGGGCAAACAAAATGGCCGCGCCCAGATATTCCGGCACGCGGAAAACGCGCATCTTGGCGATGCTGGACTCCAGCATTGCCACGGCAAAGCCCGCCAGCAATAGCTTGATGATCCAGGCCCCCACGGCGTTCAAGACGGCCAGCGGATCGGCTATGGGGCCGGACACCATGCCATAGGGAAAGAACAACGCGCCGATCAAGCCGATATACAAAACCAGCTTCATCATGCGCGTCACTTCGATCAGCGCCAGATGACGGCCCGAATATTCCAGCACCATGGCCTCATGAACCATGGTCAGCTCAAGATGCGTGGCCGGATTGTCGATCGGCACACGCCCGTTTTCAGCCACGGCCACCATGCTGAGCGACAGGAACAAGAACAGCAGAGAGATTTGCACATGCAGGCCGCCGGCGATCATATGCTCGGCAATATGTCCCGGCATGGTGCTGCCGGTGATCAGCGAGCAAACCAGGATCAGCACGCACAAGGCCGGTTCGGCCAAGCTTGCGATCATCAGGTCGCGGCTGGCACCCAGACCGCCAAAGGCCGTGCCGATGTCCAGGCCAGCCAAGGCCGTCCAGAAACGCGCCATGGCCAATAAGGATAAAACGATCAACAAATCGCCCATGCGATGCGCGGGCAAGTCGGTTGCGATCATCGGCACCATCAAACAAGCCACGAAAATCGCCGCAAAACCTACATAGGGGGCTGCGCGGAATATCCATGACGCGGCATCGGCGACGCAGGCTTCCTTACGCAACAGACGCGCGATATCCCGATAAGGCTGCCATATCGGCGCGCCCCGGCGCGACGTCATGCGCGCCTTCAGCCAGCGGATATAGCCCGTCAACAGCGGTGCCAGCGCCAAGATCAGAATCCCATGCAGGATTTGAGCCGCGATGCTGCTCATGCTCCTAACCCCCATACGATCAACAACAACAGGATCAAGGCTCCGAACATCAGAACCAGATTGGGCCGCAAGGTGATGCGTTCCAGCTTTTCGGCATGATCCGACAACCATGCCACGGCCTGGCCAATCGGGCGATAGATCGCATCCCATACCCGGTCATTCATCTGGAATTCCAACTTCGCGGCAGAGATGTCCGAAGGCGGCGGCATCCGTACCTTTTCATGGCTGTGATAGATCAGGTCATTGAACACGCGGCGCAGGGGTTGTGAAAAACCCGAAGGGCTGTATTGCGCCAACGCGCCCGGATCGCCCTGACCGCAGGCCCAAGGCTGGCCGCCGCGCACGGCGCGGTTGACCCACAGCGCGCGCACCACCGCAAGCATGACCAATGTCGCCACAAAGGCCAGGAACACAGCCAAGGCTATATATGCCCCCATGCTTACTGTGGGCGAACCGGGAGTCACGCCGTCCAGCAGCATCGCCACAACCGGGGCAACAAGCGCCTCGAATTGCGGGGTGGCAAGCCCCAGGACCAAGGTCAGGATCACCGGCAAGGCCAAGGCCAATTTCATCGACACGGTGCCTTCATGCGCCGATGCGGCGGCCTCGCTGCGCGCGCGGCCCAGAAAGATCATGCCGAAAAAGCGTACCATCCCGGCCACGGCCAGGGCGGCCACCAAGGCCAAGAAGGCTGCGGCAAAGACGCCGCCGATTTGCATCGTCCAGGCCGAACTGCGCGCCATCTCGAAGAACACATGGAACAAGCGCCATTCTCCGGGCAAGCCGCCCAGAAAAGGCAGTGCCGCCATCGACGCGCATCCCATCAGCACGAACAAGGCCGTGGTCGGCATGCGGTGGATCAGGCCGCCCAGCTTGTTCATGTCGCGTTCGCCCGTGGCATGCAGCACGGCACCCGCGCCGCAGAACAGCAAGGCTTTGACCGCCGCATGATTGGCCATCAAGATCATCGCGGCCAGCAAAGGCAAGATGGCCGCGCCCGCATGCCCGCCGGCCTTATGGACCAAGGCCATGCCCAAGGCGGCGGCGATCAGGCCCACATTCTCGACCGTCGAAAAGGCCAGCACTTTTTTCCCATCGTTCTGCATCAGAGATTGCAGCACACCCAATCCCGCGCTGAAGAGGCCCATGATCAACAAGGCCCAGCCGCTCCATGCGGGAGCTTGCGGCAGGATGATGAACAGAAAACGAAGCAGGGCATAAAGCGCGATTTTGGTCATCGCGCCGCTCATCAGGGCCGAGACATGGCTTGGCGCGGCCGGATGCGCCAAAGGCAACCAGGCATGCGTGGGAGCCAACCCCGCCTTGGAACCCGCGCCAGCCAGTACCAGCACAACAACGGCGGCGGTAGCCCAGCTGCCCAGCTGTCCCGCGCCATAGGCCAAATCCCCAAAGCTGGGATTCATGGCGAACCCTTCGCCCGGCACCGCGACCGCGATCAATCCGATGGCCAATAGCAGCGCCAAAGTGCCCAGGCTGGCCATGATCAAATAGACCTGCGCCGCGCGGCGGTTTTGCGCTTCGTGATGCTGCACCAGAACCAACAACCACGACGCCAACGACATGGCCTCCCAAGACAGCAAAAAGGCAAAGGCATCGCTGGCCAATAACACCATATTCATGGCCAACAAGAACAAGGGATAGAAGATCAGCAACTGGCCTTTGTTTTTCTCATGCGCGGCATAGCCGATCCCGAACAGGCTGGCGATCACGCCCACGCCATTGACCAGGATCAAAAAGAAAGCCGACAAGGTGTCCATGGCGAAATGGGTGCCGCCGCTGGCCAGACCCAACGGCAAGGTCAGTGTGCAATACCGAGCGAAATCAGGGTCCAAAAGAACCATGCCGGCCATGGCCATCATCAGCGCGCATGCCAAGGCGCACACGCCGTGCGCCATCGCGGAAACAACCTCGGTCCTGCGTGTATCGGAACGGCCTATAAAGCCAAAAAGCGAAGCGACCGCCAGGGCCGTCAAACTCGATGCGAGTGCGTTCATGTGAATCTCTTGTTAAAGCTGTCTTTCAACTGACGCCGGCGCGCACCATAGCCGATTCGCTTGCAACTGAATACAGCCAGGCTATGGCGCACGCCGATCTATGTTAACCAATCTGTCTGGACTTTCCCGAACGGGCAAAGGTTCCAGCTTGATAAAGCCTGCCGCATCCTTTTGGTTATACACTCTATTTTCGATCGTGTGAGTATGTATTCGATACGGTTTCAGGCGCACCGTTCCGGTTGTGCGCTCTTGGGGCTTGTCGATCGGCTCATGCAAAGTTTCACGCTCGGGTCTAATCCAATAGACACTTATGGGACCGAGGCTACTTCATACGGTTGGGGCGGTGCGGAAGAAATGGTCACATTAACGACCCTCGCCTAAAGGCGAGGGTCGTTAATGTGCTGAATTTCAGGGTTGATCGAGAAAAAGTTGAACTCTGGCGTCAAGGTGATAGTTTCGGAACAATGTTCACGTTCATAAAAGGCGGTTGAAGAATGCCATCTCTGACAGACTTGATGAAGCAGGCTCAGGCCATGCAGGACCGTATGCAAGAATCTCAGGCTCGTCTAGCCGAGACCGAGATCATTGGCGAGGCGGGCGGTGGTATGGTTAAGGTCATCTTGACTGGCCGTCACGAGGCCAAGAAGGTCCAAATCGATCCTAAATTGTTCGAGGGTGGCGAGCGCGAGATTCTCGAAGATCTCTTGGTTGCTGCATTTAACGATGCCCATGCTCGAATCGAGGCGCAAACGGCGGGCGAGACGGAAAAAATGCTGGGTGGGCTGAAACTGCCGCCCGGTTTCAAAATGCCCTTTTGATGGTATCAAGCGACTGGCCCATCGCGGGGCCAAGCTGATAGACTGCGTTTCATGATGGTGCCTGCACCCCAATCTTTGCCGCCGATTGTGATCGGGAATGTCGTCATTTCCGACCCGGTCTTGCTTGCGCCCATGGCTGGCGTGACGGATCAACCCTTCCGCCGCCTGGTCAAGCGGTTGGGTGCGGGACTGGTGGTGTCGGAGATGATCGCAAGCCCGGCCTTGGTGCGTCTACATGAACGCACCTTGCGCCGTGGCGACTTCGCGCCCGAGGAAAGTCCCGCCGCCGTTCAGATCGCAGGATGCGAGCCGGAGATGATGGCCCAGGCCGCGCGGATCAACGAGGCGCGCGGAGCGCAGATTCTGGATATCAACTTTGGTTGTCCTGCCAAGAAGATCGTGAACGGTTACGCTGGGTCCGCCTTAATGCGTGATGAAATTCGCGCCGCTCGTATTTTGGAAGCGGTGGTGCAAGCGGTGCGAATTCCCGTGACGTTGAAGATGCGTTTGGGTTGGGACCACAATTCGCTCAATGCGCCGAACCTTGCGCGGATCGCCCAAGAATGCGGCATTCGCATGATCACCGTGCATGGCCGCACACGCTGCCAGTTCTATAACGGTCAAGCCGATTGGAAGGCCATCCGCGCCGTGAAGGAAGCCGTTGGTCTGCCCGTCATCGCCAATGGCGATATCATGACGCCCCAAGATGCCGCTCAGGCTTTGGCCGAATCCGGCGCTAATGGCGTGATGATCGGGCGCGGCGCGCAGGGAAGACCCTGGTTTCTTGGTCAAGTGATGGGATATTTGCGCACCGGCCAAGTTCCGCCTGATCCTACCTTGGCGCAACGCTATGAGTTGTTGATGTGGCATTTCGAAGCGATGCTGAGCCATCATGGCACCGAGACCGGCCTTCGCGCCGCGCGTAAGCATTTGGCGTGGTTCAGCAAAGGTCTCCCCGATTCGGCTCGCTTTCGCGCCGCTGTGACTCGTTTGCCCGAGGCTTCCGCCGTGCGTCAGTTCTTACGCGAATTCTACGAACCGCTTTTGGCGGAAGGGACAGTCTAATCCATGCAGAATCAGGCCTCATTGTGCGACGCCGCTCCACCGCCCCCTGGCCTTGCCGATGTGATCGAAGCGCATATGCGGGCCTATATGAAAGCTCATGATTCCTTGCAACCTTGCGCGGGACTGTATGGCCGTGTGATGTGCGAAGTCGAGCGCCCTTTGTTGCGCGTGGTTCTGGATTCGTGTGCCGGAAATCAAAAACGCGCGGCGGCTATGCTGGGCATCAACCGCAACACCTTGCACCGCCGATTGATAGAGCTGGGCTTGATTGAGGCGACCGAGACGGCACCTGTGCGCAAGCCTTCGCGTCGCGCGGGCGCAACCCGCGGAGGTTCACGGTGAGATCGTGGCCGTTGAACCCGTGGTTGCGGCGAAATATCGAGGCTTTCCGGATGTGGTCTTGGCGCGTGCGCCTGGTGGATACGCTGGCCGTCGCCTTGGCTATTGCCGCTTTGGTGGCGGGGCTGGCCACTTATGCCGCCTTGACCCGTACGCCGCCTTTTGGAGACGACCCGGCCACCGTGACAGTGTTGTTGACCATCGACGTGGTCTTGCTGTTGCTGCTGGGCGTTCTGGTCACGCGCCGTGCCATTGTGTTGTTGATCCGCCGCCGTCGCGGGTTGGCCGGATCGCGGCTGCATTTGCGTGTGGTGTGGATATTCAGTCTGCTGGCGGCGGCACCCGCAGGGTTGATGGCGACCTTCGCGGCCGTGTTCTTGTTTCTTGGCATGCAAACTTGGTTTGACCACCAGGTGCGCACGGCGGTTAGCGAATCTCTGGCCGTGGCCGAGGCGTATCTCCAAGAACATAAGCAAAATATCCGTGGCGACGCGCTGGCCATGGCCAATGACCTGAATCGCCAGGCCGCGCGCCTTAGCTCGGAACCAGCTTTGCTTAGCGAAGCCGTCGAAGCGCAAGGCATGCTGCGCAATCTGACCGAGGTGCTGATCTTCGACGCCAATGGCCGCATCCTGGCGCGATCGGGCCTGACTTTTTCTCTGGAGTTCGAGCCAATCGCCGATGATGCGCTCGAAAAAGCCCGTCAGGGCGACGTGGTTTTGATGGTAGGGGAGGGAGAGAATCGGGTCCGCGCCCTGGTGCAGCTGGATGCTTTTGGCGATACTTTCCTGTTTGTAGGGCGCGCGGTCGAGCCGCGTGTGCTGAGCCATATGAGCCGGACTCAAAGCGCTGTACAAAATTATCAGGCTCTTGAGGGTAAACGTCATGGCCTGCAATTGACGGCATCTCTGATCTTCATTGTCGTGGCCTTGTTGGTGCTGATGGCGGCAATTTGGGCGGGTCTGCATTTTGCCACGCGTTTGATGGCACCGGTCAGCGCGTTGATCGACGCGGCCGAACAGGTACGCGCGGGCAATCTGGAAGTCCGCGTGCCCGAAGACCTATCGGCGGGAGAGGATGAATTGGCCTCTTTGTCGAGATCCTTTAACCGCATGACCGGTCAGTTGGGGGACTTGGTAGCCGCCCAGCGTAAGGCCGCATGGTCTGACGTGGCGCGGCGCATCGCGCACGAGATCAAAAACCCCTTGACCCCCATTCAGCTGTCGGCTGAGCGTTTGCGCCGCCGCTATCTCAAGGAAATCACCAGCGATCCCGAGACCTTCCAAACCTGCATCGACACCATTATCCGTCATGTCGAGGATATCGGGCGGATGGTCGAAGAGTTTTCGGCTTTCGCGCGTATGCCGGCCCCGATGATGCGCCAGCAGGATTTGGCTCCCGTTTTGAAGGAAACGGTATTTTTGTTGTCCTCGGCGCGTCCCAACATCAAAATGAGTCAGACCCTGCCTGACGAGTCCGTCTCGTTATTCTGCGATGGTCGGCAGATCGCCCAGGCATTAACCAATCTTCTCAAGAACGCCTGTGAAGCCATTGATGCGCGGCCCGAAGACCCATCGCCTCCGCTTGGCGAGATTACCGTCACATTAAGCCAAGATGCATATGAGGTGACGCTATCGATTGCCGATAACGGAAAGGGACTGCCTCACGAAGAGCGCGCCCGGTTGACCGAGCCTTATGTGACGACCCGCGCCAAAGGCACGGGACTAGGATTGGCCATTGTCAAAAAAATTGCCGAGGATCATAGTGGGCGCCTGATGATGACGGATCGTGTGCAAGGCCAGCCTTCGTTGGGCGCGCGTGTTGATCTTGTCCTGCCAAAAGGGCAGACTAGGGACGAAAAATTACTGCGGGAGGTGGGGGGCCATGCGAATGTCGGCGCATGATATCTTGATTGTTGATGACGAGACCGATATTCGGCGCAGCATTTCGGGCTTGCTGAAGGATGAAGGCTTGTCTCCCCGTGAAGCCGCCCATTCCGATGAGGCATTGACCCAAATCGCTGCGCGCTGTCCCAGCATGGTTCTTCTGGATATTTGGCTGCAAGGCAGTCGGATGGACGGGTTAGAGCTGTTGCGCCATTTGCGTCAGAACCACCCAGGCGTGCCCGTGGTGATGATCAGCGGGCACGGCAATATTGAAACGGCGGTGGCGGCCATCAAGGACGGTGCCTATGATTTCATCGAAAAGCCGTTTAAGGCCGACAGGCTGTTGCTGGTTGTCAGTCGTGCTATTGAAGCGGCGCAATTGCGCCGCGAGAATGAGGAATTGCGTTTTCGCTCGGGTGTAGTCAGCGCACTGACGGGTGAATCTGAACCCATTCGCCGTGTGCGCCAAGCGATCGAAAAGGTTGCTCCGACTGGCAGCCGCGTGATGCTGGCGGGGCCTGCTGGATCCGGCAAAGAGGTCGCGGCTCGGGCCCTGCACTTGCAATCGCGCCGCGCGAGCGGCCCGTTCGTGGTGGTTAATTGCGCCGTGCTGCGTCCGGACAGGCTGGAGATTGAGCTGTTTGGCACAGAGGCCAATTCCCATGGCGAACGCCGTATCGGCACGTTAGAGCAGGCCCATAACGGCACCTTGCTGTTGGACGAAGTGGCCGACATGCCGCTTGAAACCCAAGGCAAAGTGGTGCGTGTGTTGCAAGAGCAATGCTTTGTGCGCGTGGGTGGCGAGCGGCGCGTGGATGTGGATGTGCGCATCCTGGCCTCCAGCAACCGCGATCTGCAGGCAGAGATGACGGCGGGTCGCTTCCGCCAGGACCTGTATTACCGTTTGAACGTGGTGCCGATGGTTCTGCCGCCATTGACCCAGCGCCGCGAGGATATTCCAACTCTGGCGCGCGAACTGATGATTAGCGCCGCGCAATCGGCTGGCCTGCCTGTACGTGAATTGGCTGCTGATGCCTTGGTTGCCCTACAGGCTTATGATTGGCCTGGCAATGTGCGCCAGATGCGCAATGTGATGGATTGGCTGTTGGTGATGGCCGGTGGCGACCCGCGCGAGGCCGTGCGCGCCGAGATGCTGCCGCCGGAAGTGCGTATGGCTACGCCCGCCGTGCTGCGCTGGGATCACGGCGATGAGATCATGGGACTTCCCTTGCGCGATGCGCGCGAAATGTTTGAACGTGAATATCTGATGGCTCAGGTCACCCGCTTTGGCGGCAATATCTCGCGCACCGCTAGCTTCGTAGGCATGGAACGCTCGGCCCTACACCGCAAGCTAAAAACGCTGGGCGTGCATGGCGGAATGGAAAAACTGAACTGATCTATGCCAAAATCTATCAAAGCCATTGACATCTTGCTCTTGGCAAAGCAAAAGACAGACGTTGATCGACAACGCTGCTGTAGCTCAGGGGTAGAGCACGTCCTTGGTAAGGACGGGGTCGGAGGTTCGATTCCTCTCAGCAGCACCAGTTTTTCTTTTATGTTTCAAAGACTTACGCGCAATATTTTGGTGCCCAAATCGTTTATTTCTGCCCGATTTTTTCCGTGGAAGCATTTTGGAAGCAAGAGGGCGAAAGTCGCTTCCAATTTCTGACAAGTCATTCCGACAAAAAAATCCCATCCGATTGCGATCCAGGCTGATTTTTGCGTCGACAAAAAACTGCGAATCAATCGTATGGCCTGGGGGATGTTGTCCCACTCAAAAATCCCCCCAAAGTTTCACGGCCCGGCCCGATCTCGGTCATCGGATTTGCATACGTCAGTATGTTCTTGATATGTTCGTCATATTCGGATAGCTTTTTAACGCCTTTGGGTTGTGAGTTTCGTCTTTCGGTAAGAACCGCTCTCCATCAGATGGGGCGCTATCTCCAGCAATTCTGTGCCGAGGCGTGATTGCGTTGGACTAGAATCAGGGCGACAGGGCGAAGGTGTCGAGCTGAAAGCAATCTGACTATATATGGCATGTGAACGGCCATAATATTTTGCCCATTCGCGATCTCCGTATGAGAAGTGCCACCATTCTCCATCAAAAGGGGCAAAACCAACACTTGTCATCGCAATCCTGAGCAACTGTTGAGCTGCACCCCGTCGTTTAGACCAGCAAGTGGGGTAAATTAAGGTCCTTGGATTTACCCCTTTTTCTCATGCCGCTTTAGCCATTTCTGGTTGTAGCGGTTGTTGCGCCTGTGGAGATGTGGGCAACGCACTTGCGTTGTCCATCATATCCACAGGCGATTTTGGCGCAAGAGCGAAGTGAACGTGCTCCGGCGTCTGGTACGCCAGCGCCTGATGCGGGCGCTGGGTGTTGTAATACGCGATGTATTGGCCGAGGCTTGCACGCGCTTCCTCGATGGTCGCGTAGTCCTTCAGATAAACCTCCTCGTACTTGACGCTGCGCCAGAAACGCTCGGTGAAGATGTTGTCCTGATAGCTGGCGCGTCCGTCCATGCTGATGCGCGCGCCCGCCTCGCGCAAAGTCTCCGTGAACGCGAAGCTCGTGAACTGACTGCCTTGGTCGGTGTTAAAGATGGACGGCGTTCCTTTGGTCAAAGCCTCGCGCAACGCCTCGACACAGAAGTCACTTTCCATCGTCGCCGACAAACGCCAGCTGACGACATAGCGGCTGTACCAGTCGATCACCGCGATCAGATAGCAATGCCGACGCCCCAACCGGATGTAGGTGATGTCCGTCGCCCATACCTGATTAGGTCCCGTGATCGCCAGATTCTTTAGCAAATACGGGTAAATCGGATGCTTCGGATGCGGCTTGCTCGTGTTCGGCCTGGGGTAAATCGCCTGCAAGCCCAAAAGGCGCATCAGCCGCCGCACGCGCTTGTGATTGACGTCGCGCCCCTCGCGCTGCAACAGCTTCGTCAGTTTCCGATAGCCCAAAAACGGATGCGCCGTGTACATCTCGTCCAGCCGCCGCATCAGTCGCTCGCGGGCCGAGGCTCGTAATACACGCTGGCCCTGTTCAGCGACAGCAAATCGCATTGCCGCCGAACGCTCGTCTCCGGATTGGTTCTCTCAATCATGCTAAGGCGCTCCTTCCTCGTCAGCGCCCCAGTTTTCTGGACAAAAAATCCAGATCCATTTTCAACCTCCCGATTTGCTCGTACAGCGCCGCCTCGGGTTTTTCTTCCGCCTTCTTACGCCCGCGCCGCTGCGCAAACCTCTCGCCCATCGCCTCCAGCGCTTGGCTCTTCCATTCCTTGATCTGCGCCGGATGCACGCTGTGCTCCTGCGCAATCTGCGAAATCGGCGTGTCCCCAGCCAGCGCCGACAACACAACTTTCAGCTTCGTTTCCTTCGTGTGTTTCTTCCGTATCCCAGTCATGTCCGTTCCCTTTCCGTACTCAGTTAGGGACCTTATATCACTGGTCTAATTTTCGGGGGGCAGCTCACTAAGAGTACCAAGATATACGAGTCGATCATCTTCCCGCGCAGCGCGCAGCGTCAGCGTCTGGTGGTGGCCCATGAAGGTGGTCGTTTGAACCAGATCGGCGCGGTGATTGATCTTGACGGGCTGCCCGCACGCTCGGTGTCGCGCGAATACGCCACCATTCTTGAAATCCTGCTCAAACGATTTGGCCGCCCCGGCAACAGTTATGAGCAAGGCGAGTTTGTTGATCCTTTGACCGAAAATATCGCCCTGGGCAAATTTGCCCGTACGTTGGAATGGACCTTGCCTGATGGTGTGCTGCGTCTTGGGTTCCCTCAGCAGATCGATCAGAAACTCCGCCTGGAAGTTCAGAAAGCATCAAGCTTTGGCTCGCCTCGTGACACCTTGTGGGGCATGCCGGGCGTGAATTGATAGGCCTGCTTGTCTGATAAATTTTCTGGGCTATCTGGGTTGATGCCAGCGCCGACTAGATGCTGTGTGAGAAGTTTTTGGCAGGAAAGGGGCGGGTCGCGCTCCCTCAATCAGTCTGTAAAAAAGCTTGCCGCGTGATCGTGGGCCCGATGAGCCAGAGGCGTTGCATCTTCTGAAACGGTATCTTCATAGATCGCCGGAATGTTATTCAAGGCGTATAGATTTAACGCCAAGACCAAGGAGCCTTGTGTCGGCGTTGATGCCAAGATCTTTGGGCATTACCGCATCAGGAAAATCGAAATCTAGGCGCAGCTTATCTCCGGGATGGGCTTCAACTGGTAGTGTGATCTCCTGATCGTTATTGTCGATCGTGAACATAAATTCCTGCATTGGAGCACCATTAAGCGAAAAACGCACACGCTGTGAATGCAGCTTTGTAACCATGGCATGGGCAAACAACACCATGCGTTTGGGCGCGGGTTCATCGGGATTCAGCGTACATTCGAAATAGGCCTTGGGGCCATCCGACCAACGTCCGTGCCCCTCGGCTGTACTGAAGCCATCGATAAGTACAGATTTCCCTATGATTTGTGAAAAATCATTATTTCTTAGACAATGACCGGATGCGTAGGACTGTCCGCTAATTTCGTATAAATACCATTCCGATGTGTTGGTCCTATGCCTTGTCGGCAGGAACATGTTGGAGGAATGCATTGTGTTGTGTATCCCATTCCTATGTAGATGTTCCCCGTTTGTGAAGAATGAATTTGAAAAGACGAGTTTTTTGACGAGATGCACCCCCCCTTCTTCTGCGGGGGTTGGTGATATGTAATAGAGTTTTCCTCCCATTTTTTTTGTCATCTCGTGTAATTGTTCGATTACCTGTTCCTCATGTGGCATGTCTGCGCGGCTCTGCGAATAAAGGAATACTTTAACTCCGTAATAGAGTCGTAAGGGCGTGAGTGGCACGGAGTTCATAGCTATCGTGAACAGGATGTCGTTATCAGATACGGCCTTTGCGATTTCTTGGGCAAAGGCTGGGGCCTCATCTTCCTGTTTTCCATATTGCAGGGCGGTATAGATGGAGAAGTATGTCAGCATGATTCCTATGCCTGCTAACGCGTACCATTTCTTATGGTTAGTGATGAAACTCACGAGAATGGCGGCGCATAGAATGAGGCTGATTGGTACCATCTCTCCCGATAAGTAGCGGCCATAATAATACAGATAAGGGATACTTGGTTGGAGAAGGACAACCATCCATGCGAGGGAAAAGAATATCACAAATAATTGTGTTGCTCCATTCCATCTCAAATTTGAAAGAGGCGTAATACATAACAACAAAAGGCCCAACGGGCTGATAAGCAGCATCAGGCGATAGAGGACATGGTAGCGGATAATCCATGGGTCTTGATCTGGCGAGATGGCGCTAAAAAACAAGAAAGGATGAAGAATGCCCGTTTGATATAAGGCTATGATTGACGGGATTGACAGCAAGAGAGCGCAGGGTATGGCCCATGGCGCAAATCGTTGTGTGATGATGCTGACTTGGTAAGCCAAATGATCTCCTGGTCGCGTTCCCTTTGGCTTTCGCCAGACTACCAGAACAACCAGAACGCCCAACGCCACTCCGGCAGCGGCAATCGCCACCAGAATTTGTGGTTTTGCCATTAGATTCAGGTGATTCATGATTGTCGTGAATAGAAGGTTTTGGTAAAAATAATAAAAAATGATGCTGACGGCGAATGCCAGTAATAAAGACAAGAGATACCCAGCGATCATAATACGTTGACGCACAGCCCATAAGGGCAGCAGGCACGCAACACCAAGCGCGGCCATAAACGGAATATGCATGATGAATTGGGGACGTGTATAAAGCAAAGCGTTAAAGCAAAGAAAAGAGATCAAGAGAAACAGAGTTTGCTGACGAGGCGGTTTCGCGCGCCAGCCACGCAGTAGGAACAGATAGCCGTTAATGGTGAAGGCGAAGGCGACCATCTCGCTTGCTGGGAATTTTGAAAAGAAAGCCAAAGCCGGATTGATGGCCAGGAATGCCATAGCCAGTAGGGCGGCGTGACGGTTTTCGAATACCTCTCGAGTTAAAAAGTAACCGCCTGCCAAGTAAAAAATGGAGAACATCAGTAAGGATAAAGTGTGGTTGCCTTCCCCAAGAAGAAAACCAGAAATTGCCATCCATGCGGGATGCAAAGGGTAGAAAACGACGCTCAACAAGGACTTCTCAGGATTAACCAAGGTAACCCCGGCCAAAGGAGACAAATCATATATATGTTTTAATTCTTCCGAGAGCATGTTCCGAAGGGGATCGACGAAGAACAGACTCTTATCATGCAGCAGCATCTTGGACATATTTGTATAAAGGCCCTGGTCTTGTCCGCCCATCAGATGGGGATAGATATCTATGCGGGCAAGGAGTGCGACGACGATGATGGCCAGAACGATAAATATGAATCGTCTCTCTTGGTTTTCTAAACTTAAACGGGGCATGTAAATCTGCACATTACATACATGTAATGTGGCCATGCAGAGTAGGGCGGTCGTCCCCAAGATCAAAGGCACATCGAAATAGGACAGCGCGATAAGAACCATGGCTATTGCGCTGGCGATTCCCGTGGCCAGGATGGCCAAGCTATGTAAATCGATGGAGGTCGGCGGTATAGGTTTGGTGGTGCTCATAGGCGAAATCCCAGTCGGCGGCGGACAAGCCAGACAAGATAAGGAACGAATAACACCTGGGAAATGGCGGTGCCCACCGCTGCTCCCATGGCTCCGAACCAGGGAATCAAGACCAGATTCCCAACCAGATTGGTCACGACAATCAGACCCGTTAACAAGGACTGTGACCCTGGATGGCCCCCTTGCTGAAGCATTCCTCCAAAAGGAATATAGCCGGAAGCGAGGATAATGCCGATCGCAAGGACCGCAAATACGGGCCAACTTTCGCTGTAGTCCGCTTGGTGCGTGATCCATTCAAGAACCCATGGGAAAAGCAGAATGGCAATTCCTCCGATACCAATCATCCCCAAATATCCCATGCGCTTACCTGTCGATACCAGATGGTGCAGGGCATCCCACTGTTTGGTGTGGTAGAGCCTGGCAATCATGGGATCGAAATTCAGCCGTAAGGTCGTATTGAGTAGGAATAAGCCTTCGGCGAAAACACTGGCCAGGCTGTAGATGCCCACCGCCCTGTCATCCGCCATTAACCCCAGGACTAGTATATCGATTCGGGTATTCAGGTCCGCCAACATGCCACCGGCCACGCCCTTGGCACCAAATCTCAGATGTTTGCGTGACCAATCGCGGAATTCATTGATACTCAGGCGGCGCAAATGCGGCAGACACGCCAGCATCAGCATGGCGAATAGCAAAGATTCGGACACGGCAAGGCACAAGGGAAAATAGGCACCCGGTACGTGTTTGATATGCATGGCGGACAGAATAAACAGCATCAGGACATAGCGCCCCGCATTGCCAATGGCGTAAAGCCACATGCGCCGTCGTGCGTTCAGATAGGTCAAAAGAACCTTGTTAAGTGGAAAGAAGAAGATTCCTATCGCCGCCGCGTTCAATCCCACGGCCACCGCTGGGCTATTCAACAATTGGCTGATGGAATCGCGTAGTGACCATAACAAAATGGCTGTGGCCGCTGCACAAGCTGCGACAGTCCATAGGGCAGAAGACAAGGCTGCGCTGATTTCAGCATGAGAATCTTCGATCTTTGAGACATGGTAGAGAACGGAGTAATGGATAGCAAACGCCGCCAGTTGGCCGGATAGCATGAAAATGGCTAGAACTTGATTAAACGCTCCCAAAATCTCTGGGGGGTAATGGCGTGCAATCAGCAGATTGATCAGGACACCGCAGATGCCAACGACAGCAAAGCCGACCAGGTTCGAGACGACGCCCTGGCTTATTTGACCGTGACCGCTGAGATGTCTGAACAATCGCCGCACATCGGTTCCTTGGGGGTTGCCTGGCCGATCTTATCCGGCCTCGGTGGTAAGACTAGCGTAACTTCTGTGTGTTGTTGATGACCGATAACGCCGCATCCAGGTTAAAACCGACCAATTGGGCGTATTCACGCATAGATTCGAAGCGAGGTTGATTGTCTCGTGCGATGGCCTTCATGGCCTCGTCGCGGGTGATCAGTCCCGCGCGGATTTGGTTGCTACGGAAGGTGTCGTGTTCGCTAAAGCCCGCAATGCTATGGTAGATGTAGTTGTAGAAAGATGCCGTGCCGTCGCCGATGCGCCATGTGCTGGATGCATCGGGAGAGCTTTCCCAGCCGTATTCATCGCGCAGGGTCTTGGCGATGGTTTGCTCGTTCCAATCCAGATAGCTGTAAAGATAAATCATGTCCTCGCGGCCGATATAGGTCGAATAAAAACCGAACAGTGTGTCTGCCAATGACCGGTTCAAATAGGCCGGGTTCAGGGCGATATTCTTGGCGTAATAGGCCAGCATTTTGAGCTTACCTGCCAGATCCAGGCCCAGCATGTTATTGTCGCTTCGGTCCTGCACGCCACAAAATCCAGTCTTGAATCGTGTCAGCTCTAGATTGTTGCCTGCGCAAAAGATAACCAGCGGCGCTTTCGTCTGCCGTGCGACTTGGCTGGCAAAATAGAAGAACTGCTTGTCGCCCGCCATGAACAGCGGGATCATCCCCAGCTCTGGCCGTTTCAACCACGCTTCGATGTTCAGGCGGATATTGCGGCGCTTGTTGATGATATCGGCGGATCGGATGATATGCTCGACGCCCAGTTTGCCACATACGCGGGCGCAATTGCGCCTGGCCTCGTCGGTGACCATGGCCCAGTCATAGGTATAGGCAACGGGGTTCATGCCCATTTCATGCTTCAAGACATGCAGGCCATAACAGCTATCACGCCCGCCGCTGAGCGCGACGACGCAATCGGGGCTGCCATCGCGGCTACGCAAGGGAGCCAGCCTCCGCTCCAAAGCTTCACGGTCAAAGGGACGTGTATGCGCGGGTTCACGGCAAAAGTTACACACGCCTTCCGAGTCGAAGCTGATATAGGGGAAAGTGTGAGGCAGAACGCATTTCGTGCATCGTCGCAATTCACGGGTACGGGGCGATTCATCACTGATGGTCGCAGACGAGGAATGTGCCTGGCCTGTTTCCTTCTCCGCCTGGGTAAGGACAAAGAGTTCCGCATGGCTGTCTTGGATGTCGATCAGCTGCCCATAGCCTGGCTTCAGTTGCTTTTCCGTACAGCTCAGTCGATGGTCAACAAGGGCAGGGTGACGCAGCAATTGGCGGATGAAGTAACCCTCCGACGCAAAGACAAAGAATTTATCTTGCGGCGCATGGGCGTAATAAAGCGAACCGACATTGGTGGCCAGGCCCAATTTGTCCTCGGCGTCGAAGTGAAAGGCGATGGATGCCTCGCCCTCTAACTGCGCATATGTCCGACCGATGGCCGCCGGGAGGCTCCCTGTGGCGGCGTATTCTTTTTCAACCAGGCGGTAAAGAACCTCGGTATCGACCTCGAATCGGCGGGTCAGGTCGGGGTGCCGCGCCCACAAAGCCGCATCATTGACGATAATGCCGTTATGAACGCCGACGATGTGATCGGTCACGACAGGTTGATTGTTGTCCTCAAGCCCCTGACTACCATTGGTGACCAGGCGGGAATGGCCGATGATGGCGATTGCTTCGCCAGGGCGGCGGTCACTCAGACACGACTCAAAATAGGCCTGGTATTCTGGGCTTCTTAGCATCTGCGAGGCCGGAATCGATCTCTTGAAATAACGGATACGTCCACCGCAACGAATAGCAATTCCAGCCGCCTCTTTGCCGCGATGCTGCGACAGACGAAATAGCCTTTGCGTCAGCGCGTCGATGGCTTCGTTGGATAGCGCGTTGCCCTGACCCAGCACAATTCCGAATATGCCACACATATTCTACCCCCTTTTTCACCGAAGCCGTTTGCCGCCGCGCACTCTATTAGCATCTTCCCATATTGCCCACCATTTTTCCTGCTCTTAAGGCAAGAAATGTCATGGCTTCTTGAAGATTTCCAGCATCGCGTCCGATGGGAAGATGCGTAACAACGGTACCAACATCATGGATGCTGCCCATGAGGCAATCGCCGCAGGTTTCGAGATGGACTTGTCATAGCAAATCCGATTCCACAGCGCCTTGGGCGAGACGGCCTGCAATTCGTGGCTTGCGGCAGGCACAAACCCAGCAGATGCCGTCATCCGTGTCAGTTGGCTGCGATTGAAGTAGCTGATATGTGGGGACGGGAAGGGTTTTTGCCACATGCGGTCGCGCGGCCCATGCACGCCCAGTACAGAGGCCAGCGCGGCGGCGCGAAAGAACAACCCATCCGCCGACGGAACCTTGACGACCAGCAATCCGCCCGATCTTAGGCGAGCAAAGCTCTCTTGCACGGCCATGCGCGGATTGGGCAGATGTTCTAGGGAATCGTTCCAGCTGATGATATCGAATGTCTCACCCTGCGGCACGGCGTCGGGGAAGAAGCCGTTCCAGATGGTGGCGACGCGGCGCGCCTCGGGTTCGACGACATCCGCGTCAGGCTCCACGCCAAAGCATGCATGGCCGCGCTTGGCGGCCGCCTCCAAAAACCAACCATGGGCGCATCCGACATCCAATAAACGTTTGCCCGTTGCAGGTGTCAGTTTGGCGATGTGGTCAAGGGTCAGATCGAAATTAAAGCGCCGTAATTCGCCAAGTGCCTCGCGCCGTATGTCTTCGGCCACGGCATCGGAATCGGGCTGTCCAATACGAATAGGCAGGCTGGACATCAAGAATCCGCACCCCGTACATTTCTTGATCCAGTCGGTGGCAGTTGGATTTAGTGATGATCCACATACGGGACAAGCAGGGATATCTTGGCTGGACATCACGTCTCCTAATCTATCGAAGGGGCCGACTTTGGGGGATCTTGCCGCCGCGCCAGTGACCCTTGTTTGCGCAAGAGGTAAAGAATGCGGTCTTGGTTACAGCGCACTTTGTCTAACATGTCGGCGACGATGCCGACCATGACGAACAGCATGGCCAGGATCATCAGGAAGGCCGAAAGGGAGCCAGCGAAATAATAGCCCTTGAATTCGCCGGTCAAAAGAAAACGCCCGGCAAACAGGGCCCCAAAGGCCAATGACGGAACGGCGAAGGCCAATGCGATGCCCAAGAAAAAGCGTAAGGGGAAATAGTCGCGATACGACCGAAAAATGATCGTGGCGGTATTCATCGCGTATTTAAGAATGCTACTGGCCACACGCGATTTCCGATCGCCGAAGTAACGCACGATCACCGGCACTTCCATGATGCGGATATTCTTGGCGGCGAAGTCCAAAAAGGTTTCTTGGGTATAGGTGAAGGCACCGTGCAGATTGATTTGCAGCAACGCTTCTCTTCCATAGCAACGAAATCCGCATGACACGTCCGCGAATTTCTTGCGGACCAACCGACTGATCAGCCAAGACATCATGTGATTGCCCATCAGCTTGACGCGCGGCATGTCAGGGGTTAGGTCGCGGTCCTTGAAACGCGACGCGGTGACCATATCTGCCTTACCTTCAAGTACTGGGGGCACCAATTTGTGAATATCTTGCGGATCAAACTGGCCATCGCCGTCAATATTGATCATCACGTCATAGCTATGATCAACGGCAAAGACCACGGCGGATTGAAAGGCAGCACCCACGCCACGATTCACTCCATGGCTATGCACCATGGCACCGGCAAGCCGCGCTTTTTCGGCGGTGTCATCGGTCGAACCGTCGTCCACAACAAGAATATCAATGCGTCCAATGCCGACGATGGAAGTCGGTATCTGACCAATGACCTTGGCGATGGTTTCTGCCTCGTTCAAACAGGGGATGGCGACCAGAAGCGTCTTGCCCTCTGTAAACGGGGAAGCCATGAGTAGATCGGTGGAAGCCGTAACGACGCTATCCATCAGCATGTTTCCGAATGTCGGGTATGGTCGAAAACGATGGGCATACGGACCTCGTTATGTAAATCGCGCAAGGGTCATGCCTTGACGATGTGGGGTGCGGGTTCCAGATAGACGCCGCGCGTATCCACGATCAACGGCGCATGGGCGCGGATCATGGCGTAGTCGAAGGCGTCGTGGTTCGTGGCAACCAGGACGACATCGTACGCGGCCACCGATTCGGGAGTCAGCGCAACGCTGTTCAGATCAAAGCTGTGTTCGCGCATCTTGGGGAAGCTGGGCAGATAGGGGTCGCTGTAAGAAACTTCAGCTCCCTTGGCGCGCAGCAATTCCATGATCTTGACCGAGGGCGATTCCCGCATGTCGTCGATGTTCTTTTTATAGGCGATGCCCAGCACCAGAACCTTGCTGCCGCGAATAGATTTTTGACGATCATTCAGCGCGTCCGCGACCTTGTGCATGACCCATTCGGGCATGGCGCAATTGACCTCGCCCGCCAATTCGATAAAGCGGGTGTGCAAACCGTATTCGCGCGCCTTCCAGGTAAGATAGAAGGGATCAATGGGGATGCAGTGTCCGCCCCAGCCCGGTCCGGGGTAATAGGCCACAAAGCCAAAGGGCTTGGTGGCGGCGGCGCGGATGACTTCATGAATATCAATGCCCATGCGGTCGGCGATGATCTTCATCTCGTTGACCAGGCCAATATTGACAGCACGATGGATGTTTTCCAGCAATTTGGTCAGTTCGGCGGCGCGTGTGGAGCTGACGGGCACCACTTTATCGATGACCTGACGATACAGCGCGATCCCCGCCTCTAGGCAGGCCGGTGTGCTGCCGCCGCAGACTTTGGGAATGGTGCGTGTGCAAAAATGGGGATTGCCGGGATCTTCGCGCTCGGGAGAGAAGACCAGAAAAATATCTGTTCCCACCCGCAAGCCGCGCGATTCCACGCGCGGACGGATTTCCTCTTCCGTCGTGCCGGGATAGGTGGTGCTTTCCAGGGCCACGATCTGACCGGAACGCAGCCAGGGCACCAATTGCTCGGTGGTGTTTAGGACAAAGCTTAGATCAGGCTCGCGTTGCTTATCCAGCGGCGTGGGCACGCACATGATCAGCGCGTCCGCCTCGGCTGCACGGGCGAAATCACAGCTTGGCTCAAACCCCGATGCGCGCGCCTTGGCCACGGATTCATCGGAAATATGCCCGATATAGCTTTCGCCGCGTGTGAGCTTGGCAATTTTATCTGCATCAATGTCAAAGCCGATGACGCGATACCCGGCCTCTATGAAGCTCAGCATCAACGGCAATCCAACATACCCCAACCCGACAACACCTATGATGGCGGTTTTTTTATCCAGTTTGGCGATCAGTGTGTCTTTCATTATCGCTTCCATTATCGCGTCTCCGATGGGGTGCGGCCCAATTTATAGGTGAGAAATAAAGGTCAAACAAGGGGCTGGAACGGTTCCGCTTTCATCTAAAAACCGACTACCAGGCAAGTATTTCAAGATTCGGGTGCAATATCGGTACGCTCCAGGACGTATCCGATAACTCCACCTATGACCGCATGATCCACCTCGAGACGGAAGGTCATGTTCTGCACATTCTGGGTTAACACGATATGTTCCTGCGGCTGCCAATGCCCCACAAAGGACGGCAACGCGCTTTGCCAAAGGATCACATCCGCGCTTTCGCCGCAGAGCAGGGATATCTTGGCATTGGCGTTCTCAGGAACATCAAGATGACCTTGCACGCGAAGTCGCCAGGTTCCAACCGAAATGGAGCGCGGATCGGCGGATAGCAGAACACCGTCCTTGCCAGTGGTCATCATACACTGGCCTTTCCGTTGACCTATCACTGTTCGTAAAGAAGGATCGCCCACATACTGACATAGGCGCAGCCCAGGGTGCCAGTGATATAGCCAAGGCCCTTCCATCAGCAATTTTTTAAGGTTATGGGCGCTTTCCTTCCATGTAAGCCAGGGGATGCCTTCAGGCTTGGGATGATGGTTCTGGCGGTGCAGTTTGAACCATTCGCGCACAGTTCGGGCCAACCCCTCGCCCGATTCGCCATCAAAATAATAAGCGTGTTCACCGGCGACTTCACGAAAAACCGGCAGATCACGCGTGATAATAGGCTTACCGTGCCGTGCGGCTTCAATCAAAGGCAGGCCAAAGCCTTCACCTTCAGAACAGATCAAAGCAGCCGTGGCCAGGTGATAGCAAGCCAGCAACAGATTATCGCTGGCAGCCTTCATCCAAAATAGGCGTTTGTTTATCTCGGGATGATTCTGAAGGCGCTGAATTAACTCATCAACCATCCAACCCGGCTTGCCGACTATAACCAATTTGGCGTTTGAGCCTTCCTTCCAAAGAATGTCAAAGGCGTCCAGGGCTTGTCGGTGACCTTTGCGCGGCTCCACCGTTCCTACCATCAGAATGATATCGTCATCCGTGGCGATGCCTTTGACCAAAGCATCGTCCTCTGTCGTCAATTTGTTTGTCACGCCCAGCGTTTCAATATCCGCGCCCAGGTGGAAATAGCCCAGCTTGAGGTCGCGGCATGGCGCATCGGGCATCCCATCAATCCAGTCGCGGATTTCGTTCGCAACAGAACGAGAGATCGCGACCAGTCCCGTGCTTATTTTTGCCAGACGGTTCAGCCATTCTTTAAATAAGGCTCCCTCATCCTGGAACATAAAACAATCCGGGCGGCGAACCGGCAGAAGATCATAGACCACAAAAGAGATATCCATGCCTCGCTGCGCATGATAGCTCAACCAACGCCAGGATTGCTCAACCATCAACATATCGAGATCGAGGCCCAGGAAATGGTCGCCAGGATTTACATCGACCGGTTCGTTTTCTAACCCTGGATTTTCAATTCCCAGCATGCCGCAGGTGAAGTGTCGCGCATAACGGTAAATGCCGCCATCTCGATAGACGGTTTCAATTCGCCATCCTGGGGGGGGGCTTTCCAATAAATGCATCAGGATGCATCGCACGACGCGTTGAATGCCGCTCTTCGAGTCGCGTTGGACCAGTTCGGAAATGTCGATCAGCAGTTGATGGGTCAGTGACAAGGAATGGTTTTGTGCAATGCAGATGGCTGCAGCCTTGATGTCGATATCTTGTAACGCGTTACTACTATGTGCTATTTCCTGCGCCAATTCGTTCATCACCCGATGACGCTGGATGATCGGATGCTTTCGTGCGAAGCCTTCAATGGCTTCGTAATACATCGCGCCGATATGCGCCGGTGAAAAAGTCTGACGCGCATAGCAGGCTGCCTTCTCGCCAATATCCATACGTTTTTGGGGGTCTTTGTAGAGCGTCTCAATTGCGTGAGAAAGCTGGGTGGTCGTGAAATCGTCAGGAATTTTGTAAACGACCGTGCCGGGCAGATCATGGGCCGTCCCTTGGGCATTCACGATCAAAGGGAGTCCATTGACCAAGCAATCGACTATGGCGACCGAGGCATCGCCATAGGAACCGCGGTGCAGTTGGATGGCCACATCGGCCACAGCCATATAATCCCTATAGGCTTCTTCATCCACATGGCCTGTCATGATGACGCGACTCTGCGTTTCGTCCATCATGCGAAGGCGTTGGTTTATCTTCGACCAATAAGCACTGTCTACGCATTCACCGACGAAAATCAACGTGCATTCCGGGTTGGCCGCCAAAGACGAAGACAACCAGGCATCAAGCAATTCTTCATTCATCTTATTTGAATTCATGAATCCGAAACAGCAGGCCACAAAAATGTGTTCAGGAACCCGCAGCCAGGACCGTGCATTTGCGCGCGAGGCCGGCAAGGGAACACGACGCAACATGGGAATATGAGTCAAAAGTTTACCGACATCCAAGCCATACCATTGCTGTGCTAGGCCGATGGAGTATTCCGAGTGAAAGATTATGCCCTGAGCCAGTTTGAGGATGCCAATGTTGCAAGGGAAGGCCCACGCCGCCTTTTCCGATTGACCGTTCGATGCCTGTTTCAGCGCAAGATAGCCATGCGCGTGGAACAGAGCCAGCCGGAATCTTGATGTCCTATGCCCACCGGATTCAAGAAGATACAATAGGTCGCTGATAAAAAAATCATGCAGCACGACCGTACCCGGATAACGTTCTAGCAAAGCCAACATATGGGCATGGAATTCCGAAGTGCCGAAGTGATACAAAATTCTGTCATATTGGTGAGCATTGCGCGAAAACGTGTCGATGCTAACCAAAGGAAAATGGTTAGCGAGGCGAGGGTGGCTGATGTCCTTTAGATCAGTAATCAGGTCGATATCGTAGTCCGCTAACAGCTCAGGCAGCAGATCGGCGCTGTAATCCGCGACGCTGGATTGCTGAGGAGGTAGAGGCGAAATATAGGCTAAACGCAAGCGTCTCTTTGTCTGCGGTTTTTCTGCTGGACCGATTGATCGGATAGCCACAGGAGCCTGGCGGCGATCATGAACCTCTTGCATGGCCTCTAGACTAATACGGGCGCTTTCCTTCCAAGAGAATTTGCGCGCTTGTCGTGTTCCTGATTCCAATATAGCCGTTCGAAATCCTTCGTCCGTCAGGGCGCGCTGCATGGTACCGGTGATAGACGGAACAGAATAGGGATCAAAAGTGGCTTCGGGCAGGGCAATGATCTCGGGAATGCTGCTGGTGTTCGATGCGATCACTGGCGCGTTGCATCTCATGGCCTCCAGCACGGGAAGGCCAAAACCCTCATGCAGAGAAGGCAGCACAAACAGGCGACACAAGGTGTACATTCCCACAAGGTCGGCATCGCTGATATAGCCGGTAATGACCATGTCGTGCGGTCCCAGGCCGTGTTTGGCGGCCAGGGCCGTCAACCTGCGCCGGTCGTCGTCACTCATAGCGCATACCAGCGCCAATTGGTATGAGCGGCGTAATTTACCCGGCAAAGCCGCGAAAGCTTTGATCAGGGCATCCAGATTCTTGCGCGGGTCAACACCCCCCGTATACATCACAAAGGGGCGTTCCAATCCCATGCGATAGCACAAAGAGGTTTCTTGGTCTGATGACAGTTTTTTGGCCACGAATTGGGGGTCCACATCGCCCATGATGGCCACCACGCGCTCTGGTGCGATCTTTAAGCGATCTATGGCTTCACGACGCGAATGCTCGGATATAGCCAACAGCAGATCGGCATGACGCAGCATGTCCAATTTGCGCAGATACCAGGCCTTCATCACTGGATTGTCCAGATACGACTCGGGATGCGCCATGGGGATAAGGTCGTACAGAGTCGCCGCTTGACCGTAAGAAGATTGCGGCGATAGCGATGTCACGCAATCATCAACAAAGCCTTCGAATAAGCTGCTGACATGAACCATGTCGGCACCCAGATCGGCCAGAAAGGACTGACGCAATTTCTCGGCCATCCTTACCCTGGCCATGGTGGGCGAATCGCATTCGCGTATGGGAACCGGTGTTGAGAAGCAATGCCAAGCTTCTTTAGGTAATAAGTCGTCCAATGCGGCCTTTGCCCATTCCAGATCCTCGAACATGTTTAGATTCAAGACGGCCTCGACGGATATATTGTCTTTGGCCTGTAAGATCATCGCGCGCGATAATGCGCGCGCATAACGTCCGATCCCGCGCATGCGCGAAGACGCATTTTGAAGCGACTGAAGGTCCAAAAGAAGTTTCATAGACCAGACTGCCAGGAATCTCTATGCGACACGGCATCTATCCGCTGACGCAGGCTCTGATAAACTTCCTGTGCGTTGGGCGTCATAAGATTGACAGCGAACTGCGTAGCGGTTTTGGGAATTCCCTGCTTGCTGTGTTGAACGGGATCGGTCGCGCGAGTCATGAAATCGAAGATACGGTAAGTCGCCAGCAGCGAACGGATTGCTCTTCCTACCAGTCTGCCTGGCCATGAATATCGCCAAGAGCGGCTCTTGTAAAAAGCATTTATAAGAATGCTCATGTGCAATAGTTGGCGGTCGCGTTCTTCAAGTTTTGCATGCAAAATCGATAGCTGGCGCTTTCTGAATTGCAATTCACTGCGCAGCTGAATCATCTCACACACATCTGCGGCGAGCAGAACATTCTCCCGTTTCGTAGTTTCCAGATCATGACTTAGCTGCAACACTCTTTGTTGCAACGGATTGGATTTTTTCGTCCATGTATCGAGATACGAGGGGATATCATCTCCCCCATCCTTTCGGATCGGCCTCACGCATCTCTCCTCAATGTCGCATATTCGTTCAAAGGATATCGCGAGTTTTGTACTGTTTATGGATATGTAAGGCTCGCATAATATCCCGCCTGATTCGTCCAATATTTAGACCGGAAACGCCATTCGTTTCAAGCCGCGGAACCGATTGGCATAACTGAGACTGTATCTATTTCCGATTTAATGACATCAATGTTGGCAATAGAGGCGCATAATCATCACTCCATGGTCGTTCTTGGGAAGAAAATCCTATCTCCTTCCAGCCTCGTTCTCGTAGCGGCTGTAATTGCGAAAAATCGTCGCTCAGCGCCACCCAAATCGATTCGTTCATCAGTGGATGCGTTTTTTTGAGGCTCGATCCCAGAACAATGCTCATGCCCAATTGCTTGGCCACGGTCGCAATTGGAGGTCCAAGCTTAAAATAACGATTCGATATATGAACCACGATCATGCCATTCGGAGCTAAACGCTGCCGATAAACCGAAAAAGCTTCCTGTGTCAGCAAATGAACCGGGATCGCGTCAGATGAGAACGCATCCAGGATGATGAGGTCGTGCTGGGTGTCTGTGGCCAATTCGAGTAGTTTGCGTCCATCACCGATCTTCACTTCCGCTGGGCCACAATTCCGGAAATTGCTGAACCACTGGCGAGCCACGGTTTCAACGGCAGGATCAATTTCATAATAGGTAAAATGACGGCCTGGTGCCGTGTAGCAAGCGAGGCCGCCTGCGCCAAGGCCGATGATGCCAATATCATGGGCATTTTGTAAGACATCGAACACGTCACCGACAGGACCGCTGCGGTGATAATAGCTGATGGGCTCATGTTCATATTCGGCGGTCAGGCCTTGGGTGCCGTGCAAGGTGGTGCCGTGGAGCAGTTCGCGCACGGGGATGCCCTTGATCTGCTTGTCTTCCACACGCATCACACCAAAGAAATTACGTTCAATATGAAGTGCAACACGTTGTGGTACGACGGATATTGTCAGTAGCACAACCAGCAGACAGGTGATACTCCATCGTCGGCGGTGCTGCGAGAGACATAAGGTAAAATTCATCACCACGGTGAGGGCCAGGGTACCCGCAATCAAAGCCCCCATGAATCTTTGATTTTGCTCACCAAGAAACGCCCAGGCAGCGGCTCCCAAAGACAGAGGGATCAGTGCCAAGCCAAAAATAACGGCGCTTTTCTTGGTTCCTTCGTTGTCATACCCAGGATGCATGGCGCAGGCCAAAGCCAGGATAATCGGATATTCGATCGGCAAAGGGAAAAGTATGGGAGCCAGAAACGCATTAAAACTGCCACCCAAAGCACCACCCAGAGCGAGATAAAAATAGAACAATGTCAGATGCTTGGCATCGGGGTGCTCTTGAGCCAGCAGGCGGTGGCACATCAATGCCGTTGAGGCAAAAGCGGCCAATTGCCAGGGGACAGCCCACCATCCCGGTGCCATGCCGCCACTGAACAGAAACAACAACCAGAATTGCAAAGCGGCAAAGAAAGGCTGTTCGATGAATTGCATTCCATCATGCGTCTGAATTTTCTTACCAAAGGCCAGAACGAAGGTCAGTAGATATAGGGCCAAAGGCATGACCCACAGAAGCGGGAAGGATCCCACATCCGTCGTGATGGATGATGTCACTCCTAGCATCAAGCTGGATGGCAAAAATGCCAGCCACAGCCAGCGTAACTTGGTCGTCAAAGGAATGGCGTCTTGCTTATACCGTATCGTCGGAGATTGGTGGAGCGCTTCGCACGTGTCTTTGCCTTGGCGTAACGACAATCCGAGGCATGAAGCGACGAGGAGAATCAAGGCGGCATATCCCCAGCCCCATCCTGCCGATTGATTGGAAAGTCCAATCATGTTCTCGATCACCAGAGGATAGATCAGCAGGCCTGTGAAGCTGCCCAAGTTGCTGGCGGCAAACAAGAAATACGGGTCCGCTTGTGTCGTTTGGGCGTATAGGCGCTGTAACGTGGCGCTAAGCGTTGACATGACGACAAAAGGTAAGCCGAACGCCGCTGCCAAGGCAGTCACCACGGCCAGAGCGGGTGTCCGGGTCAATTCCTCCACCCAGCCTTTTGGCACAGTAGGCGGCATCAGCAACAATCCGGCGGCCAATAGCCCCAGGATTACGGCAGCCTGTCCGCGCGGCGAGGTAAGTGTGGATAATCCCCATGCCAGAGCATAGCCAGCCAGCAACGCCATCTGAAAGAAAGCCATGGCCGTCAGCCATGTGGCCGGAGAACCGCCCAACATCGGTAGCAGAATGCGTCCCGCCATCGGCTGCACAGCAAAGAGCAGAGCGGCAGATGTAAACAGCGTTAGAGAGAATGCTAAACAGGCCGCAATCGGCGATCTAGTAACGTGCGATGGCATGTTTCACACCTATCCTGCAACAAATAAGGTTGTCCAAACTTAGCGTCAGACGCCAACCGTGCCTTATCATTATCGGAACTGGTTAAGGAAATCTTCGTGAATGAAGCGCAGTGTTTTTGAAACGTGATCAATGTGATCACAAGCATTGGATTGACTGAACGGTGGGGCAGATTCCGTGGCCAATACCTGTCTACTCGTCGACGATAGCCGCGTCATCCGCAAGGTGGCACGCAAAATCCTAGAGTCGATGTCCTTCGCCTGCGAAGAGGCCGAAAACGGTCAGCTGGCACTGGATGCCTGTAAGCTCGGCATGCCGATGTGCATCTTGCTGGATTGGAACATGCCGGTCATGAACGGACTAGAATTCCTGGTGGCTTTGCGTCAGTTGCCCGAAGGCGCTACGCCCAAGGTCATATTCTGCACGACCGAGAACGACCTGGAAAAAATTCAAGCCGCCCTGACGGCAGGGGCGGACGAATACATCATGAAGCCGTTCGATGGCGAGATTCTGCATGACAAATTGACACAACTTGGATTGCTCTAAGGAGGTTCGATACGGTGGCTGATCCTTTGAACTCACCCCCATCTTCCGGCGCTCAAGTCAAAACGCCCAGCGGCCAGCCACTACGCGTGATGGTGGTGGATGATTCCGTGGTCGTGCGCGGCATGTTGGCGCGCGCCCTTGAGAATGATCCCGGCATCACGGTTGTCGCATCGGTGGGCAACGGGCAGATCGCTGTTTCAACCTTGCAGCATGAACCGGTGGACGTGATTGTCCTGGATGTAGAAATGCCGGTGATGGATGGTCTGACGGCAATTCCTTTGCTGCTCAAGGTGATGCCATCGGTCAAGATCATCATGGCGTCCACATTGACCCAGCGCAATGCCGAGATCAGCATTCGCGCTCTTGAGGCGGGGGCCACCGATTATATCGCCAAGCCCCAAGCTACGCGAGATATGGGCAGCACCAGCATCTTTCGTCAAGAATTCGTGACCAAGGTCCGGGCGCTGGGCGATGCCGCTCGGCGGGGCAAGTCACATATTGATGCCATGTCAGGTGTTCGCGAACGCGCGGCTCCTGCGCCCAGGGAAGTTGTCAAACCGGTTATCACCTTGCGTTCGATGCCCGTTATCCCTCAGCGGCCCGATGCCATTGCGATCGGCAGCTCGACAGGCGGGCCGCAGGCTTTGATGAAAGTTCTGGAACGCTTGGCTCATAACGGGCCACCTTTGACCCAACCCGTGCTGATGACTCAGCACATGCCCGCCACCTTCACCTCGATCCTGGCCGAACATATCAGCCGTCAATGCGGCATTCCCTGCACTGAGGCTAAGGAAGGCGAGATCATCCAAGGCGGACATTTCTATGTGGCTCCCGGCGACAATCACATGACGATTGATCGTGATCTTGCCCGTAATCAAATATGTGTGCGCCTGAACAAGGACGCGCCCGAAAACTTCTGCCGTCCCTCGGTGGATCCGATGTTGCGCAGCATGACCAAGATCTATGGGCGCAAGTTGCTGACTGTCATCTTGACGGGTATGGGCAGTGATGGCTGCAAAGGATGTGAGTCCGTGGTGGCCGAAGGCGGAATCGTGCTGGCGCAAGATGAGGCCAGCAGCGTTGTTTGGGGTATGCCGGGTGCCGTAGCCGTGGCGGGGCTGTGTACGGCCATTTTGCCTTTAGACCAGATTGCCGATTCCATCCGTCGCTTGGCGACAGGGGGGGCGGGATGAAGGTCGAAGACTTCGACTGGATTGCCAATCTTGTGCGCCAGCGTTCGGGCGTTGTCCTGACGCGCGACAAGGCTTATTTGGTCGAATCGCGCCTGGTTCCCGTGGCGCGTCGCAACAACATGCCAAGCATTGACGAGCTGAGCCAGCGTCTGCGTGACAGGCGTGAAGAAAGTCTGATCCATCAGGTTCTGGACGCCATGATGACCAACGAGTCGTTCTTCTTCCGCGACCAGAAGCCGTTTGACATTTTTCGTCAGATTCTGTTGCCCAAATTCATGGAAGCCCGCGCCGCCAAAAAGCAAATACGCATCTGGTCGGCGGCGGCTTCAAGCGGACAAGAGGCTTATTCTCTGGCGATCTTATTGTCCGAGGAAAGAGCGCGGCTGGCCGATTGGAAGATCGAGATTGTTGGAACCGATATTTCATCGGAAATCCTTGAACGCGCGCGCAGCGGCACCTATACGCAATTCGAGGTCCAGCGCGGACTGCCGATCACGATGTTGGTCAAATATTTCACCAAGAGCGGCGATAAATGGCAGGTCGCGCCCAAGATCCGCGAGATGGTCAGCTTTCAAGAATTGAATCTTTTGGGCGAGTTCGGCCCTATCGGCACGTTTGATGTCGTCTTCTGCCGCAATGTGCTGATTTATTTTGATCAGCCCACAAAATCGCGCGTGTTGGACAGCATCGTCAAGGTGATGCAGCCCGATGGGGCGCTATTTTTGGGCGGTGCCGAGACCGTGCTGGGCATCACCAACCGCTTTAAGCCGTTAAGCGACGAGAACCGCAACGTCTATATGCCGGCCACCACGACGCGACCGGTTTAGGCTGGCATCTACGCTTCCGCGCGCAGCGTTGTCACATGGCTGGCACTGGTATCTTCGCTGAACCTCTCGTTCAGCAAAGGTAGAACTTCATCTGACAATGTTTGCGCCAAAGACCATGGCGCGTTGATGAACAAAAGGCCGGAACCGTTCAGGCGGTCGATGCGGTCGGGACTGTGCGTGAAATGCTCGGCCACCAAAATCGGGCGTTTGGGCGCCAGCTCCATCGCTTTCTCGTGAAAACTCCAGGCGGCCATGCGATCCTTGATCGGATACCAAACCATATATATTCCGTGACCAAAGCGGCGCAGAGCTTGGGACAGGCCGCGCAGAATATTCTCCCATTCATCCGCCGCCTCAAAAGGCGGATCGATCATCACCAACCCTCGGCGTTGCGGCGGAGGCAGGCAAGAGGCAAGGGCGGCATAACCGTCTTGCTCCAATACCCGCACACGGCGGTCATGCCCCATGCATTCGCGCAAATGGGCGGCTTCTTGGGGATGTTTTTCGATGGCGATCAACTGGTCGTTTGCACGCAGCATGCCCCGGATCAAGCTGGGCGAGCCGGGATAGTGGCGCAAAGCATCCTGGCCGCCATTCGCGGCCTTAAGGCCTTGCAGATAGGAGTCGAAAGAGGCGGGCAGGGGGCCGGACGAGATCAAGCGCAACACGCCGGATTCGGCATCAGCACTGCGCTGGGCTTGGGAACTTTCCAGGTCGTAAAGCCCAGCTCCGGCATGCGTGTCTAAAACCAGAAATGGCGCGTCTTTACGGGCCAGGCAAGACAAGACAAGGCACAAAGCGACATGTTTAAAGACATCCGCCGTGCTGCCGGCATGAAAGCCATGACGGTAGTTCATGATCCGCCGAAGAAGCGTTTCAGCCGATACAGGATCACCGCGATCAACGGGAAAAGAATGATGGCCAGGGCGGCTTGCACCACGACAGGTGCCAATGGAGGCAAAGAACCACCATCGGCGGCAGGTGTCACTGCCGCCGCAATAAGCCAGGACAACGCGGCAATAGCGATGCATGTCAGCGAAAAGCCGCGCCACAGCGCCATGAAGCTCTCCGTGACGTTCCACATGTGCGCAGCCATCAGGGCAGCCTGACGGGTTATCACAAATCCCAAGGCACCCAGCCCCAAAGGCCCCCCGCTGATGAGATCGTGCAGCACGCCGCACAACAAGGCGCCCCATAAGGGCATCAACAACGGTGCCAGCGCCGACCAGAAGAACAGGCTCATCATGGCCAATGGAGGGGCAATGGATCCCATGCCCGGGATATGCAGCGCAAGTCCGCCAAGAGGGGTCAACATCAATGTAATGACCAACGGATAAGAACGCCGAACCCCCCGGTCCAGCGCGTCAAGGAATCCCCCGATCATCAGGGCATACCGGAGGATTTGGCAGGCGCGCCGTTGTTGGGCGGCGGCGATGCCGTTTTAAGTCCCGCCAATAAGGTATTCGTCGTGCGGAAATCCACCAAACGCAGAACATCCAGCCGATCAAGTCCAGCCGTCAGGGAAATCTGAACACGATTGCCCTTCACATCAGCCACCACGCCAACGACCAAATCCGCCGGGAAAATGCCGCCCTGGCCTGAGGTCACCACGCGGTCCCCCGGCTTGGCCTCAAAATCCGTGGGCAAATAAATCAATGAGGGACGTGCGCTACCATCACCGGCCAGGATGGCCTGTACACGGGCACTGCCCACCGTAACCGGCAGGCGCGATATAGAATCCGTCAGCAACAGAATGCGAGAAGACCAAGTCCCGGACTCGATGACGCGCCCGGCCACGCCATCGCCGCTCATGGCCACCAACCCGGTACGGACGCCGTCGCGCTCGCCTGCCGTCACAATCACGCTGCGACGAAAAGGTCCGCCAGGATCCGAGATGACGCGCGCGGAAATAAAGCTGACCGATGGGTCGGGCTTAAAGTTCATCAGGCCACGCAGCGAGGCATTCTCAGCCTGCAGATTCAAGGCCAATTGCTGCCATTGCTTTAGATGCTCAACTTCCGCCCTTAGGCGTTCGTTATCGCTGTATATCTGTGAGGCATGCTCCAGCCCAAGAAGGCCCTGATTCATGGTGTCCACCGGACGCGACAGCGCATCCAACAGAGGAGCGAAGGCATCCATGGTGCGTGTACGCGCACGACTGACGGTATCGGGATGGGCCTGCCCATAAAATAGCATGCCGACAGCGATCAGCACGGCTGCCGTGAACGACATGCGCTGTGTAAATTCTCTATTATTGCCAATCAGCCAGGCCATCGCCATGGTCTGACGCCAGTCGCGCATGCTTTGCCCATCCTGCTGAATCAAGAGACCGAACCGATATTTTTTCTACGCCGATTTGCGGTCGTCTTCAACCACCGAATTGGGAAAAACTTGCCCCATGTGGTCTTTCCGACAACATGCCCCAGCCTTCGGCTTTTCCCTTGGGCGCAGGATATGCTAAGCCTGAGCGCGACTCGACTCGCATCGCCCTGCTGGCATAAAGGATCCAAGGCCGCCATGACCACACCCATCCCTACCACGCAAACCGCGCAGATTCTGATTATCGGGGCGGGACCGGCAGGCTATACGGCCGCGATCTATGCCGCGCGCGCCAATCGTCAACCCGTTGTTTTGCAAGGAATGCAGCCCGGCGGTCAGTTGACCATCACCAGCGATGTCGAAAATTTTCCCGGTTTTGCCGAGCCTGTGCAAGGTCCCTGGTTAATGGAGCAAATGTCAGCCCAGGCGGCACATGTTGGCACCAAATTGGAGGCAGATACCGCCTCACGGGTTGATTTTAATCAATATCCTTTTGTTATTGAAACGGATAGTGGCGTCACATGGCATGCCCATGTGGTGATCATCTGCACGGGCGCTCAGGCACGCTGGCTGAACGTGGCAGGTGAGCAGGAGTTTCGTGGCTATGGCGTATCGGCTTGCGCCACATGTGACGGTTTCTTCTTTCGCGGTAAGGATGTGGCTGTGGTCGGCGGGGGAAATTCTGCGCTGGAGGAGGCTTTATTCCTCACCAATTTTGCCAAAACGGTGACACTGGTTCACCGACGCGATTCTTTCCGGGGCGAGAAGGTGCTGCATCAGCGCGTGATGAATCATCCCAAGATTCGCGTGCGTTGGAACAGCGTGGTGGACGAGGTATTGGGCACCATCCAGGGCTCTTTGCGCAGCGTGACCGGCTTACGCCTGAAGGACACGGTGACGGGCGCGCTGAGCGACATGCCCGCCGATGGGGTATTCGTGGCCATTGGTCACGATCCAGCCACCGCCTTGTTTCATGGACAGGTGCAGACAGACAAAGAAGGCTATATCCTGACCAAACCGGATTCGACGGCGACCAATATTCCCGGCGTTTTCGCCGCCGGCGATGTGAAAGATCGGGTATTCCGCCAAGCGGTGACGGCGGCGGGTATGGGATGCATGGCGGCTTTGGAGGCCGAACACTTCCTGGCCATGCGGGAAAGCGATTCGTCTGCGGCAGTCTGATCGAGGAAAGAAAAAAGATGTCCAGTTATACGCGCTCTGTCTTAATGCCTGGAGAACAAATCCGCGCTCATGGCGTGCTGCACTGGGTGATGTTCTTGCAGCCTCTGCTGCTGACGGCGATCGGCGGGGCTTTTGCGGTTGCCGCGCCCAAAATGGGCGGGTTGCCGTTGCCGGATCTTTTGAAGACTGGGGCCATGCCCGAAATTCCCGTGGATAAATTGGGTTCGTGGTTGGCTATGGGCGTGGTGATGATGGGCGTGGTCAGTCTGCTGATCGCTTTCTTAAGACAAGTTACGACCGAGATCGTCCTGACCAATCGTCGAGTGATCATGAAGGTCGGGATCATCCAGCGTTCGACAGTAGAAATTCTGTTGGCGAAAGTCGAAAGTGCCAGCATCCATCAAAGCATCCTGGGACGGCTCATGGGATTTGGCAACGTTCTGGTGCATGGCACGGGCGGTGCTATGTCGCCCATTCGCTGCATCACCTCTCCGATTGAGTTTCATAACGTTTTGATGATGCTGATTGAGAAAGCGCGCGTCCACCGCGAGGATGTCAGTCATGATCTTCACGGATGATGAGGCATCCCAAGCCCCCCAGCTCAGGATGCCTCTGCTACTGTCTTGATGAATTTATCTTTGTTTCAGCCGATGTTGTTCCTCTCGGGTCTGCCGGATTGAACATCAACCGGGCGGTGGCTGGTTGGTTCGACGGACAGTTTCGGGAACCGCGCATCGATATCCAACTTGCCTTGCCGCGCCGCACGATTGACGCCGCCCAGCACGGCCAGGACCGAGGCCGTGGTGGTGTTCTCGTGAATGCCAACGCCCCATAGCTTGCTGCCGTCTTTAACACCGATTTCCACAAAAGCGATGGCCTTGGCGTTCGAGCCTTGCCCCATGGAACGTTCTTCGAAGTTACGAACATCAATCGGCAGACTCAAAGCATTGACGACGGCGTCAACCGGTCCGTTGCCTTCGCCGGTTACGCTTTGTTCTTGCCCGCCGATCTGCAGAGTTAGCCCGACTTTCTGGACGCGATCATCGCCATTTTGGCTAAAGCGGTGGCGGGAATGAGCGATTGGGTCTTTGGGGTGCCCCAGATATTCATCGCGGAATATCTGTCCGATATCGTCGGTTGTCACCTCACGGCCTGTCGCTTCGGCTCGTGCCTGCACCATGTTGCTGAACTCGATCTGGAAGCCGCGCGGGGTTTGGATGCCGCCCAAGGATTGCTCCAGAAGATAGGCCGCGCCAGCTTTGCCCGATTGGCTGTTGACTCGGATGACGGCCTCATAGGAACGACCCAAATCTTTCGGATCAATGGGAAGATAGGGTACATCCCAATGCTGCTGTGCGTGACTCTCTCCGGGCATATTCTTGCGGATCGCGTCCTGATGCGATCCTGAAAACGCCGTGAAGACCAGCTCACCGGCATAGGGGTGACGCGCCCCTACGGGAATCTTCGTCAATTCCTCGACAGTGGCGATGACCTCGTCCATGTTCGAGAAATCAAGGCCGGGGCTGATGCCTTGCGTGTAGAGGTTCAAGGCCATGGTGACAAGATCGACATTGCCCGTTCGCTCGCCATTGCCGAACAGGCAGCCTTCCACGCGGTCCGCGCCCGCCAGCAACCCCTGTTCCGCCGCTGCCACAGCCGTGCCGCGATCATTATGGGGATGCAGACTGATGATGGCGGAATCGCGTTTGTCTAATAGACGGCCCATGCATTCGATCATGTCGGCATAGGCGTTGGGCGTACTGGCCTCAACCGTGGCCGGTAGATTCAAGATCACCTTGCGCTGTGGAGACGCGCCCCACGCATCCATGACCGCGCCACAGATAGACTGGGCATAGGTCAGCTCGGTTTGGCTGAAGACTTCGGGACTGAACTCTAGGGCAAAATCTGTCCGTGGCTGTTTTTGCGCCAATTCGCGGATCAGCTTCACGCTGTCCACGGCCATATCGATGACGTCCTGCTTAGACATCCCTAACACGCTGTCACGGAATTTAGGTGCCGTGGCCGCATAGACATGCACGATGGCTTTTTTTGCGCCGCGCAGAGATTCCATGGTGCGACGAATAAGGGGCGCGCGCGCCTGGGTCAGGACTTGGATCGTCACATCATCCGGGATGCGGTCTTCCTCGATCAAACGTCGAACGAAATCGAAGTCGGGTTGCGAGGCGGAAGGGAAGGACACTTCGATTTCCTTGAAGCCAATCTCAGTCAGCATGTCGAACATGCGAAGCTTGGCGTCAATGCCCATCGGTTCACGAAGAGCTTGATTGCCGTCGCGCAGATCCGTGCTTAACCAGATCGGCGGCTTCGTGATGGTCCGCGCGGGCCATTGGCGATTTTGCAAGGGAATGGGTTGAAACGGACGGTATTTGGTTTCGGGATTCTCCAACATATGCGCTCTCCCCTAGGTGGGTGTGTGACGTGTGGCTCAACGATATGGGGGGAGGGGAGGGTATGTGCGCGCTATGCACGCAGAAACAGCGCCTGCAGGCCCGTAAAGAGCCAGCTCGTCAACGAGAAGGTGGCGACTGCGTAAGTCATGCGATGACTATAAACGCAAAACCGGCCCGATCGTCAAGAGCCATTGGTTTCAGTTGCCCTCAGCTTTGAAATTGCTCACGCAGAATCCGCTCCGCCAGGCTGTGTTCGGGGTCGAACAATAGGTTCAGGGCCAGGGAACGATCTTCGCTTACCTGGACGCGGCCGACGCGGCGCGCCTCGGTGATATCGGCGGCGGCGCTGACGGGGCGTTTGGAAGGCTCCAGCACCTCAATGGTGATCTCGCTGCGTGCAGCCACCAATGCGCCGCGCCAGCGCCTGGGACGGAAAGGGTTGATCGGCGTCAGGGCCAGCATATTGGCTTCCAAAGGTAAAATAGTGCCATGGGCCGAGAAGTTATAGGCCGTGCTGCCCGCGGGCGTGGCCACGATGATGCCGTCGCTGATCATTTCCTCTAACCGCACTACGCCATCCACGGATACGCGCAATTTGGCCGCTTGGCGGCTTTCGCGCCACAGCGACACTTCGTTCAATGCCAAAGCCTCGATAGGCGGCGCGTCAGGGTTTTCGGCTGACCAAGCCTGCATACGCAAGGCGTGCAGCGCCACTTCTTGGGCGGCAGAAACCCGTTCAATCAAATCGTCTTCGCGGTACTCGTTGCACAGGAATCCAACCGAGCCGCGCCGCATGCCAAAGACCGGCTTGGATTGTGTGATATTATTATGCAGCGTTTCCAGCACAAAGCCGTCGCCGCCCAGCGCCACCAGAATATCGGCTTGATCAATGGTGCATTGGCCATAGCGTTCCGTCAGACGCGTCAGGGCGCGCGTCGCGGCGGCATGCGGTGAGGCCAGAATGGCCATACGGGGAGGTAAGCGTTTAGTTATTTGATTCATTAAGATTTCTCCCAGACGTAGCGCGATGGCTCTGGGGGCATTATAGTCGCATCCGCCATGAAGTCCGTAGCAACCTTACCCCTGCCTTTGGATGAACCGTTCGAGCAAGAACGGACGCGTGACGATTCGGTCACGCCTATGATGGCGCAATACCAGATGCTCAAGGCCCAGCATCCGGATTGTTTGTTGTTTTATCGCATGGGAGATTTTTACGAGCTGTTCTTCGAGGATGCCGTGAAGGCGGCGGCGGCGCTCGATATCGCCCTGACGCGGCGCGGCCAGCATCAGGGCCAGGATGTGCCGATGTGCGGCGTGCCGGTGCATGCCTATGAAACCTATTTGGCGCGCTTAATCCGCAAAGGCTTTCGTGTGGCGATTGCCGAGCAGATGGAGGATCCCGCCGCGGCGCGCAAACGTCCGGGCAAGTCGCTGGTCGCGCGGGACGTGGTGCGCATCGTCACCCCCGGCACCGTGACGGAAGAATCCTTGCTGGAGGCGCGCGCCGCGAATCACCTTTTGGCGCTGGCGACCGAATCCGGCGGCGCTTTGGGCTTGGCATGGATGGACCTGGCCACAGGCCAGCCTTTGACCCAAGGCGTGTCGCGTGAGAATCTGGCCGCGTGTCTGGCGCGTCTGGATCCTGGCGAGATCATTTGTGCGGATACGCTGTTGACTCGGCCAGGCTTGGCGGCGGCCCTACAGCCTTGGCGCGACCGCCTGACCCCGCAGCCGGCCAGTCGGTTTGATCCCGTCAATGCCCGAAGGCGTTTGGAGGCGACCTATGGCGTGCAGGCCCTGGATTCGTTCGGGAATTTCTCGGCCACCGAGATGACCGCCGCCGGCGCGTTGCTGGACTATGTGGAACTGACGCAAAAGCGACAAATGCCGCTCTTGGCCCCCTTGCGACAGGTTTCGGCAGGCGGCGTGGTGCAGTTGGACGCCGCCACAAGGCGTAATCTGGAACTGGGACGCACCTTGTCGGGCGAGCGTCAGGGCAGTCTTTTGGCCAGTCTAGACCGTAGCCTGACGGCGGCGGGGGCGCGTTTATTGGCGTCGCATCTGGCCGCGCCGCTTACCGACCCCGCCTTGATCGAACAGCGTTTGGATGGCGTGGCGTTCTTCCTTGAGTATGGCACTTTGCGCGCCGCCTTTCGTCAGAATCTCCGATCTTGTCCCGATATTGAACGCTCTCTGGCACGGCTGGCATTGGGGCGCGGCGGACCGCGCGATCTGGCCGCGCTGCGCGACGGCCTGGCATGCGCGGCGGATATCGCCGGACGCTTGAATCAGGAAACGGGCTTGCCCGGTCTTTTGGCCCAAGCTGTGCGGTCTTTGCGCGGACAGGATACTCTCTATGCCGATCTGTCCGCGGCCTTGGCGGCAGAATTGCCCTTGGCGGCGCGGGATGGGGGCTTTATCGCGCGCGGTTACGCGGCGCATTTGGACGAACAATTTGTGCTGCGCGACGAGGGACGAAGGCTGATCGCGACGCTGGAAGCTTCGTATCGTCAGCGCAGCGGCGTCGCCAGTTTGAAGATCCGGCACAACAATGTGTTGGGCTATCATATCGAGGTGACCTCAGCCCAGGCCGATCGTTTGACATCGGGGCCTGAGCGTGAATCCTTTATCCACCGCCAGACCACGGCAAACTCGGTGCGCTTTTCGACGCAAGAATTGATGGACCTGGAGCGGCGCGTGGCCGAGGCGGGCGGCAAGGCTCTGGCCATTGAACTGGCCTTGTTCGAACGCCTATCTGCGCAGGCTTTGGAGCAAACCGAATCCTTGCGCGCCCTGGCGACGGGACTGGCGATGGTGGATGAAGCGGCGGCCTTGGCCGAGCGCGCGCAAGAAGGCCAGTGGTGTCGGCCTCAAATGACAAATGATGATACGTTCGAGATCGAAGGCGGGTGCCATCCGGTCGTGGTGGATGCTTTGGCGCGTCAGACGGCCACGCCCTTTATCCCGAATGACTGCGCCTTGATTCCCGAACAACGTCTATGGTTGGTCACCGGTCCCAATATGGCGGGAAAATCCACTTTCTTGCGCCAGAACGCCTTGATCGCCCTGCTGGCCCAAATGGGCAGTTATGTTCCGGCGCGGCGCGCCCGGCTTGGCGTTGTGGATCGCCTGTTCAGCCGCGTGGGCGCGGCGGACGATCTGGCGCGCGGACAATCGACTTTTATGGTCGAGATGCTGGAGACGGCCGCCATTCTCAATCAGGCCACTTCGCGTTCTTTGGTCATACTGGACGAGATAGGGCGCGGCACGGCCACCTGGGACGGGCTGGCCATCGCCTGGGCCTGTCTGGAACACTTGCACGACGTCATCGGTTGCCGTGCTTTATTCGCGACGCATTATCACGAGCTGACGGCTTTGTGTAAAAAGCTGCCGCATCTGTCGCCCGTGACCATGCGCATCCATGAAGGACCCGAAGGGATCGTGTTCATGCATCAGGTGATCCCCGGCACGGCGGATCGTTCCTATGGTCTGCATGTGGCCGCTTTGGCGGGATTGCCGAAAACGGTTTTGGATCGCGCGGCGCAGGTTTTGGCGCATCTGGAAGAACAATCGCTTTCGAATGGACAAGCGGGCAAAGCGGATATTTCGGCTCTGCCCGCGGCTATGATGGCTCCCGTCGTTCCGGCTTCGCCGGTCTTGGATGCCTTGCGCAGCCTTGATCCTGATACCCTGACCCCACGTGAGGCGTTGGATGCGATCTACGCCCTCAAGGCTAAAATATGACGAAGTTCCAAGAAAATAATCGGATTGGCTCTTGATTTGTCGGCCACATGCTTTTATTTATAGAGCGCGCTCCCGGCAGGACGCGCGGCAGGTTGGCGTAAGGGCAGGGCTGCCAAGATGGGCCGGAAACGGGTTGCACGATCTCGACAAGACGTCACGTCTTGAAGGTAAATAGACCAAAAGAAGGAGAACAGAAATGCGAGCAGGAAGAATTTTGACGATGGCGGCGGCGCTTGTCATGGTGGCAGCGTGCAGCTCCAACGATGACGAAGCCAGCCGTGGCATGGTCACAGGCCAGGCCGTCACCGGTCCTGGCGTTGGTGGCCATATGGGCCCTGGCGGCGCGGGTGCCGTTCGTCCTGGTAGCCAGGAAGAGCTGGTCACCGTTGGCGACCGCGTGTTCTTTGACTTCAACAGTTCAGACCTGACGTCCGAAGGGCGCGCGGTTCTGGATCGTCAGGCCTCATGGATGAAGCAGAACGCCTCGGTCAATGTGACGGTCGAAGGTCACTGCGACGAGCGCGGCACCCGTGAGTACAACTTGGCTCTGGGCGAGCGTCGTGCGCAGTCTGTGAAGAACTACATGGTGGCCGCTGGCATCGCGGAAAGCCGCGTTCAGACCATCAGCTATGGCAAAGAGCGTCCCGCTGTTCCCGGCTCGAACGAGTCGTCATGGTCGCAGAACCGCCGTGGCGTGACTGTGGTCAACTAAGGACCTAGAGGGCGCTTTCTTACAAGAAGACGCTTTCTAGTATAAGTAAATACAAGGGCGTAGCAGAATAACCTCTGCTACGCCCTTAATTTTTCGGACACTTCTATATCATTTTGATTTACAAAATATTGTGTATTAGTTGCAATTCTTTCCGTATAATAAGAAGGGTATTTAATGTTCCGTCCTGGGTCAGGAATCATGCCGCGCTCACCCAAAATCCATCATGTTCATATACACAGACGGGGCGCGGCAAGAAGTGTCGTAAGTGTTCATCATCGCGAATTACCAAAAACATGTCGGGAGCATTATTTTACGGGAACGACAGCCCTTAATATTCCCTCGGAAGAAGGAACAGGGGACTGGAGATTCCGTGAAGTTTTTATAACAACGCCATACGACCAGACGGGTATAGGTCATTTTCTAATTGCAGGTATAACATTAAAGGATACATCTAAATTGCTTGGTAACAAAGGTGTTTTTGATTATCAACACGTGTTTAGAGATGCCGGATTCTTCTCACTCCGCGGCCCCGTTTATGCCGCCGATCACTACCGCGCCCTTGCCGATCTTGCCTTGTATGCGGTGGATGCGGGCTTGCCTCTTGAGGGTACTGTAAACATTGAGGATTGGCTGCCGCGCAAAGACGAGATAATGCAATTCAAAGTGTTAATGGATGAAGCATGTTCCCAATTAGAGCCAGAGAAGGCCAATCGCATATCGGCATGGATGAATCGATATGCTCAAAGCCTACCGACACCACGCAACAAAAATGAGAGGGCGTTTCCTGGCAAGAAAAAGAACAAGGATACCACTCTTCACCGCGCGCCACAACGACCAACACGAGAGGCTCTATATCCATGGTATGCGATATCTCTACCCTGTACCTTTACGAAGTAGCACGGTGCGTTGCGGATCGGCCGCTCGTTCTTAAAGGTGGCTCAGCCCTGATTCTGCAAGGGCAGGACCGCACGAGCGACGATTTGGATTTTGACGCAACCGAGCCTTATTCGCTGGATACGCGACATGCATATGATATGAGGCGAGCTTTTCGGCAGGCGGCCGAGCAACTGAACGAGAGAGGCGTTTATATCAAAATATTGAAAATCGTTAAGAAGAAAGATACACGCACCACCCGGCGGGAGTTGGTAACTTATGACACATCCATTGGACAACGCCACTTAAAGACCGAGACATCCTTTCGGGAGAATAGGGTTGTGGATCCCCGCGAGTGCTTTATATACGAAGGCGTCAAGGTTTATGTTCCGCATCGTCTGGTCACGCTGAAGCTGAATGCCGCGCGGAATAGAACCAAGCTGCGTGACGCCTATGATCTTCTTTTCCTTGCGACTACATTTTCCAATCATTTTGATAACGATCAAAAGAAAGGGTTTATTGATTTTGTCGACACATTTCTTAATAGGGGAGCCACGTATGATCTGGACTGCACCGGCAGCAGCCTCATCGCTCCCAGCCGTATCCCGGGCGGTCATCCATATGCAACAAGGGATGATCTGACCAAGGCCTTCTTGAATCACATGGACGAAAAGCTCCAGGAATGCGCCATAAGTTTCATGGAGGGCAAGACAACAACAAAACCCATGCCGAAGACCAGCAAAGTTATTCAATTATCGAACAAACCGCCCTCTATCTGATATGCAGGACGCGGAAATAGTAGTACCCCCCACCGGGAGAAACTCCTATATTCGATGTGTTATCAAAACAGCCTTGAAGCGCACCGAGGTTTTCAATCGGATTGCCGTACAAGCTATCTGTTGGGATGCCGCCATTATTGGCGCTTCCAGTATAATAAGTTCCATCAAAAAATTGGTGACCGCTTCCATATAAGTAAAATCCATTTGGACCGGATGTTGTTGGTGGTGTTGTCGGATTTCTATTCTTGAACCCAGTCATATTATTTATTTGTAAACATTCATCTTTAGTAATCCAAGGTAGAAACATGACCAAATCAGCGCTGGTACTGCCATCAACGTAATAACAGGGAAAATCGCTCGAATTACCACCTTGCGGGTATCGCCCACCTGTGCCAACGCCCATGACACAGTTTGAAGCATAGCCGTAGTTACCTATTCCGGTCACGCCGCCAAATGGCGAATGTGTAAGCGCCAACTCATAATCAGCCTGACTCTGAGCGCTCGATTGTGGGGTCTTCCATACAATTCCGCCGCCATTTTGATCAAAGACATGGCAGGATTTATCGGCGGGCGCATTCGCGTTTGTATAACCGCTGACGATAGGGTTTTCAAAACTGATTTGCGTGTCGGTGCAGCCCCTTCCCAATACCCTATCCACGCCCATTTTAACGCTGTCCGCATATTCAAGAATGGCGGATGCTTTGGCCTTGGCGCTGACTGCGGAAGTATCGCCACTGAACGAATCCGACCCCGCCGAAATGGCCGCGGCGATGACGGCCAGAAGGGCCACGATGAACAGGATCGGGCCAATGGCTATGCCTGATTGAGAGCCTAAATTAAATGCCGATACCCGGCAGGGGGGGGGGGCGGGTTCAGCGCACACATTGCATCTCTACGATTAAAGGCTACGATTCCAGGGCTGGAAATTACGGCGCAAAGCTTGGTTTGTCCACTCCTACCCTTAATATTCCTGTCCACAAACCGAGCTGGTTCCCGAAAAGAAGAATGCGGCGCGGGTGGTTTTGTGGTGCGCGATGGGCAGGCGCAGATCATCTGTCCGTTCCAGCCAAATCGCTTATACACAACATATAGTCATGTTGTAGGCCGATGCTCATCTAGATAGGCATGTAGCATTTTCCCGTCTGTTATCCCATAGTTTGCGCCATGCCTTCGCCACGCCGCCTTACCAGAGCCAGCATCGTCACGCCCGAGCGGTTGCGCGCATCGGCCTTGGCGTATTTGGCGCGTTATTCCAGTTCACAAGAAGGACTGCGGCGGGTTCTGTCGCGGCGCGTGCAACGGGCGCAACGCCTGGGCGGCGAGGTCGATGCGGCCCAGGCCTCGGCCTGGATTGAAGCGATCATAGGCGATGTCGTTCGGCTGGGTTATGTGGATGATGCGACCTTTGCGCGGGGCCGCATCCGCGCTTTGCGCGCGCGGGGCCGTTCGCGTTCGATGATCGAGATGGACCTGACCAGCGTCAAAGGCCTGGCTCCCGATATGGTGCGCGACATGCTGGAAACCATGGAGCACGAGGAAGGGCAAGACGCGAACCAAGCCGAAGAAATGGCCGCCCGCGCCCTGATACGCCGCCGCCGTCTGGGCCCCTTCCGCCCGCCCGATCAACGCCACGCCTATCTTCGCCGCGACCTGGCGACCTTGGCGCGCGCCGGCTTTCCCCTTTCCCTCGCCCGTCATGTCTTGGACCTATCGCCCGAGGATGTTGAAGACATGGGAGAATGACAGGGCGGGCTTCTTGATGACAAAGCCCACCGCCCGCGCTATGAACGATCAGCAAATGCCGGATAAGGACATAAAGAACCATGTCGATTCCCTTGGAAGCGTGGATTGTGGGTGTGCCTTTGTTGACGGCGGTTTTGGCCGGATGCGGGGGGCGTCTGATAGGGGCGCGGGGCGCGCAGATCGTTACATGTCTGGGTATGATCGTGACTGCCGTTTTGGCGTGCGTTTTGGCCTATCAGGCTTGCTTTGAGGGGCTGACGCGAACCTGGATTCTGGCCCCTTGGATTCGCGTGGGGGATTTTTCGACATTCTGGGCGATCCGCGTGGATGCGCTCAGCGCCATCATGATGGCCACCGTCACCCTGGTATCGGCCTGCGTGCATGTGTACAGCATCGGCTATATGGCTCATGATTCTGGCGTGCCGCGCTTTATGGCTTATTTGTCCTTGTTTACGTTCTTTATGCTGCTGCTGGTCGGCGCGGATGATCTGATGCAAATGTTTGTCGGTTGGGAAGGGGTGGGGCTGTGCTCCTATCTGCTGATCGGTTTTTGGTACCACAAGGACAGCGCATGCGCTGCCGCGATCAAGGCGTTCTTGGTCAACCGTGTCGGCGATATCGGCTTTGCTCTGGGCATCATGGCTTGCTTTGCGGTATTCCGCTCGGTGCGCTTGGGAGATATCTTCGCCTCGGCGGCCTCCATGCGCCACTTCGCCTTGAATATGGGCGGCATGGAGATCCCGGCCTTGACGGTCATCTGCATTCTTTTGTTCCTCGGTGCCATGGGCAAATCGGCGCAATTGGGCTTGCACACATGGTTGCCCGATGCCATGGAAGGGCCGACTCCGGTTTCTGCCCTTATCCACGCCGCTACCATGGTAACGGCGGGGGTGTTCATGGTGGCGCGGTTATCGCCTTTATTCGAACAAGCGCCCGTGGCCCAGAATCTGGTGCTGATCGTGGGTACGCTGACCGCGATTCTGGCCGCGACCATGGCTCTGGTTCAAACGGATATCAAGCGCGTGATCGCCTATTCCACGATGAGCCAGCTGGGCTATATGTTCATGGCTCTTGGCGTGTCGGCCTATGGTGCCGGCATGTTCCATTTGGTGACCCATGCCTTTTTCAAGGCGCTGTTGTTCCTGGGCGCGGGCGCGGTGATCCATGCCTTGAACGGTGAACAAGATTTGCGGCGCATGGGCGGGTTGGGGCGAAGCATGCGCATCACTTGCGGTTTGATGGGCGTTGGCGTCTTGGCCTTGGCGGGAATCGGCGTGCCGGGATTGGGCGGATTCGCGGGCTTCTATTCCAAGGAAGCCATCTTGCAGATGGTGGTCTGGGGGCCGGGGGATTCTGTCGGTTTCGGTCTGCGCCTGGCCGCCTATGTGATCGGTGTCCTGACAGCTTTGCTGACGGCGATCTATGGCGGGCGGCTGATGATGTTGGCTTTTTATGGAGCGAAGGGCAGGGGAGAAGCATCCCATGCGCATGACGCGCCTGCCGTGATGTTGTGGCCCATGATTCCTCTGGGACTTGGCGCAGTTTTGGCCGGTTGGGCGTTGGAGCCGTTCTTTGTCGGTAAACACCCGGTATGGGGTAAGACCTTGATCGGTCCGGTTCATGACACCCTGCTGGCCGCGCATGATCATATTCCCCTTTGGGTCGGTGGACTTCCCTTGCTGGCTGGGCTGCTTGGCTTGGCGCTGGCCTTTGTCCTATACGGCCCACGTCCTGAATGGCCGCAACGCATTCTCGCGCGTTTCGCGGGCGTACATCGGTTGCTGCTGCGTGGCTATGGGTTCGATGACGCCTATCAGGCCCTGATTGTCAGCCCGTGCCTAAGGCTTGGCCGTATGCTGTGGCATGGCATTGATCAAGACATCATTGACCGTTTTGGTCCCGAAGGCGTCGCCACGCGCGTCAATGCGATGGGGACACGTTTTGCCGCTTTCCATCGTGGTCTGATCGGACAGCAGGCCATGGTCATGATCTTTGGCGTGATCCTATGTCTTATTCTGGTTGAGTTTTGGGTTAGGAGATAGGCCGTGACAATATTTATATAGTTATGAAATGTGATCTACCATAATCCTGCGCTCTAATCGTTTTGTCCTGCGCTCTAATCGTTTTGTTAGGAATTTATGATAGCTCTTGAAGGGTCTATGCCCTGGGCTGTGAGAGTTTCCGCATGCGAATCTATGATAACGATTCTGAAAAGCATCTGATTGAGATGATAGACCATTTGCGCGACGCGCCTTCGACTTGGCGCGCGTTGCATTTCCATTTTTCAGCTCTGCAGCCCGAGAATCGTCAGATACGCCAGCTGCAATCGGCGATCAATATCCTACAAGGCGCGCTCGGCCAATATCAGGGCGGGGCGTATTTGTGTCGCGACAGCGATTTTATTGTGATTTACGAGCATAAGCCAGGGGCATCCCTTGATACGATGATGCTCGATATGAGATTTCTATTCGCGGATGACCCTTTGGCCTCGGCTGGCTATGTGTCGGGTCAGCCCGACGGTTTTTTTACGGCTTATGATTTGTCTATCGGATTCGAGCAGTTCTTTTACTTGTGCCTCCATAAGCTATCCCTGACCAATCATGTCATGCCCAGCATGGCAGGCATGGTCGAAAACAAAGCTGTTCCAAACGACTTCGTGATGCCGGATCTACGCAGTTTTAGAAAAACTGCCAGCGAGAGGGCAGAACGTAAGCAGATCAAGATTCTGGTCGTCGAAGACAGTTATTTCTCGCGCCAAATGATTCGCCAAGCCTTGTCTGCGCAGCACGAGATGCTTTTGGCTAAAGATGGCAAGGAAGGCCTATTTCAATATCTGACATACGCGCCGGACATTACCTTTTTGGATATCGGTCTGCCGCATCTGAGCGGTCACGATATTCTAAGGCGGATTTCCGAAGCAGATGAGCAAGCATTTGTCGTGATGCTGACTGCCAGCAACCACAGCAGCGATATCAATCACGCCATTGCCTTGGGAGCCAAAGGCTATATCGTCAAACCGTTCACGGTCGGCAAGCTGCAGGCCTATATCGACTTGTATTTAGATAAAGTCAAAAATAACCGGGGCAGTGGAACATCATGAGGTGTGCTACCGTCATGCGCACTGGCTTGGCAGCATGATCGATGATCCTACCGGACTTACTCACTGCATGGGATGCTATAGGGATTAACGTTCATCCAAATATGATTTGGATAGCGCTGATGGTAGCTGGGATCACCTATATTCTGATCTATATCTCGTATGGCCGTACAATTCATGCCAGCATGAAAAGCGATGGTCTGCTTACTAAGAACAGCCATAAGATATCTCATCACAAGATCGCTGGGCATTGGTCGCCGATCTTTATGACGATCTTGATCGGCATTCCTACGTCGATGTTCTTGGCAGGATACATTTTGTATCTGGAATCTCGTCAAGAAGAGCTGTTCTACAAACAGCGCGCCATGCAAATGCAGTCGGTAGTCGAACAGCGCTTACAGTCGCTGCTTGGCGCTTTGGGCAGCATCAGCACGTTATTTGACGCGGTGGACTATGTGACAGGCGCCGAGTTTAAGCAATTTGTGACTCCCATCTTCGTCCGCCAGCCTGAAATCGACTCTATGGTCTGGGTTCCCTTTGTGCGCGTGGATCGTAAGGCTGCTTTTGAAAGCGATGCTCAGGTAACCTACCGCGAATTCAAGATGCGCAAACTGGATGGTTCTGAGCTGAATGAAAAGCCGGAAGGCTATTTTCCAATCTACTACCAGCAGCCAGATAGCGGGAAGGAAACAGGCCTGGATTTGGGAACGGATCCGACTATCGCAAAAGAGTTCGACAACGCGATCAAGGCAGGATCGATATCGGTGGCTCAGGGATTTCAGAGCCTAGATCATTCTCGTTTTGCGGCAGGAAGGCACAAGAACTCCTTGCCCATTTATCCTGTTTCACATGGCTTCATGAGAACGGTGTTGAATTTTAATCGCGCTCAGCCGGAAACAGATTATCCGCATTTTTTAGTTTTCCAGCCTGTCTATCGCAAGGCCATGCCAACGCAGGCTTTGGAAGAAAGGCGTGAAGGGCTGATGGGGTTCGCGGTGATGGTTCTGGATATGCGGAAGCTTTTGGACGTGACGGATAAGAGCGAACGCAATGCCTATATGCTCAAAGACATTCAGATGGTGATTGCTGAAGATGTCGTCGTTGATAATGGCTCAACAGAGGAAACTCAGGAGAGCTATGCGTTTATCAGTGGTATCGTTAACGCGGCACAGCATGTTTTTTATGGCGGGAATGACAATACCTTTGTCCATAAATGGTATCTACATATCGGATTAAAAACTCTAAAGATCAGCTTTGCATATGACAAACCGGCTCAGAATCTGATGAGCCATAAGATATTCTTTTTTGTGTTGATGATCTGTCTGTCGGTGGTCGTGCTGATGGCGACGATCTTGTTCAATATGCACAGTCTGACCAAAGCCAAATTAGCGGCAGAGACAGCCACGAATGCCAAAAGCGATTTTTTGGCCAATATGAGCCACGAGATTCGTACGCCCATGAATGGGATCATGGGCATGCTGGCGCTGTTATTGGATACGGATTTGTCAAGGCAACAACGGCAATGGGCACAAATAGCCAGCACTTCCGCCGAGGAACTCCTAAGCCTGATCAATGACATTTTAGATCTGTCTAAGATAGAATCCGATTATCTGGTCTTTGAGATGACTCCATTCGATTTACACGCCGTGCTTGAGGGAGCTACAGACATTATTCAGCCACGTGCCCAAGCCAAGGGCATTCAGCTGCTGGTTCAAGTGGATATGACCTTGCCGCGCTATGTTATAGGCGATCCCATGCGGCTGCGTCAGATTGTCATCAATCTATTGGGCAACGCCATCAAGTTTACCCATTCCGGCCATATGTTGTTGCGCGTTAATGTGCAGCACATCACGGAAACTGAAGTGACAATATTGGTTGAAGTTGAGGACACCGGAATCGGCATTCCGATCAACAAGCAATCTTATATCTTCAACAAATTCAGCCAAGCAGAAGAATCAACCACGCGCAAATTTGGCGGTAGCGGGTTGGGATTGACCATAAGCCAGAAACTGGCGCGGATGATGGGGGGCGAAATTGGCGTACACAGCATGGAAGGTCAAGGATCCACCTTTTGGTTTACCGCGCGTTTGGCGCTGGATGTCAGCCGTGGGGTTGTGGTCGTGGATCCATGCCCCATCGCAAGGAATGGCCGTGTTCTCGTGGTTGAGAGTTATGCCCTGCATAGATCCATCCTAAGAGGGCTTTTCCATGATTGGAATATGGACTGTGACGCCGTGGCTTCTGCAGAGGAGGCTGTGCAGTTCCTGAAAGAATCCATGTCTGCGGGTCGGCCCTATCGCTTTATGCTGTGGGATGGAAATCTCTACGAAAATGAGCAACAGAAAGTTTTTTCCCAAATATGTTCCATGCGCAAATCTAACCCAATCTATACCATTCTTTGCGTCACGGCTGATCGGTTACCCAATAGCGACGAGATTGAATCTCAGTCGTGCATTTCAGGAATCTTGACCAAGCCTGTTTTCCCTTCATTGCTGGCAGATATGTTGAATGCGCTGGCGACATCTCGTTTAGATGAAAAGCAGACTCTCTTGACGCGGCAGATATTAACGGTTGCCGCAGAGAGGAATGCATCTGACCCGAAGACTACTGCTGTACTGGATAGCGTACATGTCCTTTTGGTCGAAGACAGGCCGGTGAATCAGTTGTTGATGCAAACGATCTTACAGAAAATTGGTTGTCAGGTAGAGCCGGCTCTGAACGGCGTTGAGGCGGTGTTCAAAGCTGAAAGGGGGTATTTCGATATTATTTTCATGGATTGCCATATGCCGGAAATGGATGGGTTCGAGGCGACTCTAAAAATCCGTCAGTTCGAACAGACCACAGGCGCTCATGTACCCATTGTTGCTCTGACTGCCGATGCCATGAAGGGCGACAAAGATAAATGTCTTTCAGTAGGCATGGATGATTATTTGAATAAACCCGTCAAAGCAGCGGCAATCATGAATATGATCCGCAACTACGTCTCGGCCACGAAGATCAAAGACGGTTGATCTTCGTGGGGTTTGGCCTAATACGGTCTCCTAAATTTAACATAATATATCTTATGCGACAATGCCTCTATCATTCATAAGTCGCTTTGAGTAACTTTTAAAGATAAATTTCCACAACCCTAGAGGGCAGCTTTAGGGAATAGAGATTCGGGATGCAACCTCTCAAGCCTGACATCACTAAATGGTCTATTTTTCCCCCAACGGGTGGCCTGTTGCGCCAGATTGTAGGCCACTTCTTCAGTGACTCCGTACCGTAGCGCAGACGACTTTGTCATATTCCTTTTGGTATTTTGAAATGCCCTCTCGATGCAACCAGGAGCCCCATGCCATTGTCCGGAATCATCCAAAGCGCTGCCTTCAGGAATCTTAAAATTGAAACTCACCACGGCAACTTTTGAACCGGGAGCCTGCATGGGAAAATCATGCATCAAGAGCCACATAAAAGGCCGCGCCCAAGACACCGCCTTGCGCCGCCAATGCTTATGATCAGCAGGCGGGATCAATCCTACTTTCAGCATATCTTCTGCATTCTCGGTAAATTGGTATTCTGGGCCTAAATTTTTTGTTCCTAAAATTCTCGCCATCAAAAAACCTGCCCAGTATCCTGCCTGGGTCACCCGTCCGTTTTCAGTGACAAACACTCGCCGCGCCTTGGCCTGCTGCTGTCTATCTTGTTCAATACCTGTGCTGAACGCCGCAAAGCGCCTGACCGTAAGGGATTCTGTCACATATTGGCATTCTGGATCCGCTTGCCCAGGCAGGTGGCTAAAATGCGGTCTCACGCGCCTAGTTCCGGCATTGGGTAAAATATCGTCCGCACAAGGGCGAACTTCTTGTCCACAATCTGGACAGTGCGGAAAAATACGCTTGGCATAATAGTCGGATCCCGCCAACCGACGGAATTCCTCAATGGTTACCCATTTTCCTTCGTATATTGCACGGTACATGTCGGGGAGGCCTCCGTTTTTACGCAGCGCGAATGTAATGGCCCGGCCATGTCATAGACAACAGTTTCTAGCTGCTCAGCTTCTCCAACCCCATCAAGCTGCGGGCGAAGGATTCGGGTTCGAAGGGGCGTAGGTCGTCGATGCCCTCGCCTACGCCGATCAAGGGGACGGGCAGACCGAAACGCTCGGCCAGGGCCACCAAAACGCCGCCACGGCCCGAGCCGTCCAGTTTGGTTAACACCAAACCGGTCAGAGGCAGCAAAGAGAGATTATCGTCGCTTTACGTATGGAGGTGAGATTAAGCTTGAACGACATCGAAAATTTAATAGGAAATTAAGCTCAGAATTATAAAACTTCATCGAACGAAAAAAGGATGATTATCCATGGACAGTCCAGCTGTTATGTTTTTAGGAATGTTTTTCTTTGGGATATCATGGACGCTTAACAAAATTTTGTATTTTATTTTTCTGAAACCAGAGCAACAAAAGTTCGTTACAAAATGGTGGGTATTTTGGGTTGTAGATATGATTCTGTGGCATGTTACTCCTGAAACGTTAAATCGTATTTTAAAAATACCAACAGTTGATCAGGACTTCACACTCATAATTCTAACTTTTTTGTTTCCGGGAGTTGCCGCAACGATCATATATCTTTTTTGTTCTTGTATCAATATATACAGAAGCAAAAAACTTTCGCTCACTCGCTGGTAGTGTAGTCATAAAGCCTTTTCTTACGAAATCAGGGTATAAATAAGCGGCTGTTCCGACAGACTCATTTCGTGTGCCTGTGAGGATAAATAATACGAGATTTTCTCATTCTTGGTGTGCTAACATTCACGCCACTGTGGCCTTTCAGTTCATCTATTCAATTCTCTGGACTTAACGGCTCTAGTACGCATAAAAGTTTTCTGCGCAGTGGCAGAGTGGCTATGCAGAGGACTGCAAATCCTTGTATGCCGGTTCGATTCCGGCCCGTCTCCAAATCTTAGCTCAGCTTCTCCAACCCCATCAAACTGCGGGCGAAGGATTCGGGTTCGAAGGGGCGTAGGTCGTCGATGCCCTCGCCTACGCCGATCAAGGGGACGGGCAGACCGAAACGCTCGGCCAGGGCCACCAGAACGCCGCCACGGCCCGAGCCGTCCAGTTTGGTTAACACCAAACCTGTCAAAGGCAGCATGGATTTGAAGGTTTCAACCTGCGCCAGGGCGTTTTGCCCCGTGGTGGAGTCCAGCACCAAGAGCGTATCATGCGGGGTGGTCGGATCGCGCTTGCGCATCACGCGCACCACTTTTTCCAATTCGGCCATCAGATGCGCCTTGTTGTGCAAACGCCCCGCCGTATCCATCAGCACCACATCTACGTTCTCGGCCTGAGCGCGTTGCAGGGCGTCAAAGGCCAAGCCGGCGGCATCCGCGCCTTCGGGACCGACCATGACGGGACAGCCCGCCCTTTCCCCCCAAAGCTGCAACTGAGCCACCGCCGCCGCGCGAAACGTGTCGCCCGCCACCAGCAAGACGCTTTTGCCTTGGGCTTTGAGGTCGGCGGCCAGTTTGCCGATGGTCGTCGTTTTGCCGCTGCCATTGACGCCCACGAACATCACCACATGGGGCCGGTTTGTCGCATTCACCGACAAAGGCTGCGCGACGGGGGCCAAAATGGCGGCTATCTCCCGCGCCATCAGATCGCGCGCGCCCCCCTCGTCCATATCTTTGTCAAGCCGTTCGCGCGCCAAGGCCGCGCGCAGTCGCGCCGCCACGGCAGGTCCCAGATCGGCTTCGATCAAGGCTTCTTCCAGTATGTCCAATGTCGCCGCATCCAGCTTGCGCCGCTGAAAGACAGAGACCAACGAATCCTGAAGCTTTTCGCTGGAACGCGAAAGCCCGCGCGTCAGACGAGACAGCCAACCGCCGGAAGAGGATGTATCCTTGCTCATGCGCCTATCCGCGCCGGGAAAGCCATTTTTGTCAACCCCCTTCAACCCGTGCGCGACATAAACCCAGCCGCCGAGGTGTAACGCCGCAGGCCAAGATAAAACACCCACACCGCCAACGCCATATAACACGCCGCCGCCAACACCATGACGGGCAACCATTCCCAATGACCGCGCAGAATCTCGACCGGTAAAAGAGCTAAGAATCCGGCGGGAACCGCGCTGAACATCAAAAACTTCATGCCCAGACTTTGCGTGTGTTGCGGTACTGTCGTCAGGCATAATAGAACCATTTCTAACTGATCAGCGAAATAGCCGCCCACATCCAGGAAGAAGATCAAGGACTGGAACGCGATAACCGAGGCCTGAAAGATAAACGCCGCGCACACCCCAATCAGCAACGCCCCGGGCCATTGTTCAAGGCTAAGACCCGACAAACCCAGCATCATCAAACCCCACAGCACATCGCCCAAGCCCGAAGGATTGCTTTGCGTCAAGGCCAATTGCGGCAACACATGGCGTGGCCGCGCCAGATACGTATCCAAATCTCCGTCCAAGACCTTCTGGGCGATCATGCCGCTGCCATCGGCGACCAGATTGTTCAAACCGATGGCAAACGCGCCGACGCCGAATATCTTGAAGATATCCGACAAATCCCACCCTTGGATGTGTTGCACCTTAGCCATCAGAATCGGCCACATGACGAAGAACACGCAGTTTTGCAAAAACATGGCCAAAGCCATCCAAAAATAGCGGCGCGGTTGCATCATCTGCGATTTCAGGTTCAAGCGCAGCAACGCGGCGATATAGCGAATCTGAGACATCGTCTTTCCTCCTATCCCGCTTGGCGCTGCCAGCGGCGCAACAAAATGCCTTCCATGCCCATCACGACCCCGAACGCCACGATGGACCAAAATACCTGATGAGTCAGGCCGCCGATCCAGGCATGTTTCATCCCTGGTAAGGCCATATGGGCGGGGGTGGCCAGCATGGCCGGAAAAGGCGTCATCCACGCCAAACGCACCAGCCAATCCGGGAAGAACACCAAAGGCCACAGCAACGCGCCCAGCAGAAAGGTGCATTTCTGCCAGAGCCAAAAAATCGGCTCGGACTGTCCGGTCCACAACGTGCTGCATCCGACCACGAAATGCACGGTGTTCATGATCCACCCGGCCATCAGCAAAGAAGGGAACACCAAGGCCAGGCTTTGCCCATCCCATGGCCACATGCCGTCGGCCAACAGCCAGGCCGCGCCCCAGCACGGCACCAGCAACAAGACAACGCGCGCGGCATAGGCTCCCATGGCCTCGGCCATAAACAATCCGCCGTAAGAGACGGGACGCAATAGGTGAATCTCCACCATGCCGTTGCGGATATCCTGCTGCACCTGCTTAAAGGGTAGAAAGCTGGCGATCATCATGGTTTCCGTGACCGTGAAATACCACATCAGCAGTGCCGGATTAAGGCCCAACGAGTCCAGCACCGCGCTCGGCAAGGCCCGATAGATAGCGCCAAAGGAAATTTGCAAGGTCAGCATGATCAAAATCTGCCCGATCAGGCTGGCGCGCTCATGCGCCGCTCGGCTTGCCCCGAGCCTGGCCGCCGCAAGGAAGGGTCGCATCGTCATGCCCCCCTTCCCTGCTGCGCGTAGATGCGCTTGATCACATCTTCCAGCGGGGGATCCTCGATGGTCAAATCCTTGACGGATAGATTCGCCAGACATGCCGCCACCGCCCTATCCACCGGCAGGCGCGCGGTATCGACAACCAAGGTCAGGCTATGCGGACCGGACTGGGCGATCTCGGCCTCCGATACGGGGGATTGGGGCGATTCCTCATCCGTCACCAGGCGCAGGATCTTACGTCCCATGAAACTGCGCCGTAATTCGCCAAGGTCCTCGTCCACCACCTTGCGGCCATGGTCGATCAGAATGACGCGCCGGCAAATATGTTCGATATCGCCGGTGTCATGGCTGGTCAGGATGATCGTGGTGCTGTCCTGCTCGGCCAGATCGTTCAGATGGTCGCGCAGCAAAGCCTTGGCCGTGACATCAAGACCGATGGTCGGCTCATCCAGAAACAGGATATCCGGCCCATGCAGCAGACTGGCCACGATATCGCACCGCATGCGTTGTCCCAAAGACAGCGAACGCGCCGTCTGGCCCAGCAAATCAACGATGCCGAATATATCCACCAGCCGGTCACGACGTTGACGGGCGATGCTCCCCTCCAGGCTATAGATCGCCGCCAGCATGTCAAAACTGTCCCGCACCGGCAGGCTGGGCCATAATTGGGATCGTTGGCCAAAGACGATGCCCAGTTTATGCGCCAAAGCGCGGGTCTGCTTCCACGGCACGAAGCCCGCGACCAAAGCCTCGCCCGAGCTGGGATGCAAGATGCCGCACAGCATTTTAAGCGTGGTGGACTTCCCTGCCCCGTTCGGACCGATAAAGGCCACCTTTTCCCCGGGCGAGATGGCAAAGGATAATCCGTCCACCGCCACCATCTCGGTCCCGCCTTTTTTCTTGGGGGCGGCGAACGCCTTGCGTAATTCGCGCACGTCTATGGTGTGCATGGCTTTGATCCTTCCAAATGCTCGGGCAAGATAGGCAGTATGGGTGATGCCATCAACCAATCGGCGGTTTTGCGAAAGCCCAATTTCTCATAACAGGCAATCGCATCCGGCCTTTCGGCGAACAACGCCGCTTCCCGCACGCCTTGCGATTCGGCCAAACGCAAAGCCTTGGCCAGTAAGCTGCGGGCATGGCCGCGATTGCGTAATTCGGGCGGGGTCCACATCGGCCCGATGAACACCATATCCGGCAATGCACGATGCACGCCGCCCATGCTCACGGCCTGGCCTTCGCTTTCGAGCACATACCAGTTCTTTCCCACATGTCTTTCGAACTCTTTTTTGGCATGATCCCTCAAACTGGGATCTTGCGGCGATTCGCATAAGGCCTCGATGTAATAGGCCACGCGCCAGCCTATCAGCAGCTCTTCGTCTTGATCTTGCGACAGACGCAGCACTCTTTTGTCTTCAGCAAAGCCCGGCGGGTCTTTCATCTGCGCCAGATCAAGCTGGAACAGCCATTCCGGATTGGGCTGATGCAGCAAATCGGGCGTGATGCCCCAAGCCTTGCAGCTTGCCCAGGCCAAATCGCGCAATCCCATAATGCGCCGAATGGGACGCGGCGAAAGCCTCCAATGTTCCTTTAGAACCGCGCTCATCCCCTCGATGCATGCCGGGTCGGTGGCGAATACCCATAACGCGCTATGACCGTTAAATAACGCCTGCACGCCGACCAGATCGTCCCCCTGGAACGCTCCCACATAATCGCCCTGGCTGATCCTGCCCTCATTCACAAGGCCGCTATTCAACGCATTGGCACGCAAATAATAGGCCTTAGCCGAATGCGGTGCCAAAAACCGCTCGACCGTCTGGGCATCGCGCTGATCTAATAAACGAACGGAATCAAACATAGTCCTCTCCCTATCTGTGAGGGACCGAGTGACTTTGGGATCTAAAGGAAAGGATGATCTGTCTGTCGTCGGCCCCGATGGTGGCCGACGGAGTGTCGGCCTGTTACGCTGTATGTACGGCGTCAGACGCCACGACACACAGCGCGTCGGTCTTTCGACCGGCGACGGCATAAATCGAATAAAGGTTCGAGCTGTTGATCATCATGCTGTTATCGAAACACATCTTTTGTTGTGAAGGCAAGCACTTTTTTTGCACCGCACACGGTACATCCGACGAAAAGCTTCTGCTAGACTGCCTACCCATGAAACGCGCCATCACGATTCGCCCTTCCGGCCCCAACGCCGCCGCGCAAAAAAATCGCGGCAAGATACCCTTGCTGCCCGAGGCTTGGCGTCAGTATCTGCGCCGCCGCGCGGAAGACGGCCTCGCCGTCGCGCTATTGATTCTTAGTGCCTATGCCCTGCTGGCTTTGGCCAGTTACGACTCCATGGACAGTTCGTGGAATGTCGCGGGTGGACGGGGAATCTCGAACCTGGCCGGAACGGGCGGAGCCATATTGGCCGATGCCCTTTTGCAAAGCGTGGGGCTTGGGGCCTTATTGGTGCCGTTGATCTTGGGCGCATGGGGATGTCATTTGTTGATTCACCGTCCTTTGCCCGTGATGCCGCTGCGCGTCATGGCGGCACTGGGCGGGATTGGCATGTGCGCTTTGGCGGCGGGCGCGGTCTCGGGCCAGTCAGGCGGCATGCTGGGATTTTTATTGGCGCGGCCTTTTGCATCGCTGATGATGTCCTTGGGTGTGCCCACCGCTTTGATCGGTCTGCCCGCCTTGGCTATCGGTTTGCTGCTGGCCGGATGGGCGGGAGGGCTGACCTTTGCCAAAAGCCATGCCTTGATGGGAGGCTTTGCATCCGTGACAGGCAAGCACCTGATTCCGGTTTTGCGCGATATGTTTGGCTCGTCCAAGCGGCCAGATACCACTTCGTCGTCCCAGCTTTCCATGCCAACCGAAAGCGGATTTCAAATCGCGATCGCCGCCAAGGGAGATGATCGGCCCGTTTCTACGCCCAAGCGCGCGCCGCGATCCAAACTGCCCGCCACCGCGATCCCCGTCGAAGAGAACGGCGAAGGCCCGCAGCTTCCCCCCTTAGACCTGCTGCAACAGCACACGGCATCTCAACGTCCCACGCAGATGACCGATGAACTGGTGCAACGCAATGCCCGACTGCTAGAGGGCGTGTTGGCCGATTTTGGCATCAAGGGGGCGATTACCCGCGCCAGCCCCGGCCCTGTCATCACTTTGTACGAGCTGGAACCTGCGCCGGGGGTAAAGTCTTCGCGTGTCGTGGCCCTGGCCGATGATATCGCGCGTTCGATGAGCGCGTCATCCGCCCGCATCGCCGTCGTGCCCGGACGCAACGCGCTGGGCATCGAATTACCGAATCCGCGCCGCGAAACCGTCTGGTTGCGCGAATTGCTGTTGGCCGAAGAGTTCACCAAGGCCCCTGCCCGTCTGGCCCTGGCTCTGGGCAAGGATATCAGCGGCGCGCCCGTCATGGCCGATCTGGCGCGCATGCCGCATCTGTTGGTCGCTGGCACCACCGGCTCGGGCAAATCCGTGGCCATCAACGCCATGATCCTGTCCTTGCTGTTCCGCCTAAAGCCCGAACAATGCCGACTGCTGATGATCGATCCCAAAATGCTGGAATTGTCGGTCTATGAAGGCATACCGCATCTTCTGGCCCCCGTCGTCACCGAGCCGCGCAAAGCCGTCGTGGCGTTGAAATGGGCGGTGCGCGAGATGGAAGAACGCTATCGCGCCATGTCGCGCCTGGGCGTGCGCAACATCGAAGGGTATAATCAGCGCCTATCCGAGGCACGGCGACGCGGCGAGGTTCTGACCCGCAAGGTACAAACAGGCTTTGATCCCGACACGGGCCGTCCCGTCTTCGAGGAACAGCCCCTGGACCTGACCGAATTGCCGTCCATCGTGGTGATAGTGGACGAAATGGCCGATCTGATGTTGTTGGCGGGGAAAGACATCGAGGCCGCCATTCAGCGCCTATCCCAAATGGCGCGTGCGGCAGGCATTCATCTGATCATGGCCACGCAGCGCCCTTCGGTGGACGTCATCACCGGCACCATCAAGGCCAATTTTCCGACGCGCATCAGCTTTCAAGTCACCTCGCGCATCGACAGCCGCACCATCCTGGGCGAACAGGGTGCCGAGCAGCTTTTGGGGCAAGGCGATATGTTGTTCATGACCGGCGGTGGCCGCATGGCCCGCGTGCATGGTCCCTTCGTGCGCGACGAAGAGGTGGAGGCCGTGGTCCGCTTCCTAAAAACCCAAGGCACGCCCGAATATCTGGACGATGTGACGGTGGACGAGGAAGGCGAGGAATTATTCTCCGAGGACGAAGCCAGCGGCGCGCCCGGCACCGGCGATCCGCTTTATGATAAAGCGGTGGATCTGATTCTGCGCGAAGGCAAAGCCTCGACCAGCTTCCTGCAACGCCATCTGCAATTGGGCTATAACCGCGCCGCGCGCATCATCGACCGCATGGAGCGCGAAGGCGTCATCACCGGCGCCGACCATGTCGGCCGCCGCCGCGTGATGGGCGGGGGTGAATAAGCCTAACACAGCGCCGTCTGTGCATAGCAGAGGCTTCCGCGACGAGAGCTATGCCTAAAAATCTTCGCTGCTGGCCTGCCCTCTCAAAAATTAACGATCCTCGTCTTTAGACGAGGATCGTTAATTTCATGGTGGTACAGCCGAGAAGATTGAAGTCGCATGGCTCCCCGGGACGGGCTCGAACCGCCGACCCGGTGATTAACAGTCACCTGCTCTACCAACTGAGCTACCGGGGAATACCGCGCCTTCTGCGGACGCATCATAATGCCTTGTATCGGCCAGGACAAGGCCTCTTGAAATCCTTTTCTCGGCCAGGACAACTGAGACAGTTAAGGGTCCTTGAAGAGGTAGAAAAAAGATAGGAAAAGGGGCAAGACCACCCCAGAGCGAGAGATCAAGACCGTGGGGTATCTCGAGGGGATTTCACAGCGCACACATCTGAATCGATTCGCCTCCCTAATCCAATGGCTCATATCTGCTTGGCAGATGAAGATTCGTATTTTGCCACAAATCAGCCCATATTCGAATGCAGAATCAAGCCCCACGGGCCGAGGTTCCCCTCTGGCCCCTCCCATATCTAGATAGTCATGAGGAGCGTCATGCATCTGCTTGTGAACCGCACACGCCGTTCGAATGCCGCCATGCGCATGGCCTGCGTGGCCATGTGTCTGCTATCATTATCTCTGGCCGCACCACATATGGCGCAAGCGCGCGGTGCGCCCGAAAGCTTTGCGGATTTGGCCGAGGGACTTTTACCATCGGTGGTAAATATCTCCACCACGCAAAGCTTGGATAAGGGGGGAGCGACTGACGCCGGTCCTGGTGAGGACATGATGCCCCAATTTCCGCCCGGCTCACCGTTTGAGGATATGTTTCGCGATTTTTTTGACCGTCATAAAATGGCCCCCAATGGACAGTCTCAACCCAGCATGCGCCGCGTGACATCACTGGGGTCGGGATTCGTGATTGATCCTTCGGGCTACATCGTCACAAACAACCACGTTATCCAGAACGCTGAGGAAATAACGGTCATTCTGCATGACGATACCAATCTGCCTGCCAAGGTCGTTGGCCGTGACAGCAAGACGGATCTGGCCGTGCTCAAAGTCACGCCGCCGCGCCCTCTAACAGCCATCAAATGGGGCGACAGCGACAAGCTGCGCATAGGCGATTGGGTGCTGGCCATCGGCAATCCTTTTGGCCTTGGCGGCTCGGTGACGGCGGGGATCATCTCGGCCCGTGCGCGCGACATCAACGCCGGCCCTTATGACGATTTCCTGCAGACAGACGCCCCCATCAATCGCGGAAATTCGGGGGGACCGATTTTCAGCATGAACGGAGACGTGATCGGCGTGGCCACGGCCATCCTCTCGCCCTCGGGCGGTTCGGTGGGCATCGGCTTTGCCATCCCCGCATCCATGGCGCAAGCCGTGGTGGCGCAGTTGAAAGACCACGGCAAGATCCGCCGGGGTTGGATCGGCGTGCGCATCCAGAACGTCAACGATGATATAGCCAAGAGCCTGGGGCTTGAGAAGTCGCGCGGTGCCCTGGTGTCAAAGGTCATGCCCAACAGCCCGGCCTCGAAAGCGGGACTACAGACAGGGGACGTTATTTTGTCTTTCGACGGCAAAGACATCAACGAGATGCGCCGTCTGCCGCGCATCGTGGCCGAAACGCCGATTGACCGCCAGGTTTCATTGAACTTCTGGCGCAAGGGACGGCAAGAAAGCACCAAGATGACCATCGCCGAGATGGAAGTCACCCCTGAAGACGAGGATGAGGACGCTCCCAAGCCGGCCAAAGCCGAAAAAGCCGAAACCGGCACGGTCAAAACACTGGGGATCACCGTCTCCAAACTGACCCAAGAACTGCGCCGCCGCAACGATATCAACGACAAAACACAAGGCGTTCTGATCACCGCCGTGAGCGAGGACGGCCCGGCGGCGGATAAAGGTGTGCGTCCTGGCAGCGTGTTGATCGAGGTCAATCAACAGCCCGTGGACACGGTGCCCGAAGCCGTCAGTGCCATGAACGACGCCGTCGCCCGCGCGCATCGTGAGAATCGTCCGGTCCTTTTGTTGATCGAACAACGTGGCGATTTGCGCTTTGTGGCCTTGCAGCCTTCGAAGGGAGCAAAAGGCAACAAGGAAAAGGGAAAAGCGGAAACGGACGAAAATCCCGGTGGCGAATGAGTGAGCGATATGTCATCGTCACACGAATCACATCTGTGCCTTAAGTTTAGCCCTATCCTCAACGATGGAGTTCGATCAATGAAGAATCTGTCTCGTGTTGCGTTTGCTGGCATGATAATGCTGGCTCCGGCCCCGGTCTTGGCGGCAGCTCCGGCTCCGGCCCCGGAACCCGCGCCGTCCAAACCCGCCATTGCCGTGGATGCCGCCGAGCGCGGCAAGATCGAATCCGTGATCCGCGATCTTCTGGATCGTGAGCCGGAAATCGTGCTGAAAGCTGCCAAGGACGCCTATGGCCGCGAAGAGGCCAAGGCGCAGGAAAAGGCGCGCCAGGAAATCAGCCAGAACCGTGATGCTCTGGTCAAGAGCGCCCATGGCTCGGAAGCCGGCAATCCTAAGGGTGATGTGACCGTCGTCGAGTTCTTCGACTATCAGTGCGGCCATTGCCGCTCAGCCCATGGCACCGTGGCTAAGCTAATCAGCGAAGACAGCAATGTGCGCGTGATCTATCGTCACATGCCGATCCTGGGCGAGGCTTCGGGCTGGATGGCCTTTGCCGCTATCGCCGCTCAGCAACAGGGCAAGTTCAAGCAGATGCATGACGCCATGATGACCGTCAAGTCTCCCCAGACCAAGGAAAGCTTGATCAAGATGGCCGAAGGGGCCGGTCTGGACGTGGCCAAGTTCACCAAGGCCCTAGACAGCAGCGAATCGAAAGCTGCCTTGACGCAAGACGTGATGTTGGCCAAGACCTTGAACATCAACGGCACGCCCGCTTTCATCATCGGCGACCAGATGTTCAGCGGCGAGCTGCCGTTAGAGCAGTTCAAGTCCGTGATCGCCGAACAGCGCAAGAAGAAGAGCTAAGTCTTTCATCTGCCTCCATGGCAGGATGAGCGGACGGGGCGGCCTTCCTTGCGGAGGCCGCCCTTTTTCTTACACTACAGAATGCTGTACTTTTTATTTCCTATTCATGTGTGCATTCCACAGAGCCTTACGCGCCTCAAGATAAGCATTCTTAGGACGAGCCGGCCCACCTGCAACCGATATTCCTGTTCCTAATGAGGAGCCTGCAGGTATCTGCTGGAGATTGACTGATTTTGCTTTCCCAGGAGCGTTCGCAGGCCGTTCCGGAATGGTCAGTCTGACTGACTCCGGATCCACCCGAAAGGGGCGGCAAAGCGTACTTGCGACCTTGATTGTCTGACCATGTTGAGCGGAAAAAGCATGGTTGCAATTGTTCGTTTCTTCTATGTCGGCTCTTCTGGGATCAATGCCGTATTTTTTTATTTGTTTTCCGATAAGGAATGTGGGGATACCAACAAACGGGGAAACGATTGCAATTGAGAACACATATGGCAATGCCGCCGCAATAATACTACTCATACTTTCTTCCCCTATTTTTTTGAATTGGTAGTGTCTAATTATTCTGCAACCGCACCATAAATAACGTCAATCATATTTATTCTGTTTCAAAAAAATAATCACCATGGGTATGAACATCTCATGGCGTATCTATAATTTTCCACTTGTATGGTGTTTAGATGCGCGACATCCGCGAGGGGATTTGATAAAAGAAGGACCGAGCCTGCCCAGAGCGGGGCCCATAAGCATAAAATGAGATCGCCTGATGCCTAAATTCGAAGTCGATGCCGAGATGGTGCGTAACCTGGCCAATCTGTTGACGGAAACCGGCCTGACGGAAATTGAATACGCCGAAGGGGAAAAGCGCCTACGCCTGATGCGCGGCTCGGTCGCCGTGTCCGGCCCAACCCTGCCCGTGGCGGCCATGCCGGCCCCCCATCTGGCCACAACGGCCCCGGCCACAGCCCCCGCCAATGAAAGCCAGCCGCAAGGCGGCGTCACCTCCCCCATGGTCGGCACGGCCTATCTAGCGCCCGAGCCTGGCGCGCCCCCCTTCATCAAAGTCGGCGACCGCATCGAAGCCGGAGCCACATTGCTGATCATCGAGGCCATGAAGGTCATGAACCCCATCAAGGCCCCCCGTTCAGGCACCATCAGCCGAATCATAGTCACCGACGCCAAGCCCGTAGAGTTCGGCGAGACGCTGGTGGTGATTGAATAGGGCGTTTATTTGGGAGCAGAGACGGGGAGTTGCGTTGCCTTACCGGTCATTGCGCCCCGCTTTGGTCGCATATCATCATCGGAAGGGTTGCCACCGGTGGGTTCCTTTACGGCAGGTCGAGCCGTGCTATCCGGGGTGATGCGCCGTCCATAGACATAACCCGCATTCTCAGGATTCTTTGGATCGCGGACGACAAAAAATTCATCACCTGTTCCTGGCTCAGCGGCCGCTTTGCATATATCGACTCTCGTGTTGATTGGCATAACCGGGCCTGTATAGCGAAATCGGGAGCTTTCCCCATGCTTATCCAAACGGTCGATCAACTGCACGGCGTAATCCCTGATCTTTGCCGTCCCTATGGGGTTCTTGCATATTTCCTGCAATGATTGCTTGACGGATTCGTCAAGCGGTTGCGCGACATCCTGGTACTTTAAGGTCAGCTGCTCTGGCTTCACAAAATGATTAACGCGGGGAGACATGGCCACAAGCCAGTTCTGACCATCGATATTTATATCTGCCGAGTTACAGACAATAATTCCTTGTCCCGGTTTGATATCCCATTTCGTGGCCTTATTAGAATTCGGATCTTCGTATATTTTTGTGCCTGGTTTGGCGTAGAAAACCGCCATGTTCGGGTCTTTGCGACACCCTTCGTAATCGCCCCCTGGCAAGGCGGCACGCACCTTGGCATCGATTGCCGCATTGATCGCATCTTGCTTGCGTTGATTTTTTTCCTGCACATCGTGGAACAGCCTATTAAGGCCGTAACCCCCAGCAAAAACGACTGTCGCAAAAAGCGCCCAATACCGCTTTTTTTGATACCAAGCCCGTTCCTCGCTGTTGACTTCTTTTGTGGGTTCCTGAGCCGCATTCTCACCCTGAGCAATGCTCGGGTTTGCAGCGGGTTCTGTAGGTTTGACGCTTATATTTGTGGATTCTTGCTCGGCCATGGCTTTGTCTCCGTTCAATAAGAGCTATTTATAGTGGTAATCATACACTAATTTCGTGAAAGCAATATATATGCCGCCGATGCCTGACTTCACACGACGCCAGGGGCGTTGTGCAGGCTTTTTTAACTTGTGCCTGTCACAAAAGACGGGGCAAACTGGTTTATCTGCGGCAGGGTTGGCCTGTATCAAGCCTATCGTGATCGTAGCAAATTGAGCCGAAATTTGTTAAAATGAGAGGCATCGAAAGGTCACGAAAATGAGCCATCCGGAGCAAGAGCGTCCCGGACCGCAGAATGAAAAAGACAAGCGAACACCGACGTTAGGAAGTGTGGCGCGCTTTGCTTTGATGCCGGAGTTTAAACGCAGCGTGACGCCTCTTTTCGAGGTGGGCCGCATTCTTTCGCAGGTTCTGGCTATTCTGTTCGCTTCCCAAGGGTTGTTTGACCGTGACCATCCCGGCCTGCGCGGACAAGGGCCTTTGCCACTGAAGAATGTGATCGGCACGGCCTGGTCGCGCGTGGAGTTCACCAAGGAAAAACTGCCCCAAGCCGCCTTTTTCCTGGCTGTGGTGATGAGCCTGGTGATGACCGTGGCCACGATGGTGATCGTGTTGATGCTCAGCCTTAGCTCCGTCGCCCATGCCGCACCCGCATCAGGCAATGAGCTAGGCATGTTCGAGTCTCCCGCCGGCGATAAAGACTGGGCCAATAATTGGATCGAGCATTTGCTGGGGGATAATCGGGATATTCAAATCCCCAATCCCGGCTCGGGGCAAAACGTGACCGCCACGGGCACCGGGTTGGTCAAGGTGCTTAAATCCGTTTTGTCGATCTACAGCCTGGCACTGATGGTTCTTGCCACCGTGATCTTGCTGTATCACGGCATTGGCTTGACGGTGGAGACAGCCTGGCGCGGCAAGATGATGGGGCGCGGCAGCCAGATGTGGGCCGCCTTGCGCCTTGTCTTTGGCCTTGGCTTGCTGGTCCCTTTGGCATCGGGCCTGAATTCGGGCCAGCATATCGTGATCCAAATCGCTAAATGGGGTTCGGGCCTGGGCAGTTATGCCTGGACGGCGATGTCCAAGGAATTGCTGAATATGAATGCAGGGCTTTTGCCTCCCTCCAACGCCGCCATAGGGGCCAATGTGGGACGCATGATGGCCATCGGTATCTGCCGCGAGGTGTATGACGGCGCAGTGCGCCAAGACAAAGGCTGGATTTCAAAAGATGTCGAAACAGGCATGTATAAAGTGACGGAAATCAGTCCCTATATGGACGAGAACCCCCTGATCCGGGGGATTGGCCAGTATGTGCGCAGATGGGATGTTTCCCCCATCCCTGCCAAACTTGCGGCGGTGGCCAACAACACATATGCCGATCTTCAAGGGGCATGCGGCAGTGTTGCCTATGCCACGGAAGCGGCCAAAGGGAGCATTTTAACAACCAGCGCTGTGCAGAAACTCCGCGATATTCATAAGGCCGCTTTGTTTGACGGGGGCGTTTCCTGCCCCAGCTCGGACCCCAACAGCGTGCAGAACAGCTATTCCGTCTATACCTGCGCCATGGACAAGGGGCGTGAATTGGCCGCCGAAGTCCTGGCCAAGCGCGCAGGTGCCACGGTGGTCAAAGATTGCAACAGCGGCAGCATTTGCAAAGCCGAAGAAAAAGTCACCGACCTGCTGGCTCTGGTCACGAATTACCAAGATGCCATCGTCAAGAAATCTCAGGAATATCTGGCCAAGGAGACCCTGGGCAGTCTGATTAGGGAAGACCACGTCTTAAAAAAGGTCGCCTCGGGTGAGAGCAATTTCGGCTGGATGTTCGCCGGCCTCTATTACATCGCCTATTCCCAAGTTGTCAGCAAGATATGGGAAGAGGCCAGTGCCGTGCCGAAAGTTGATGGATCGACAACACAGCTGATGGAGAATGCCTCGAAAGATTCAGCCTCAGCTATGATCAATCCTGACGTACCTGCAGATAGTCGTGAAGCCCAGATTGTAGCTGAAAGCGTTTACGGTGACCACCAATCGAAGGCAGCAACAGAACTGGCCCCCACCTTCCAGGCCACTTACAACATGCTCAAAGCCGATAAACGAATGTCGGCACAGGCGATTGGCGAAGGGATCACGCTGGACAACAGCTTCGGATGGATCGTCAGGAAAGGTATGGAACTTGGCATATGGAATCAGAATATGGATTTCTTTCCCATCACAAGCTTTCAACAAAACGCCAATGACGCCATCGGTTCTTTCGTCATTCTGGGTATGCGGCTGTATAAAATGTCCATCGCGATGTTCGGCAGTGGGGCGGTGGCCTCGGGCGTGGGGGCGATAATTGAGGGCGTTTCGGGATGGGTGGCGGGTCTAAGTCTGGCGGCTGGCCCTCTGGGCAAAGCCGGTTCTGTGCTCCTCAGCGGTTCTCTCTTTTTTACGGGCAAGATTCTCAGCATGGCGGGCGCATTGTTAATGACCTTGGCCTTTATCATATTCGGTGCGGCGTTGATGTTGGCTTTTCTGTTGCCTATCGTCCCCTTTTGGCGCTTTCTGCTGGGCATCATGACTTGGTTGTTATCGTTGCTGGAGATGGTGGTGGCCGTGCCCTTGGTCGCTTTGGCGCATCTGACGCCTTATGGCGATGATATCTATTCGCCATCCAGCAAGGGCGCCTATATGGCTTTGGTGCAGTTGATGTTCCGGCCCATCCTGATGCTGATCGGCATGATCTTGGCCATTTTGTTGGCCAATTCGTTGATTGGTTTCCTTAACGCTGTCTATTGGCAGGCGGTGGGAGCGGCCGTGGTTCCCGATGTCGAGGTTGCGACCGCGCGTCTTCCCGATACGCTGGGGGTATTACAGCGGTTGGTCTATATCCTGATCTATTGCATGGTCGGCTATACCATCTGCAACAGCTGCTTTAAGCTGATCGATACCATCCCGCAATTCGCCATGGGTTGGATCAACCAGCAAAACTTCGAGAAGCCGTTCGATTATGACCTGCACGGCAACGTCAAGAACGCGCTGATCGGCGGTAGCGGTATGCTGGCTCCCATCAAGAGCTTGGGCTCTGATACGACAAAGGCCCTATCGGGCATGGTGACCGAGCCGCTGGCCGACTACAAAAAACAAAAACTCAAAGACCGTTTGAAATCCATCGATAAATGGAAGAAGTCATAGAGATGAAGCCCATGACGATATCTTCTCGCCCCGCTCGCCCCATCATCGCACTGTTGGGCATGACGTTTGGCCTGATGCTGACATTCTTTGCGGCCCCATATTCGGCAAAAGCCGAAGACGCCCCGGCCTTTACCCCGGCGGCGGAGGAATTGTTTAAGCCCAGCCTGACGGATGATTGGGCCTTGAAATGGATCGATCATTTACTAGGCCCCGACAACACCGATTTGGTCTTTGCCAATGGCGATAACGGCACCACCACGGTTTCGGGCGCAGGGCTGACGACGGTGCTCAAGACATTGCTGCGTATCTACAGCATCGCCATGCTGGTCGTGGGCGGCATCATCCTGACCTACCATCTCATCGTCATCACCACGGAAGGCGCGTGGAAAGGACAGATGGGGGGACGCGCCAACCAGATATGGGCACCCATCCGCGTGGTCTTTGCCATCGGCCTGTTGGTTCCCTTGGGATCGGGCATCAACACCGGCCAGGAAGTGGTGCTGCAATTCGCGCGCTGGGGGTCCAATCTGGGCAGTTACGCCTGGACAAAAACCCTGACCTATATGCTGAATATGGACAGCGGCGTTGTGGTCTCGACCAAATTTAATATGTCTGTTCCTGCCGCTCAATTCGTGATGACGGGGATATGCACGCGCGTCATCGAAAACAATCGCATGTGCGTGGCTGAGAAATCCCTTAAAGATAATGGATATAATGTGATTGGCTATGCGG